>OZ241370.1:0-337916 GCA_965200665.1 Rhodopila sp. | reverse complement strand
CTGCGGCTATCCGGTTGCCGAAGGCATGGTCGTGCACACTGACAGCAAGATGGTGCGCAACGCCCGCCGCGGCGTGATGGAATTCCTGCTGATCAACCACCCGCTGGATTGCCCGATCTGTGACCAGGGCGGCGAATGCGACCTGCAGGACCAGGCCATGGGCTACGGCATGGACCACTCGCGCTATGCCGAGAACAAGCGCGCGGTGCCCGACAAGAACCTCGGCCCGCTGGTGAAGACGTCGATGAACCGCTGCATCCACTGCACGCGCTGCATCCGCTTCATAACCGAAGTCGCCGGTGTGCCCGACCTCGGTGCCACCAATCGCGGTGAGCACATGGAAGTCGGCACCTATGTCGAGAAAGCGCTGGGGTCGGAGCTTTCCGGCAACATCATTGATCTGTGCCCGGTCGGCGCATTGACTTCCAAGCCCTACGCGTTCGTCGCACGGCCCTGGGAACTGGCGAAGGTCGACAGCGTCGACGTCCTCGATGCCGTCGGCACCAATATCCGCATCGATGCCCGTGGCATGGAAGTGCTGCGCATCCTGCCGCGGGTGAATGAGGACGTGAACGAGGAATGGCTCGGCGACAAGTCGCGCTTTGCCATCGATGGCCTGAAACGCCGCCGGCTGGATCGCCCCTGGGTCCGCGAAAACGGCAAGCTGCGCGCCGCCACCTGGAATGAAGCGTTCGATGCCATCGCGGCGAAGCTGAAGCCGCTGTCCGGCGATCGCATCGGCGCCATTGCCGGCGATCTGTGCGACGCGGAAAGTATGCTGGCCCTGAAGGACCTGCTGGCCGGCCTTGGTTCCACCAACGTCGATTGCCGCCAGGATGGCGCCAAGCTGGACGCCACACGGCGCGACTTCTACTGCTTCAACACCTCGATCGCCGGTATCGAGGACGCCGATGCCATCCTCATCGTGGGCTCAAATCCGCGCAAGGAAGCCCCGGTGCTCAATGCACGCATCCGCAAGGCCTGGCTGGCCAATGCCACGCCGATCGGGCTGATCGGCAGTGAGACCGACCTGACCTATTCGGCGGTGGCGCTTGGTTCGGAACCGTCATTGCTGACCGATCTTCACAACGGTTCGCATGATTTCACCAGGATCCTGACCGAGGCGAAGCGGCCGATGATCATCGTGGGGCAGGGCGCTCTGGCGCGACCCGATGGCTCCGCGATCCTGGCGGCGGCCTGGCGGTTGGCCGCTCATGTCGGCGCGCTGTCACAGGACTGGCACGGCTTCAACGTTCTGCACACCGCCGCGGCCCGGGTCGGCGCGCTCGACCTCGGCTTCGTCCCCGGCCCGAACGGCAAGACCGCGGAGGCCATGCTCGGCGGCGGTGTCGACCTGCTCTGGCTGCTCGGGGCCGACAATTTTGACCCGTCGCGCATCGCGGCAGGCACCTTCGTCGTCTACCAGGGCCATCACGGCGACGCGGGCGCGCAGCGGGCCGACGTGATCCTGCCGGGCGCCGCCTATACGGAGAAATCCGGCACCTACGTCAACACCGAGGGACGCGCCCAGCGCGGCTTCATGGCAGTCTACCCGCCCGGCGAGGCACGGGAGGATTGGACGATCCTGCGTGCGTTCAGCGCGGTGGTCGGCAAGCAATTGCCGTATGACAGCATCGACGCCCTGCGTCGCCGGATGGAACAGGTCAACCCGGTGTTCGGTCGCGTCGGCTTCCTGCCCCGCTTCGGCTGTTCCGACCATACCGGCCCGACCGGCGACCCTGCGGTCCTGGCCGATGCGCCGCTCGTTTCGGCGGTCGCGAACTACTACGTGACCGATCCGATCAGTCGCGCCAGCCCAACCATGGCCGCCTGCGTCGAAGCGCAGTCCATCCCGACCCACGCCGCGCCGATGGCGGCGGAGTAGGGCGATGTACGACTTCTTCCACAACACCAACATCGGCATCGTCATCCTCACCTTCATCGAGGCACTGGTGCTGCTGGTGCCGCTGCTGATTGGCGTTGCCTACCTGACCTATGCCGAACGCAAGGTCCTGGCGGCGATGCAGTTGCGCAAGGGCCCCAACGTGGTTGGCCCATTCGGGCTGTTGCAGCCGTTCGCCGACGCGCTGAAGATGCTGATGAAGGAGACGATCATCCCGTCAGGCGCGAACCGCCTGCTGTTCCTGATGGGGCCGATGCTGACCTTTATGCTGGCGATGGTGGCCTGGGCCGTGATCCCGGTGAATGAAGGCTGGGCCATCGCCGACATCAACGTCGGCATCCTTTACCTGTTCGCGATTTCCTCCCTGGGCGTCTACGGCATCATCATCGCCGGCTGGGCGTCCAACTCGAAATACGCGTTCCTTGGGGCGTTGCGCTCTGCGGCGCAGATGGTCAGCTACGAAGTCTCGATGGGGTTCGTGCTGGTGACGGTGCTGCTGTGCGTCGGCAGCCTGAACCTCACTGACATCGTCCTGGCCCAGCGCACGGTGTGGTTCTGCATTCCGCTGTTCCCGATGTTCATCGTGTTCTTCATCTCGACGCTGGCCGAAACCAACCGCTCCCCGTTCGACCTGCCGGAAGGCGAGTCGGAAATCGTGGCCGGCTTCTTCGTCGAATATTCCGCGATGAGCTTCGCGCTGTTCTTCCTTGGCGAATACGCCAACATGATCCTCATGAGCGCGCTGACCACGATCCTGTTCCTGGGGGGCTGGCTGGCGCCATTCGGCGTCGCGCCGTTCACCTGGATCCCGGGCGTGATCTGGTTCGTGCTGAAGATCTGCATGGTGCTGTTCTGTTTCCTGTGGGTGCGCGCGACGTTCCCGCGCTATCGCTATGACCAATTGATGCGGCTGGGCTGGAAGGTTTTTCTGCCGCTGTCGCTGATCTGGCTGGTGGTCACCGCCGGCGCGCTGATGGCGTTTGGCTGGCTTCCCAACACATGATCCCCCCGTATCGCCTTTGCCCCCATATCGCCTTTTGCCCCCATATCGCCTTTTGCCCACGCATCGCCTCATCCGCGCCCCCCTTGGCGGAGTCCTGACATGACATTCCTGGACCGTACTGCGCGCAGCCTGGTTCTCGGCGAGCTACTCGCCGGGCTGGGGCTGACGCTGCGCTACTTCTTCAAACCGAAAGCCACCATCAATTATCCTTACGAAAAGGGTCCGATCAGTCCCCGCTTCAAGGGTGAACACGCGCTGCGCCGCTACCCCAACGGTGAGGAGCGCTGTATCGCCTGCAAGCTGTGCGAGGCGATTTGCCCGGCCCAGGCAATCACCATCGAGGCTGAACCGCGTGCCGATGGATCGCGTCGCACCACGCGCTATGACATCGACATGACCAAGTGCATCTACTGCGGCCTGTGCGAGGAAGCCTGCCCGGTGGACGCCATTGTCGAGGGACCGAATTTCGAGTTCGCCACCGAGACGCGTGAGGAACTGCTGTACAACAAGGACAAGCTGCTGGCGAACGGTGACCGGTGGGAACCGGAGCTGGCACGGCGGCTGGAACTGGACGCACCCTACAGATGATCACCGCGATCCTGTTTTACGTCTTTGCAGCGATTTTGCTGGTGTCCGCCGCGATGGTGGTCAGCTCGCGTAATCCGGTGCACTCCGTGCTGTTCCTGATCCTGGCGTTCTTCAACGCCGCGGCGTTGTTCCTGATCGCCGGGGCGGAGTTCCTGGCGATGATCCTGGTCATCGTCTACGTCGGCGCCGTCGCGGTGCTGTTCCTGTTCGTCGTGATGATGCTGGACGTGGATTTCGAGGAATTCCGCACCGGCTACCAGCGCTACCTGCCGGTCGGCGCGACCGTTGGGGTCGTGCTGTTCGTCGAGCTCGCACTCGTCCTGGGCGGCTGGCGATTGGCCCCGGGGTCGGGGCAGCTGCGCATGTCGCCGATGCCCCTCGGCGGCATGTCCAACACCGAGGCAATCGGGCGCATCCTCTACACGGACTACGTCTTCCTGTTTCAGACCGCTGGCCTGGTCCTGCTGGTCGCGATGATCGGCGCGATCGTGCTGACCCTGCGCGATCGCAAGACGTCGCGGCACCAGAACATTGACCGCCAGAACGCCAGGACGGTGCGTGAGACCCTGACCATGATGTCGATCCCGCTTGGCGCCAGCACCACCCAGTCCGGTGGCTATCTGCGGCCGGTCGAGCCGGAGGCCGAACCGGTCGAGGAACACGCCGATGCCGGGGGCCACGGTCATGGACACTAGCCGCGGCGGCAAGGAGCATCACGCATGACCGATGTCGGTCTTGGCCACTACCTGGTGGTTTCTGCCATTCTGCTCGTCCTGGGCATCTTCGGCATCTTCCTCAACCGCAAGAACGTCATCATCATCCTGATGTCGATCGAGTTGATCCTGCTCGCGGTCAACCTCAACTTCGTCGCCTTCTCGGCCGCCTTGAACGACCTCGCCGGGCAGATAATGGCGATGCTGGTGCTGACGGTCGCCGCGGCCGAGGCGGCGATCGGGCTTGCCATCGTCGTCGTCTACTTCCGCAATCGCGGGTCGATCCAGGTTGAAGATGTCAACCTGATGAAGGGCTGATCATGCTTTTCGCTATTGCCGTCTTCGCGCCGCTGGCAGGCGCCCTGGTCTCCGGCCTGCTCGGACGGGCCATCGGCGACAAGGCCGCGATGCTGGCCTCGATCCTTGGGATGGTGGTCGCTGCCGTCTGCGGTCCGATTGCCTTTTTCCAACTGACCGGCGGCGGCGAACCGGATGTGCTGGACCTTGGAAGCTGGATCGAAGCCGGACGCTTCCATGTCGATTGGGCGCTGCGCTACGACACGCTGTCCGCCGCCATGGTGGCAATGGTGTCGTTCGTGTCGATGCTGATCCATGTCTACTCGGTCGGCTACATGGGCCATGAAACCCGGCCGCGCTACCGCTTCTTCGCCTACCTGTCGCTGTTCACCTTCTCCATGCTGATGCTGGTCACATCCGACAACCTGACCCAGTTGTTCTTCGGCTGGGAGGGTGTCGGCCTCTGCTCCTACCTGCTGATCGGCTACTGGTATGACCGCCCTTCGGCGTGCGCCGCGGCAATCAAGGCGTTCGTCGTCAACCGCATCGCCGACCTGCCGTTCGCAGTCGGCCTGGCGCTGATCTTCTTCAAGTTCGGCTCCGTCGAGTTCAGCGTGGTGTTCCCCGCGGTCGCACAGCACGCCGCGGACACCTACACGCTGTTCGGGACGACCTTTCCGGCCATCGAGGTCATGGGTTTCCTGCTGTTCATCGGCGCCATGGGCAAGTCCGCCCAGCTTGGCTTCCATGTCTGGCTGCCCGACGCGATGGAAGGGCCGACGCCGGTTTCCGCGCTCATTCACGCCGCGACGATGGTGACCGCCGGGGTGTTCCTGATGGCGCGGATGTCGCCGCTGATGGAATTCGCCCCCGTGGCGCTTGGCTTCGTCACCTTCATCGGCGCCTCCACCGCGCTGTTCGCCGCCACCATCGGGTGTGTGCAGAACGACATCAAGCGCGTGATCGCCTACTCGACCTGCTCGCAGCTTGGCTACATGTTCGTGGCTGCCGGGGTCGGGGTGTACCAGGCCTCGGTGTTCCACCTGATCACCCATGCCTTCTTCAAGGCGCTGTTGTTCCTGGGCGCGGGGTCCGTTATTCACGCGATGTCGGATGAACAGGACATGCGCAAGATGGGCGGGATCTGGAAGTTCATCCCGGTGACCTACGCGGTGATGTGGATCGGCTCCCTTGCACTTGCCGGCGTCTGGCCGTTCGCCGGCTACTATTCGAAGGACGCGATCATCAATGCGGCCTATGCGGCGCATTCGGCGATCGGGACCTACGGCTTCATCTGCACCGTGCTGGCGGCCTTCCTGACCGCGTTCTACTCCTGGCGGCTGCTGTTCATGACCTTCCACGGCAAGCCCCGGGCCGATCACCACGTGATGGAGCATGTGCACGAGAGCCCCGGCATCATGCTGATCCCCCTGCTGGTGCTGTCGATTGGTGCCCTGTCGGCCGGCTTCCTGCTGCACACCTGGTTCATCGGTGAGGATTGGCAGGAATTCTGGCGCGGCAGCATCTTCAATGGCGAGCACAACCACGTCCTGGCCGCGATCGAGGGCGTGCCGTTGTGGGTCGACTTCACCCCGACCGTTGTTGGCCTGCTGGGCATCGCGCTGGCCTACGTGATGTATATCGTCAATCCGCTGCTGCCGGTCCGCCTGGCGCAGACCTTTGGCGGGCTCCACCGGTTCCTGCTGAACAAGTGGTATTTCGACGAGCTGTACGGCGTGATCTTCGTGCGCCCTGCAATCGCCCTGGCGCGACTGTTCTGGCAGGTGGGCGACGCCACGATTATCGATGGCGTTCCCAACGGCCTCGCCGAACTGACCAGCGACGGGTCCCGCCAGATGGTGAAGATCCAGACCGGCTCGCTCGCGGTCTACGCCTTTGTCATGCTGATCGGTGTTGTCGTGCTGGTCGGCATCTTCATGCTGAGCCGGTGAGATCATGATTTCTGTAACGAACGCCGCCGGCTTCCCGATCCTGTCGCTGATCACCTGGCTGCCGCTGGTCGGCTGCCTGTGCATCATGATGGTGCGCGGCGATGAGCAGACCGTTGCCTCCAACGCCCGCTGGACGGCGCTGTGGACCAGCCTGCTGGTCTTCGTGCTGTCGCTGGTGCTGTGGGTTAGGTTCGATCCGTCCGAGGCCGGCTTCCAGTTCAACGAACACCTGAATTGGCTGCCGGACTATAAGGTCGGCTACAGCATGGGTGTCGACGGTATCTCGGTCCTGTTCGTGCTGCTGTCGACCTTGCTGACACCGATCTGCATCCTGGCGAGCTGGGAATCCATCCATACGCGCGTGCGCGAATACATGATGAGCTTCCTGATCCTGGAAACCATGATGGTCGGCATGTTCGCAGCGACGGATTTCGTCGTGTTCTACATGTTCTTCGAGGGCGTGCTGATCCCGATGTACCTGATCATCGGTGTCTGGGGCGGTCCGCGGCGGGTGTATGCGGCGGTCAAGTTCTTCCTCTACACGCTGACCGGGTCGGTGCTGATGCTGCTGGCCCTGATCGCCATGTGGCTGCAGGCCGGCACCACCGACATCGCCGTCCTGATGCACACGACCTTTCCGGCCGGGGCACAGAACTGGTTGTTCCTGGCGTTGTTCGCGTCCTTTGCGGTCAAGGTTCCGATGTGGCCCGTCCACACCTGGCTGCCCGATGCCCATGTGGAGGCGCCGACCGCCGGCTCCGTCATCCTTGCCGGCGTGCTGCTGAAGATGGGAGCCTACGGGTTCCTGCGCTTCTCGGTGCCGATGCTGCCGGAAGCGTCGGCCCATTTCGCCCCGTTCATATTCACCCTGTCGGTCGTGGCGGTTATCTACACCTCGTTGGTCGCCCTGGCACAGGAGGACATGAAGAAGCTGATTGCCTATTCCTCCGTCGCCCATATGGGCGTCGTGACGATCGGCATCTTCACCTTCAACGTCCAGGGCATCTCCGGTGCGCTGTTCCAGATGCTGTCGCACGGCGTGGTGTCCGCCGCACTCTTCCTTGTTGTCGGCGTCATCTACGACCGCATGCATACGCGTGAGATCGCGCGTTACGGTGGCCTTGGTGACCGGATGCCATGCTATGCCCTTGTGTTCATGCTGTTCATGATGGCCTCGATTGGACTGCCGGGCACGGCTGGCTTCGTCGGTGAGTTCCTGGTCATCATCGGGTCGCTGCAAGTCAATTTCTGGCTCGCCCTGCTCGGCGGCATGGGGATGATCCTGGGTGCGGCGTACATGCTGTATCTGTATCGCCGGGTCATCTTCGGCCGGATTACCCGCGATGACCTTCGCAGTATCCTCGACCTGACCCCGCGCGAGTGGGTGGTGTTCGCGCCGCTGATCGTCCTGACCCTTTGGATGGGCATCTATCCGTCCAGTTTTACCAGCTACTTCGACGCAACCGTGGGGGCGATGGTGCAGAACCACACCGCCGCATTGGCCGCCACCACCAAGCTAGCCGGAAACGTGATCATGAGCGCGGGGCACTGATGAACTGGACTTTGGCCCTGCCTGAGATCGTCCTGTCCTGTGTGGGATTGGCGGTCCTGATTTTTGGCGTGCTGCGCAAACAGGACAGCACGCTGCTGTGCACGATGCTCACCCTTGGCGGCTTTCTGATCTCTGGCCTGCTGGTGTTGACGCGCACCTCCGGGTTCGGCTTCCACGGCCAGTTCGTCGCCGACCCGTTCAGCGCATTCAACCAGATCCTCATCATATGCGGTGCCGCGCTGTCGACCATTCTGGCGCTGGACTGGAACCGAGCACAGGGAATCGGCCGGTTCGAGTTCCCGGTGGTGATGCTGTTTGCCACCGTCGGCATGATGATCATGGCCGGCGCCTCCAACCTGATGACGCTCTACCTGGGGCTGGAACTGCAGTCGCTGGGACTCTACGTGCTGGCGTCCTTTGCCCGTGACGACGTGCGGTCGTCGGAAGCGGGCCTGAAGTATTTCGTCCTGAGCGGCCTCGCATCCGGCCTGCTGCTGTACGGCATATCGCTGGTCTATGGCTTCTCCGGCACCATGGACATGGCCGGGCTGCATGACCTGCTGGTCAAGCCGGACGCGGCGAGCGCAGGCCTTGTGGTCGGCATCGTGTTCGTGCTGGTCGGGCTGGCGTTCAAGGTATCGGCGGTTCCGTTCCATATGTGGACACCCGATGTGTATGAAGGTGCACCGACCTCGGTGACGGTGTTCTTCGCAACCGCCCCGAAAGTGGCGGCGATGGCGCTGCTGCTGCGGGTGATGGGCACCTCGTTCGCCTCATTGGTCGGGGCCTGGCAGATCCTGGTGGTCATCGTGTCGATCGCATCGATGCTGCTGGGGGCACTGGCAGCCATCGGACAGACCAACGTGAAGCGGCTGATGGCATATTCGTCCATCGGCCATATGGGCTACGCGCTGATCGGTCTTGCCGTGGGCAACGCCGCGGGCGTCCGCGGCAGCCTGGTCTACATGGTGATCTATGTGTTCATGACCGCCGGCACCCTGGGCTGCTTCATGGCGATGCGCCGCCAGGGCAAGTCGGTCGAGAGAATCGCCGACCTCGCCGGGTTGGGCACCAACGATCCGGCCCTGGCCCTGGCGTTGGCTGTGTTCATGTTCAGCCTGGCCGGCATCCCGCTGATGTCCGGCTTCTTCGCCAAACTGTACATCTTCCTGGCCGCGGTGCAGGCTGGCCTGTGGGCGCTGGCCATCATCGGTGTGCTGACCAGCGTGGTGGGCGCCTTCTATTATATCCGCATCATCAAGGTGATGTATTTCGACGCTCCGGCTGAACGGTTCGACCCGCGCCCCGCCTCGCTGTCCTTCGTCGTGGCGGTCACCGGATTGTTCACCGGGTTCTTCTTCCTGTTCCCGGCACCAATCGTGGCGGCGGCCTCGGCGGCGGCGAACGTGCTGTTCCGGTAGATCGTTTTCTACCGAACCGCTGGCCGGCACAGGCTAAAATCGGCTTCGGACCGTCGAACCACCAGCATCGCTGCCCGCGCTCAGCGTGATCCTGCGTTCAAGCCGGTCAGGTCGCGATGGCAGTAATCACGTCATCCATCGCATCGCTGACCGGACGAACGAAAAACCCGTCACCGGCGGCGGTGAATCCAAGCGACAAGTACAGGTCGGCCACCACAACGTTCCTTGGGGTCGGCCTGAATTCGCCCAGCAGGCGTTCAGCTCCCATCTGTCGGGCGATTTCGATCAAACCGCGCAGCATGAACTGCTCGGCCGACCGGGCGAAAATTCGGCAGCTCATGAGCCAATTGTCGATCCGCAGCGCATCGCCCTCCTGCACCGCGATAAGCGTCGAGGTCAGTCCGTGGTCGCCGAACCGGTCCGTGAGGTGAAAGGCCAGCACGACAACGTCCGGCCGGTCCAATAACGCCCGAATATCCGTCTCACTGTAGCGCCGGGTCGTCAGATTGAACTGGTTGGTCTTCTGTTCAAGCTGCGCCACCCGCGATACCTCGGCGTTGGCCGGCCGCTGCAGCCGACCCTTCATGGCAAGGCCGGCGAGATAGGCGCCAACGTCGGTCGTGGTGGCCTGTTCCTCCGCCGCGGCCGCTCGGGCAACATAGGCCTTGGACCGGCTGAGATCCTCCGGTGTGTAGCTGTCGGCGTCGAACCAAACTCCGGCGTCGAACCGGTCGATGAAACCGGTCGGATCGCTGCCGAGGCAGACCACTGCGACCTCGGGCAGCTCGCCGCGGATCAGCGCGCATTCCGCCGGGTTGTCGTCGCAGAACACGAAACTGTCGAGGCTGATGTTCAGCGCGCGCGCGATCTGACGCAGTCCGGCCGCCTTGTCGCCCCAGGAGCATGCGAACGCTGCGAAATCGTCCCTTTGCAGTACCGAGGCAGGATGATTGAAGCCTGTTGCAGCCACGGCAGGATCGTTCTTTGAGCAGGCTGCCAGCACGACCCCGCGATTACCCAGCTCCTTCAAATAGTGCTGCCAGTCGGCAAACGCCTCGCCGCTGGAGGAGCCCGGCCCCAGACTGATGCCCTCTACCCCGTCGTCGCCGATCACGCCGCCCCAGATCGTGTTGTCGAGGTCCACCACCAGCACTTTCTTGGCGCGTGCGTTTGCCGATCGCCAGGCGGCGCGGAACACGGGCAGGTAGTCCGGAAGCCATTTCGGGTCGTGGTCCAGCCTGGCCCCGTAGTAGAGTTTCGCCGGCGCGAACCGCCTTTTTCCGATCGCCTGCGCCAGCTCCTCCATGTCCAGCCAGGTCACCATCCCGGTTCCGGCATGGGTCAGCATCGCGTTCAGGCGGGCGATCTGGCACGCCGGCGCAGCGGGGGCCGATCGGTCCGCCGAACCGCGATAACGATGCGCGGGAGGAACCATGCGATGCTGGATGATCCGGATGCCCGCCGCGGCGAGCCGTAGCCAGATGGTGCGGAACAGGCCGACCTTGGCGCCCAGTGCCGCATCAACGGCCGCCGCGTCGCTGCCGATCGGCAACGCGGCGGCCATGTCCCGCCAGTGCGGCGCGATCACCACCAGATCAGGCTTGAAGCGGAAAAGCGACGACGCGGGGTCGAGAATCGCCTGCACATATGTGCCGAATGGAGCTTGGTGGACGATGGGAAACACACCCTCCTGCAGGACTGCGCACGCCACCGCCCTGGCCAGGTAGTCGACAGTCAGCGCGCCCAGCACGCCGACACGCTGTACCGGCGGCGCCGGCCGCATCGATGCCGGATCAGTTTCGGCGATCCTATCCCCCACCTGGAAGATCACCGGCGTGCTGGGCACCCCTTCACTCAGGCCCAGCGCCGACAGAAACGCGGCATGCGGCTGATCGGACATGGATCGTAACCGTAAAGGTTGTGGGCGCGAAAGTGTGGCGTCACTATACAGGAGTCGAACCGTCCGCCGCAAAAGGTTGCTGACCGCATCATGTCGACCGACACAAGCGCCATATCGATGCTCCCGGACACCGAATTGGTCCTGAAATTCGAAAGCCTGGGTGACAACTGTGAGCTTGGCCTGGTGCAACGCAGGGTTGGGGTCGAGCCGCTGGGCCTGCTGCGGTTCGCCGGCACGCCGCTGCGCAATCTGCTTCGGGCGATGCAGGGACGCTTCGCCGATATGACGGACCCCGGCGATATCCGCATCGTGCCCGAAAATGGCGAGTATATGGTCAAGCTCGCCAAATACGACTTCATCTACCACGCCGACGTCCGGGTCGGCGAAGTCGAGCCCGGCATGCTGCACCAGCAGCAGGTTCGAACGGTCGGCTTCCTGGTGCGTAAGCTGTTGGACGATCTCGATAATCCAAGCAAGATCATGGTGTTCCGTCAGAATGAGCCGTTGTCGGCAGACGACCTGACCGATCTGCGGCTGGCCCTCGCCGCATATGGCCCGGCCACCCTGTTATGGGTGCAGGCGGCCAGGCCTGGCCATCCGGCCAACACCGTGGTCAAGGTCGACGACCGGCTGATGGTTGGCTTCGTCCGGCGGCTGGCATTGCGGGAGCAGGTTCCGGACCTCGACCTCCCGTCCTGGCTGACGGTGCTGCGAAAGGCATACACCCTGTTCCAGGCTACCGGGGGCCAAGGCATAGCGCCGCACGACGCCGCGTCCCAAGGTATCGGAAACGAAACACCGCCAGCACCGGCGCACGTCGAACTGATCTTCGGCAGGGACGGCAACGCCAGCGGATGCATTGGCTTCGGCTGGTCAGCACCGGAGGATGGCTACACCTGGGCCATCGGGGACCGAAGCGTTCTGACGATCTCCAATCCCGGTCCGGCGGACGAATTGTGGCTGGAGTTCGACGTTGCACCGTTCGTCGCCCCGCCCGCCGTGCCCTTCCAGTCCATGACCGTGACGGTAAACGGGCAGCAGGTCCACACATTCGAATCGTTGGCGCGCGGACGGGTCGGCTGCAGCGTGCCGGGCTTGTACCTGAACGGGTTGGACTCGGTGGTCATCGTGCTGGACCACCCTGATGCCGCGGTGCCAAGCCAGGTGCATGGCGGGAACGACGACCGGTGGCTGGCTGTCGCGTTCCGCAGCCTGTCGCTGCGGTGCCACTGAGCGCGCACGCCAGAAGGCTGGCACCGCGCCGGCGTTTGCACCGGCGCGGGTCCAGCTTCAGGTCGCCAGGGCGGGCTGCTTGACTTCCAGCGTCTTGCCCTTGAACGCCGGCATGACTTCCTTCGCGAACCGTTCGACCTGCTCCAGGATCACCGATTTCGGCACGCCGAGGGACGGGCTGATGGAGACACGGTCGAGGCCGGGATAAGCTTTTTCGAGCTTCTTCAGATGATCGATGATTTCGCCGGCGGATCCGGTCAGGAAGCCGCCGGATGCGACCGCGTCCTCGATCCGGGGCAGCTTGGCAGCGGGCGCACGCTTCGGGTCGCGCATGATTTCGATCTGTTCGTCGCTCATCGCCCGGTTCAATCGCAGCTCGCCGAACATCTTCATGTTTTCTTCGTAGTATTTGGCGGCGTCACGGATGCACTGCTGCTTGGATTCACCCATGTAGAAGTGAAAGCCGAAGCACAGGCGCTCGCCCAGCTCGATGTGCTTGCCGATCTTGGCATGTTCGGCCTGCCATTTCAGCACGACGTTGTGCATCGCCCCGCCCTCGGCCGATCCGCCGCCCACCATCCCCTGGATGCCATGCTTGGCCATGAACGCCAGCGCCCGTTCCGATCCGCCCTGGATCGGCTGCCAGCACTCCACGGGCAGGCGGGCGGGACGTGGAACCAGGGTCAGTTCCTTCAACGTATAGCCGCGATACGGCACTTCCGGCGGCAGCGTGTAGTGCTTGCCCTTGTGGCTGAAGCTGTCGTTGTTGAAGGCCTTGAAGATGATGTCGACCTGTTCCTCGAACAGTTCGCGGTTGGCCTCCTGGTCGGTCAGCGGGGAGCCGAAGGTCTCCACCTCGCGGGTATGGTAGCCGCGGGCAACGCCGAAGACGACGCGGCCGTTGGAAAGGATATCGGCCATCGCGTAATCCTCCGCGAGGCGCAGCGGATGCCACATCGGGACGACGTTGAAGCCGCAGCCGATCTGGATATTTTTGGTCACATGGGTGAGGTGCAGGGCCATCATCAGCACGTTGGGGATGCATTCCGTGCCCTCGCGCTGGAAGTGATGTTCCGCCATCCAGAAGGTGTTGTAGCCATGCTCGTCCATCTTCTCGGCGATCGCCTGGGCCTTCGACAGCGCGGTGGAAAGGTGGGCGTTGTCATAGCGGCGGTCGTTGATGGGTATGCCACCGTAGCCGATGTCCTCCACGTCGGTATGGCCGGCGAACAGGCTGTCGAATTTGGTGATCATTGGCGTTGGCTCCCTTTATTGAGCGGGAGTTTATGCCGGTGGTGAGGGTTGGCAAGTTTACCGCGTCGTTAGTTTACCGCGTCGTCCGCACGGGCCTTGGCCCTGGCATCAGCATGAACGGTATGGGCAGCTTTCCGGATGCCGTGGCTGCGTCACCAGGATCCGGATGTGCGATCCGCTTCGCCGGCGGTTGGACCGCCGGCGATCATGCCTCCCTTATGCGGCGCGGACTTCGCGCAGAAATGTATCGACCTGGGCTTTCAGCGCCTCACCGCTGCGTGAAAGCTGGCTTGCCGCGGTCAATACCTGTGATGCCGCCGTGCCGGTCTCCTGTGCGGACTGGTTCACGCCGGAGATGCCGCCAGACATTTCCTGCGTCCCCTGCGCCGCCTGCAGCGCGCTGCGGGAAATCTCCAGCGTGGCGCTGCTCTGCTGCTCGACGGACGCGGCAATGGTTATCGTCGTCTGATCGACTAGCCCGATGGTTTCCACGACACCCTGGATCAACTGGGCGGAGGATTGCGTCGCATCCTGTATCGCCTTGATTTGCGCGGCGATCTCTTCCGTGGCCTTGGCAGTTTGGGTGGCCAGGGCCTTCACCTCGGAGGCAACGACGGCGAACCCCTTGCCGGCGTCGCCGGCGCGGGCTGCTTCGATGGTGGCGTTGAGGGCCAGCAGGTTGGTCTGCCCGGCAATATCGCTGATGATGCGGACCACGTCACCGATCTTGGCCGCCGCCGCGGTCAGCCCGATCACCTGCTCATTGGACATGATGGTTTGCTTCACGCTGTCCTTGATCATGCCGCTTGCCCGGGTGATCTGCTGGCTGATCCCGGCGATCGAGGCGGTGAGTTCCTCGGTTGCGGCGCCGACGGTCTGGACACTGTGCATGGTGGCGTCGGACCGCGCCGCGACCGCAACCGATTGCCGCGTTGTTTCCTTGGCGCTGGCCGCCATGGCCTCCGAAGTGGACTGCATCTGCGTCGCTGCGGTGGCGACGCTGTCGACAATGCTGCCGAAATTCGCCTCGAACCGTGCCGACAGGTCCAGTATGGTCTTCCGCTTCGTCTCCTCCGTTCGGCTCAGCGCCTGCTCCTGCGCCGTCGCCGCCTCCATGATCTTCACCCGGGCAGCGTCCGATTCGACCAGGCTGGCCGCGTTCTTGGCGATCAGGGTCGTCATGTGGCTGGTCAACCAGACCAGCACGCCGGTCTCGATCAACAGAATGATCGCGTGCAGTACAACCCGCCCCAGATCGCCGCTGCCCGCGAACACCAGGGCCGGCGCGGCGAAATTCAGCACGAGGTGATGAACCGCCGTCACCGCAGCACCAGCCAGGATCACGTTGCGGTCGCAATACGTTGCCAGCACTGCCAGGGCCGCGAAGTAATACATGTGGATATCGGTCTGCCATCCGCCACCGGCGGCCGCCATCAGCAACAGCGAAACCATCACCACCAGCGCGATGCCAAGCGTGATTCTTCGGGTGGTGCCCGCGGGCCAGCCGAAGCAGGCCCAGGTGGCTGTCGCGGCGACTATCGCCGCTGCCCCCGCCAGCACAGTGGCGGCGTTGCCCTGGAACCAGGCGACACCGGCGATCAACGGCACATGCAGCCACAAGGCTGTCGTCAGGCCCCGATCCACCAGCCCACGTAGTTGCGCGAGTTCATCTACGCGTTGCATCCGGGTCACCAACTGAGTTCACTCCAAAATTAAGGCCACAACCACGCAGGCTCTGCGGGTTGAGCAACAACCATGCGCCGCTTCTCCATAGCTGCTCCCGCCCGTGCAGTTCGTCTGGCGCCACCAGGACAACAAACGGCCAGGGACCGAACCGCAGCACCAGCCCACCCTTGGCCGCGGCGTTGACGGTACGGGTCCCGTCCCACCAAGGCGGAAAGACCACCGCCACCTGTCCCGAAGCGGGACCACCCATCAACGCGGCAACCAGCCCGAAGGCGGCTAGTGCCACGATGGCAAGCGCCTGCTGGGGAAGAGCATGACGCGGAGCATGAGCATTCATGCCACCTTCATGACGACGAATAATTAACAAAGCCTTAAACCCCGCCGAAAGACACGCTTTACGCATCAGCCTGATCGTGGCGATCAGGCGCATCGGCTGTGGGCGTTGGCCTGCGCGATGATCACGTTGCACAGCAGGGCGGCGATTACCTGGCGGGCAATGCGGGCGCACGCGGCCGCGCTGGGGCTGGTTATCCGATCTGGTGGAAGCCTGGATCGTCCGGCGGTTCGGCAAGGTCCTCATCGATGGAGGAAACCGTGGCCATGCGGGGCCCGCGGCGGCATAGACGGGACAGCTCCTCGACCGAGGCAACCTCGCCGGCAATCAGCGCCTCCACGGTGCCGTCCGGCCGGTTGCGGACCCAGCCGGAGATGCCGAGTTGTCCCGCTTTATAGACCATCCAGGCGCGATAACCGACACCCTGCACCCGGCCTGCGATCACCAAGCGTTTTGCGTTCACCCGTCCCCCCGCGTGAGGTCGATGTAGCGAGCTGCCAGGACGGTGTCCGCCAACATGCTTGTACGCCGGTCCACCGCCTCGTAGTCGTCACCCCATTGCTCAGCCTGGAACAATTCATCGAGGGCGCCAAGGGTGTAGGCGGTCTGGGCATCGATTTCGCCTGCGGCCAGGGCAAGGCCAAGCACAAGACTGCCGAGCGCAGGCACGGCAATCCCCAAACCGGCCACAGCATGGATGTCCAGTGCCGCAACCGCCCGGCGAAGTGCCGCAACCGTGTCGTGGTGCTGTTTGATGTAGCCGACGCCGGTGGTGATGCGCAGCGGCGCGTCCAGGGCCCGCGCGGCCCAATCCAGCCAGGGTTGCCACTGCTGATGCTGACGCTGCACCAGCTTCTCGGGCGTCTCGGCGCGGTAGCACAGCAGGTCGGTCTCACCGTAGCGGGCAATGGCGTCGACGGTCGTGCCGGGATCCGGCGCGATCCGTTCGATGGCGGTGCCGGCCAGCCGGGTAAGGGGCGTGTCCTTGAAGCTCATCTCGCCGCCTTTTTCACCGCCGGCTTGTTGCCATTCCTCGGCGATCGCGCGGGCCAGGCGCACGGGGCCAACCAGCAGCGCGTTGCCGCTGGGCAGGCGCATCGGCTTGCCGTCAAGCAGGATGCGGTGGCCCTGGTCGGTCCATTCAACCGCGGCGGTATCCCAGAATCGCTTCACCCTTGGCCTTTCACTTGAACAGGTTCCTGAGGATCGCACCCGGATCGGGTGCGGTCTGCATCACCGGCTCCGATTTCGCCTCCGCCGGAATTGCCTGGCCGCGCGCGGCGGCGAGGGCGGCAGGGCAGATATCGGCGTTGCCGCCCAGCAGTTTATCACCGCCAAGCAGGCCGCCGACAATGCCCAAAGGCGTGGCGTTGCCGATGACGGCGCCGGCCACCGAACCGGCGTTGCGTTCAGCGGCGCCGATTTGGTTCACCTTGATGGCCGGCTCCCGGATCGGGCCGGTTACATTCACCGGAATGACCACATTGGTGCCGGCCAGCCGGGCTTGCGGTGCCAGCGTCATGGCAAGCGTCTCATCGCCGAGGTTGACGGTGCCCGCGCCGGTCATCGTCAGCAGCGAGGAACTGAGGGCGAGAGGCCTCACGGTCGCCACCCCGTGGACCGCATCCATGCGCAGGCCGAAGCATTTTAACTCACTGGAGCCGCCCTTGCCGACCAGGTTAAGCGCGTTGAGCGTGTTCATGACATTGCCAAGCAGGCTGCCGAGCAGGCGGTTGTCGATGGTGCCGCTGGGAACGGCGAGGCCAAGGGAACCGTCGAGCGAGGCGGCGATGGCATGCTGCGTGGCACCGGCGCCACGCAGATCGGCATAAACCTCCAGGTTGCCGGTGGCGTAGGACGGTTCATGCGCTGCCGCCAGAACGGTCTTCAAGGCAAGGCCGGGGGCGTGCAGCACGACATGGACCGGTGGGGCGGCCTGGGTGGCATCGACGGTCGCGGTGCCCGACAGATGGCCGCCGGGCAGGTCTGCGGCAAACGGATCGACGGTGAGTTTGCCGCCGCTGACCACGGCATGGGTGTTGACCGCCTTGTAGTCGGCACCACCGCCATGCACGACGGCGACTGCCAGGGTCAGATCGGCGTCGGCGGTGCGCAGCACGTCGAACGGAATGGGCTGGTCGGAAAAAAGGCGGTTGCCGCGTTTCGGTCGCTGCGGCTGAGGCGAAGGCGGCGCCGCGGCTGCGGCCGGCGGCGGTGGGGCAGGGGCCTGCTGCATCGCCGCCTGGATCGTATCGAGATCAATGCGATTGGACCGCAGGTTTGCGGTCAAGTTTATCTTGGGTGTGAGGCCAATGGCGGCGTCGCCGGACAGATCGCCATCCGCCGAGGTCAGCGCCAGGCCATGCAGTGCCGCGCCGTTGCGCAAGCCGGCGGTGGACGTGTCGGTCAGGGTCCCTTGGAAGGTGATCTGCTTGATCGCCGGCAGCGGGCGCCGCGCCAGAGGCGACAGGGCAGCGAGGTCGGGGATGTTTGCGGTCACCACGAGGTTGGCGCCGCTCAACGCCTGCGCGTTGGCGATGGTGCCCTTGATGGTGAACGTCCCGCCCGCTGCCTGGGCCGTGGCATCGATCGGCAGTGGCACCGGCTTGGCGCTCGGCATCAGGCTGGCCAGCGCACCTGTGGTCGCGGCGAGCGACAACGGCTGATCGCCAAGTTTACCTGCCGCGCTGGCCTTGGTTGGCTGATCGGCGGCGGCGGCAGCGATGTCGAGATGGTCCAGCGTCAGGCCGGGGACCTGTGCATCGAGGTTGGACGCGCCGACATGCAGCGTCAGCGCGGAGATCGCCGGCAAGGCGCCGCCATTATCGGCGAGCTTGGCAGCAAATGTGACGTCATGCAGGGGCGGCAGCTTGTAGCCTTGCATCAACGCGGTCAGCACGGAGGCGTCGGGGACAGTGCCGTTGACATCGAGCGCGTAGCCTTTGCCCTGCAGCGGTTGCGTCAGTGCCCCGTTGGCACTGATCTTCGCGGTGCCCACGGCCAGCGCCAGTTTCACCGGCCACGGCGTCTTCGCGGACTGGTCCTGCAGGCGATTTAGGCTTCCAGTTTCCCCGGTCAGGTTGAATGCCGTCCCGTTGAACTGGGCATCGGCGTCAAGCTGCATCGGCGCGTCCGGTGAGGTGGCTGCCACGTCGAGCTTTGGCAGACCCAGCGTGGTGAGCTTGCCGGTGCGGCCGTCGCGATAGGCGATGGTGCCGTTCTCGATACGCACGGAAGCCAGGCTGACGTCGGTCCGCGAGCCGCTTGTGGGGGGCTGGGCCGACGGCGGCGATCCGGCCTGGGCTGTGGGGGACGCTTCAGGGGTGAACAGCCAATTCGGCTGGCCGGCGGCGTTAGTCTCCAGCAATATGTCGGGATGGATCAGGATCAGGCGGTCCACCTGAACATGGCTCGACAGCAACGGTATCAAAGCAAGCTGCAACTCAAGGCTTTGCAATGAGGCCATTTGCGGGCGGGAAAATCCGGGCGGGTTGGACAGCGCAGCGTCACTTACCTGGATCGTCGGCCACAACGACGGTTTCAGCGTGATCGGACCATTCAGCACAAGATCCCGGCCGGTTGCGCGTTTCACCGCGGCGGCGATCTCTGGCTTGTAGGTGTTGGGGTCGATGCGGGCGATAACGATGGCGCCAATCCCCACAGCCGCGACAATCACGGCAGCGACTGCGATCAGGGCGATCCGCAGCGTGCGTCGCGGTTGGGTCATTTGCGTCTCTCCGCAGGTTTAGCCGGTTGGGCGTGAAAGCCCAGCGTCTTGAAGGTGGCCTTCATATGGGGCGGCAGGTCAGCCTCAACAGTCAGCAGGCCTCCGCCCGGATGCGGCAGGACCAGCCGCCTGGCATGGAGGTGAAGATCACTCGACAGGCCTTCGATCAGGGCGGAAAAGGCCATGTTCTGGTCAGGCTCCTCATACTTTTCGTCGCCGAGGATGGGCGCCTTGATGGCGACGCAGTGAACCCGCAATTGATGCGTCCGCCCGGTAATGGGCTTCAGTTCCAGCCAGGCCAGTTTCTGGGCAGCGTTGTCGAGGGTCTGGTAATCGGTGACCGCGCGGGCGCCATCGGGGTCGTCGCGGTCCGCCGGCGCGGTTCGCTCGCCACGGGCACCGCCGACGCGTTTCAACGGCAGGTCAATGCGCCCTTCGACCGGGACCGGCCGGCCGGCGACGACAGCCCAATAGGTCTTCTCGATGTCACGGCCGCGAAACAGCGCGGCAAGCTTACCGGCAGTGCCGGGCGTGCGGGCCAGCAGCAACACGCCGGTGGTGTCGCGATCCAGGCGGTGCACCAGGCGCGGCCGATGTTCGGATCCGAACCGCAACACATCCAGCATCCCGTCCAGGTGGCGGGTGATGCCGGGGCCGCCCTGCACCGGCAGGCCGTAAGGCTTGTTGATCACCAGGATCTGGTCGTCCTGGTAGATCACCGCCTGTTGCAGGTCCTTGGCGTCATGCGGATCGATCCGGCTCACCGGTTTGGGCGGGGCCGGAGCATCCATCGGCGGGATCGTGACCGACTGGCCGGCGCTGAGGCGGGTGTTGGTGTCAGCCTTGGCGCCGTCGACCCTGATCTGACCGGTGCGGCAGAACTTCTGAATGAGGCTCTGCTGGATGCCGGGGTGATGCCGACGTACCCAGCGGTCGAGGCGTATGTCGGCCTCGTCTTCAGTGACGATGCGGGTTTGGAGGGTCATGCGCGGGGGTTTGCGGCGTGAGGGCGGGGCGGTCAAGCTTTGCAGCCAATATCGGCCGGACCGGCGCGCAAAGCGGCGGCGTGGCGATTCCGGCCCGCAACCCGAACGCCGGCCTGTCGTGCAGGGAATGTGAACCTCAAGCCGCAGGCAGGGAAAAACAGTCGACTTCGCTGTTGCGGCTTGCCCATCATGCTCGAAAGTGGCCCAGGTCACAGCGAAGAATCGGCCTTGCGGCAACAAGGGGGGCATAGTCATTTCAGGAGGGTGTCTAATGTCTTACGTCACCGAGGCTGAACTGGTGGAAATCGTGCCGGACCTGCGCGCCCTGGCCAGTGTCGAGACATCGATCGAGGTGCGGGACGCGCTGATCCGCCTGGCGGACCGCTACGCCGCGATGGCGGATCGCCGTCCGGATCTCGACGCGATCGCGATCGCCGCCTGACTCCGATGGGGTCGTGAGCGCCTGTCATTGCGGACAAGCAGTCTGCTAAAACACAGCAATGGAAGCAGAAGCCTTCGATACCTCCCTCTATAAGGAGGCACTTATCGTGCTTGGCGCGGCGGGTGTCGTCATCCCGCTGTTCCACCGGCTGCGCGTCAGCTCTGTCGTGGGGTTCATGCTCGTCGGCATCGTGGTCGGGCCGTTCGGCCTCGCCTCGCTGGAGCCACAACTGCCCTGGCTGTCATCGATCACCATCACCGATCCCGTCTCGATCGAGCCGATCGCGCGGCTTGGCGTCGTGCTGCTGATGTTCATGATCGGCCTGGAGCTGTCGTTCGAGCGACTGCGCACGATGCGGCGGCTGGTGTTCGGACTGGGCGGCCTGCAACTCCTTGCCTGTGCCGCCGGGCTGGCCGGGCTTGCGATCTGGGCCGGATACGACCGAACCAGCGGCATGGTGATCGGACTGGTGCTGGCGATGTCATCCACCGCCGTGGTGATCCAGGTGCTGGCTGAGGAAAAGCGGCTGAACACCGTCGCCGGGCGGAGCAGTTTCGCCATCCTGCTGTTCCAGGACCTCGCGGTCGTGCCAATCCTGTTCGCCCTCGGCGCGCTCGGTCCTGCTGCCAAGACAGACGGCGGGTGGGCGGGTTTTGGGCTCGCGGTTGGCCAGGCGCTGCTTTCGGTGGCAGTCATCGTGGCGCTGGGCCGGCTGGTGCTGCGCCCGCTGTTCCGCAGCGTGGCGCGCACCCATAGCGCCGAGTTGTTCGTGTCGGCATGCCTGCTGGTGGTGATCGCGACCGGCCTGGCGACCGCCGCGGCCGGATTGTCCATGGCGCTCGGGGCCTTGATTGGCGGGCTGCTGCTGGCCGGAACCGAATACCGCCGCCAGGTGGAAGTCACTATCGAGCCGTTCAAGGGGCTGTTCGTTGGCGTGTTCCTGATCTCCATCGGCATGAGCCTGGATATCCGCGTCATCGGAATGCATCCCCTCGTGGTGTTCGGTGCGGCGATCGGCATGATCGTGGTGAAAACGCTGATCGTCGCGCCGCTGGCCAGGGGGTTCGGGCTCAGCTGGATGAACAGCCTGCACACCGGGTTGCTGCTGGCCCCCGGCGGCGAGTTCGGCTTCGTCATCGTGTCGGTGGCGATCGGCACCCGGATGCTGGACACCGACACCGCGCGCGAGGTGCTGTTCGTCACCGCGCTGACGATGGCCACCATCCCGCTGCTGTCGAAGCTTCACGCCCTGCTGGTGCCGCGGCTGTCGCCCGTGGCGGTGCTGGATCCGGCCATTCTGGTGCCCGAGATGATGGATGGACCTGCCGGCGTGCTGATTGCCGGCTTCGGGCGGGTTGGCCAGACCGTCGCCACAATGCTGGAGGTGCACAAGGTTCCATATGTTGCCATCGATCGCGATCCGGACCGGGTGGCGCAGCAGCGCGGCCAGGGAAAGCCGGTGTATTTCGGCGACATGACGGAGATCGAATTGCTGCGGCGCCTGCGCCTGGCCACCGCCTCGGCTCTGGTGGTGACCTTGGACGACACCGCGGCAGCCGATGCGCTGGTGGCCGGGGCGCGGGCCGAACGGGACGATCTGCTGATCGTGGCCAGGGCACGGGATGCGCGCCACGCCGCCCGCCTCTACCGTGTCGGCGCGTCGGACGCGGTGCCGGAGACGGTCGAAGCCAGCCTCCAATTGTCGGAGGCCGTTCTGGTTGACCTCGGTGTCGCCATGGGCCCGGTTATCGCCTCGATCCATGAACAGCGTTCGGCGCAACAGGCGGCCATCAAGGCGATGGCGCCGGGGGCTGACGTGCGAACGCTGGGGCGCCGGCGGCTGCGTGACAGGTTGGGCAGTGACGGTGCACACGGCTAGTTGATCACGGCGCCGAACTCGTCGTGACGGTTTAATAGACGTTCTGTTACAGACCAGCATACAGTCGAGGGAGAACAAAAAACAGGGGGATCAGTCCAATGAGCAAGACTCGCGGGCTATTACAGGCGGCTGCCTTCGTCTTGGCAGGATTGTCAGGCGGTGCCGCCACCGCGGCGGATGCAGTTCATGGTGTTACCGACACGGAAATATTGATCGGCACGGTCACCGACCTGTCGGGGGTCACCGCAATCCAGGGGGTGAACAACGCCAACGCCATCCGGCTGTTGTTCGATGAGGCAAATGCGAAAGGCGGCATCCACGGCCGCAGGATCCGTTATATTGTCGAAGACAATCAATATCAGATTCCACGCGCAGTACAGGCGATGAACAAGCTGCTGAACAACGATCGCGTGTTCATGACCCTGCAGGACGGCGGCACGCCGATGAACAACGCCACCTGGCCGATGGCGATCGAAAAGGACACGCCAAAGCTGTTGCCCTTGACGGCTGCACGGTCGATGTACGAGCCGTATCACCGGCTGAAGTTCAGCCAGACATCATCCTATGTCGATCAGATGCGGGCCGGAATCAGATACTTCGTCGGACAGCGCGGCAAGAAGGTGCTGTGCGTGATGTACCAGGACACCGACTTCGGCAAGGATGTACTGGCCGGCGTGACACTGCAGGCCGAGGCGGAAGGTCTGAAAGTTGCCGCGGTAACGGCACACAAGCCGACGGATACGGATTTCACCGCAGCGGTCACCAAATTGCGGGAAGCCAACTGCGACGTCGTAGCACTGGGGACCATTGTCCGCGATACCACGCTGATTATCGGAACGGTCAAGAAGGCCGGCTGGAACGTGGATCTGGTCGGGCAGGCCGCATCCTACGACACCGCTGTCGCCACCGCGCCCGGCGGCACGGGTGAGGGCTTCTACTCGATGACCCCGACGCTTTACGTCTACCCCGACGATCCGCGGCCCGAAATCCGTGACCTCATGGGCCGCTATCGCACGCGGTATGGCATTGACATCAACTACATCGGCCAGACTGGCGTGTCCGTCGCCCAGATCGCGTTGGAAGCCCTGAAGCGGGCCGGACGCGACCTCACGGTCGACAGCCTGGTCACAGCCATGGAAAGCCTGAACGACTTCTCCGACATCTACGGCAACCACTACTCGTTTGGTCCGAAACAGCATCACGGCTCGACCAAGGCTTTCCTGGCCATGGTGAAGGATGGACGCTGGGTGCCGGTGGAGATGGAGCCGCTGGCCTACTGAACCGGCCGGCCCCGCAGGACAGGCGCGACCCCATACGCGGCGTACGGGGTCGCGCCCAGGATCATGCGAAGCTGAAGTGCTTCTCGATGTCCTTCTTGACCTCGGTCATGTGCAGGAAATACTGGTGGAAGCCACCATTGTAATTGCCGTCCTGCCGCCGGTTCTCTTCACCTTCGAAATTGTAATACCCGGGAGTACACTCCTTGTTCCGGTTCGTCTTCCCGCGATGCCGGATCACCTCGTCAACCCACCACTGCTCGGTTTCCGCTTTTGCATCGATCGTGGTGTAGCCGTGGTCGCGAACATAGGCCACGCAGTCCGCGATGTGCTTCCCCTGGGTCTGCAGCATGAATGTCAGGTTGAATTGAAACGAAGCCTGGTACCCGCCCATGATGAACAGATTGGGATAACCCTGCGAGTGTACACCGAACACCGTCCGCATGCCGTCGGCATACTTCTCGTTCAGCTCAAGCCCGTTCTCGCCACGGATGTCGTTGTAGATCCCGGTTACCTGCACTTCAAAGCCGGTGGCATAGATCAGCACATCGACCGGATACTCCCGTCCCTCGAACACCACGCCCTTCGCGTTGATCTCGGTGACGCCCTTGCCGTGCGTGTCCACCAGGTGAACGTTCGGCAAATTGAATGCCGGCAAGTATTCATCGTCGTAACACGGCCGCTTGCACCGGTGCATGTACCACGGCTTCAGCGCCTCGGCCGTCGCCTTGTCCTTCACGATCTCATCCACCCGCGCATGAATGCGCATCTGATGCTCGATGTTCTGGTTCTCCTGCCGCCGGATCTTTTCCTCGCGCGGCAGCGCAGCCAGCTCGGCTTTCTGCTGTTCGGTCACTACCGGCCCCTGCATGTGCCGGTCCAGCCGCTCCTTCTGCCAGCCCGGCTTCAGGTTCGCCGCCCACTGCGGATCGGTCGGGATGTCGTCGCGGATGTCGATCGCCGACGGCGTCCGCTGGAACACATACAGTTCCTTGGCCGCCCGTCCTACCCGCGGAATGATCTGCACGGCCGACGCCCCGGTGCCGATGATCCCGACAACCTTGTCCTTCAGCCCCGACAGATCCGGCTTGGTAAACGCGTAGTCGAACCGCGAGGTATGAAAGGAATGCCCCTTGAACGTTTCCATCCCGGCAATTTTCGACAGCTTCGGCTTGGACAACGTCCCGTTGGCGCACACCACGAACCGCGCCGATAGTGTGTCGCCGCGATCAGTGCTGATCCGCCACAACTTCGCCGCCGGGTCCCAGGCGGTGGAGGTAACCGTCGTCTGGAAAACGGCCAGCTCATAAAGATTGTATTTACGGGCTATGGACTGGCAGTGGGCAAAGATCTCGGGGCCCTTGGCGAAGAAGCTACCCGGCACATAGCCGAGTTCGTCCAGCAACGGCAGGTAGTCGTAGGCCGAGACATCACAAGCCGCGCCGGGATAGCGGTTCCAATACCAGGTTCCGCCGACATCGCCGCCACGCTCGACAATCCGAATGCTCTCGACACCCTTCTCGCGCAACCGCGCCGCCGTCAGCAGCGCCGAAAAGCCGCCGCCGATCAGCAGGCATTCCACCGTGTCGTTGATCGGCTCACGCGCGGTCGGTTCACCGGCGAACGGGTCGATCTCATACTTTGCCAGCTCCCCGTTCAGCTCCGAGGTGTACTGCGCCCGCCCATCCGGCCGGTAGCTCAGCCGCAGGTCGCGCTCGTCCGCGAACTTCTGCTTGATCTTGTCGTAGAATTCCTGCGGCTTATCGGTCGGCCGCAGCGGATCGAAGGCCACCCGAACGGCGGCCTTGTTCGGGTCCTGGACCCGAGCAGGCGGTTTCTCTTTGGTTTCCGACATTCTGGCTGGCATCCCTCGATTTGGCGGTCCGTCCGCCTACTGGTGGGTAGAATAATCCGGGTTCCGGGCAAACTGCAACTTTCGCGCCGGTGTGGTCATCGCACCACCGGTCGGCTGGCGCCACGCAGCAGCTCGACGCCGACCAGCACGGCGGGAATGGCGCATACCGCCCACCCGGCGGCGTAGTTTCCGGTCAGGCGCAGCAGCAGCGAAAACAGCGCGGGCAGCAGAAAGGCCCCCATCTGCCCAAACGACAACACGCCCCCGGTGATTGCCCCGGCTCGGCCGAACGGGGCCAGGCGGGCGGACTCCGACAGCAGGATGCCGTGCCAGGACATGGCGGTCGCACTCAGTATGCTGGTGACGAGGCCGATCGTCAGCGCTGCCCGGGCCGGGGTGAACAGGCCGGTGACCACGGCGCTGATCGCCATGCCGATGGCAAGTCCGGCCATGACGAGCCGGGGCGCGACGTAGAAGCTGCCGATCCAGCCCCACAGGATGCGGCAGGGTATGGCAATGGCAATGACCATGGAGAACAGCGACCCGGCAGCCACCAGGTCATACCCCAGCGCTGTGAGGTAGGTGACGAAATAGGCGACGAACACTGCCTGCAGGCCATTGAAGGCGAAGCAGGCGAACGACAGGGCGCGCAGCTCCGGCACCGCCAGCACGCCGGTGACGGTGGTGACGAAATCCGACAGCCGAATGGGATGGGCGGGTTCGGGATCGGTGTCGAGCCGGCCATGGAGGGGTTGCAGCAGCAAGGCAAAAACCCAGCATAGGCTGGCGCTGACCAGCATCGTGCCGCGCCAGCCCAGCCACTGGGCCAGGACCGGGGCCAGCGAACCGCCAAGCAGAATGCCGGCGGGAATGGCACACTGCGCCACCGAGAACGCGAACGGTGCGTAGCGGCGGATCGACCAGCGGCCGAGCAATTGGGAACTGGCGGGGGTGGCGACGGCGGCGATGCCGTTGCCGACCAGGGCCGACAACACGAAGCCGGCAGCCCCACCGATAATGGCGACCGCCATGCCCGCACCCGTCGACAGCAAGGCGACCTGGCTCATCCGGATCGCACCGTGGCGGATGATGAAGCCGCCCGATCCCAATTGGCCCACCAGGGCCGCCATCGCGGTCAGCGCGAAATAGACGCCCACCCAGGACGCATCCGCGTCCAGCTCATGAATGATCAGCGGCGCCAGAACCGCCGGCAGCACCCGGCCCACCGAACCGCAGGTCTGTTGCAGGAACATCGCCACGACGGCGATCAGCATGCGGGTCAACTGGCGCGCTTCCCTTGGTTGGTATCGTTCCAACGCAAAGCGGCCATGACGTCAATGTTGCGTCAGCCCAGGCGTGCCCACCACGTCCACCGTATCCTCATAACCAAAACCTGACCGTCACCGGGTTCCACGCACACTAGATAGACGCATAAGGAACTTCGTCGCGGACACAGGGGTTTAGAGCAGCGATGCAGATGGTGTTGCAATGACACGGCGGTTCACGGGCTGCGAGGCAAGGATTTAGATGATGATACGGAGCGAAACCGAGCTGATTGCCACCGTTCCGGCGGTTCCGCCATCGGACCTGCGGGAGGGCGTCTCGCTCGTGTCCGACAATCTGGTCGCCTTCGCCTTGCGCGTCCTGAGCGCCCGGACCGCGACCCGCACACTCGACCTCCAGTATTACCGCTGGGCGGAGGACGTCACCGGGCGGCTTCTGGTCAATGAGGTCCTGCGCGCGGCTGACCGTGGCGTGCGCGTGCGCCTGCTGCTCGACGATCTTTACATACGCGAGAACGAGCTGACGCTTGCAACTCTATCGCAGCATCCTCGCATCCAGATCCGCCTGTTCAACCCGTTTCACGTCCGCTTCGGCGGCGCCTTCGGCAGCGCGATCGAGCTCCTGTTCGCCGGCTACCGGCTCAATCATCGCATGCACAACAAGGCCTGGATCGGCGACGGCAAGCTGTTCATAGGCGGCGGCCGGAACATTGGTGACGCGTATTTCGACGCCTCCAGCCAGTTCAATTTCCGCGACCTGGACCTGGCGCTGACAGGCCGCGCTGTCACCCAGGCCATCACCGCTTTCGAGCGCTATTGGAAAGATCGCCGCGTGCGGCCGATCGAGCGCATCGCCGTGTCGCGGCCGCAGCCCGATGGCCTGGACGCGCTGCGCCGGACCCTGGCGGAGGCAGCTGAGACCACGTCGACCATAGCCTATCTGGAGCGTGTCCGCGCTTTGCCGGAGCTGAAGGATCTTCTGGCGCAAAACCACCTTCCACTCACGGCCGACAAAATCCGCATCGTCGCCGACCCACCAGGCAAAAGGCTCGGCCGCCGCCGCCCCCCAGGCGTGCTGGGCGCCATCCGAACCACGATCGGAGCCGCTCGAACACAGGTGATTCTGGTCTCGCCGTATTTCGTCCCGGGCCGGCGCGGCACCCGTCTGCTGATCAAGCTGCTGCGGCGTGGCGTGGCCGTCTCGATCCTGACGAACTCACTCGCGGCAACGGACGTGCTGGCGGTCCATGGCGGTTACGCCCGATACCGTCGGCGTCTGCTGAAGGCGGGCGTGACATTGCATGAGCTCAAGCGTGGTGGCCAAGAGGGCAAGAGCATGTTTGGCTCAGGCGGCGCCAGCCTGCACACCAAGGCTTTTGTCGTCGATGACGCGGTAACGTTCGTGGGCTCGTTCAACCTCGATCCGCGGTCGGCGAACTTGAATACCGAGATGGGTGCCTTCGTCGAGGATCGCGATCTTGCGGACAATCTGCGCGAAGAGCACCGCAGGTTGACCGACCCGGCACGCAGCTGGCTGGTTGAATGGGAAAACCACCGGCTGACCTGGCGGGGCGAGGTTGCCGGCCACATGCGCTTGTTCCGTGCGGAGCCCGACACCACGCTGCTGCGTCGGATCTTGGCCCGTGTGCTCGGATGGCTGCCGATCGAGCCTCAGCTTTAGAGGCGACAGCCTGCCTCCTGCTCTGTGAGACATCGGATGGCTGCTGCCGAACCGCGCCGCAGCCACCGGCTGCCCCTTACGCGTGCTTCAAACGGAAGGCGTTCAGCGGTTCCTCGGCGTACGGGCGAGGACCGCGCACCATCGCCGCGGCACGGTCCAGGTCCTTTACCAGCGCCTTCAGCATCGCCATTTCGTCCGGCTTGGGACGCAGTCCGGACGCCATGACGCGAGCCTCGAATTTGCTTTCGCTCATCGCGCTAACTCCGGGTTAGGCCGCAAGGGCGGCCGACATGGCCGGTCGCTTGCTGCGCCAGTCGGTCGCCGTCTCATACGCGTGGCCGGCGCGGAACACCGTCGCCTCGGCGAACGGCTTGCCGATGATCTGGATGCTGACCGGCAGGCCGCCCTCGCCGTAGCCGGAGCAGACGCTGAGGGCCGGAAGACCGGTCAGGTTGAACGGCATGGTGAAGTTCGGCTTTTCGAACATGCCCCATTTCGGCACTTCGGTGATCTTCGGTGCCTCAGCCGGGGCGGAGGCAGTGATCAGGATGTCGAGGTCGGCCATGGCATCGCGCATCTCCTCGCACAGCACGCGCCGCCGCCGGATCGCCTGCACGTAATCTGTGCCGCGCAGCAGGGCGCCGAACGCCAGGCGATCGCGCAGCAGCTCGCCGTAGTCGTTGAAGCGCTCCTTGAGCCAAGGTTCGTGGACCGCATAGGCCTCGGCGGTCAGGATCACCCAGCCGGGGGCGTTGTAATCCATCATCGGCGCCAGGGTCACGTCGCGGATCTCCGCGCCCTGCGCCCTGAAGACGTCCAACGCGTCGTCGATGCCCTTTCTGGTGGCCGGGCTTACCGGGTTGTCGGTCTCGTGGAAGTGGCGGATCACGCCGATGCGCAGACCCTTGGCACCCTTGTTCAGGTCGGCCGTGAAGTTCGCAACCGGGCGGTTGGCGCTGGCCGGGTCCAACGGGTCGTGGCCGGCCATGCCCTGCAGCAGCAGGGCGCAATCCTCGACGGTCCAGGCCATCGGGCCGGTGTGGTCCAGGGTCTGCGACAGCGGCAGGACGCCGCGACGGCTGGACAGGCCGTAGGTCGGCTTGATGCCGGCAATGCCGCACAGCGCCGAGGGGCCGCGGATCGAACCGCCGGTGTCGGACCCGGTGCCACCCAGCACCAGGCCGGCGGCCACCGCCGCACCGGTGCCGGACGACGATCCGGCGGTGAAGTGGTCCGGATTCCAGGGATTGCGGGCCGGCGGCCAGGGCAGGTCGAACGATGGTCCGCCGATGGCGAACTCATGCGTGGCCAGCTTGCCCATCAACACGACGCCGGCCTCGGCCCACTTCGCCACGACAACGCAATCCTCCGTGGGAACGTTGTGCTCCAGCAGCTTGGAATGTGCGGTGGTCCGGATCCCGGCGGTGTTGTAGATATCCTTGTGGCCGATCGGAATCCCATCCAGCGGGGATTTCAGCGTACCGGCCATCATCCGCGCCTCGGCGGCCTTGGCATCGGCAAGTGCCCGTTCCTCGGTCAGCAACAGGAAGCTGTGCAGCGTGGCATCCAGCTTGGCCACGCGGTCGAGGCAATGGCGGGTCAGTTCAACCGGCGAAAGCTGCTTGTCGGCGATCAGCTTGGCGGCTTCAGTGATCGTGGGGAACTGGGCCATTACTTCACCTCCGGCGTGAACATGATGGCGGGTTCGCTCTCGCGCGGCATCGGCGGCGTAGCGCGGGCCACCATGTCCTGGAACATCGGATAGACCGCAAACAGCGCAGCCTTCTGCTCTTCGCTCAGTGTCAAGCCGGTCAGATCGACCAGCGTGGCAAATGTGGCTTTGTCCATGTGCTATGCCCCCACCAATTCCTGTGCCCGAACGCAGCGGGCCATCGCGCCAGTTTCCGTCATGACGACCGGGATTTCGCCGCGCCGGCACGCATCCATGGCATACCGGCAGCGTGGCGCGAAGGGACATCCCGCAGGCAGCTCCGCCAGATTGGGCGGGCTGCCTGGAATGGTCTCCAGCGCGCGCCCGCGCATGCCGCCATGAACAGTCGATGAAAGTAATCCCTGTGTATAGGGGTGCCGCGGATGGCGCATCACTTCACGGGTGGTGCCGGCCTCGATGAAGCGGCCGGCATACATCACCGCGATGCGGTCGGAGATCTCGGCGGCGGCGCCAACATCATGGGTGACGAACACGATCGCCATGCCGAGTTCCTGCTGCAACTGGCGCAGCAGCAGCAGGATTTGGATCTGGACGGTGACATCCAGGGCCGTGGTCGGTTCGTCGGCAAGCAGGACGCTGGGCTTGCACGCCAGCGCCAGCGCGATCATGGCGCGCTGGCGCATGCCGCCCGACATCTCATGCGGAAAATTCTTCAGGCGGCGTGCAGCCGATGGGATTTTCACCTGCTCCAGCAAACCCAGGGCGCGCAGCATGGCGGTGCGGTTATCGCAACCCTCATGCTGGACGATCGTCTCCGCGATCTGTTCCCCGATCGTGTAGACCGGATCGAGCGCGGCCATCGGTTCCTGGAAAATCATCGACACCGCCCCGCCGCGCAGCTTCGCCAGCGCGGCCGCCGGCAGGCCAAGGATTTCCTGGCCGTTCAGCCAGACCTTGCCTGATACACCTGCATAAGCCGGCAGCAGGCCCATCAGCGCCTTCAGGCTGACGCTCTTGCCCGATCCGGACTCGCCAAGGATGGTCAGGGTTTCGCCCGCTGCGAGCGAGAAATCAACGCCGTTGACCGCGGCCACGTCAGTGTTGCGGCGCGTGAAGCGGACAGTGAGATCCTCCACACGAAGGACAGGTGCGGCGCTGGTCATAAGCAATGGTTCCGGGTCTGTATGTCAGGGAAGCGTCCGGTGGACCCGCGGGATCGCAAGGAGAACCGATCACGGATGAACACAGATAAACGCCGATAATTGGCTGCATCTACGTTCATCTGCGTTCATCCGTGGTCGATACTTCTTGCTCCCGACAGCACGTGCCCGCCCACGTCCCACGAAATGTCCAGGTGTGCGGGTCGGCGAGGCGCCCGGTGGACCTGTGGGTTCGCAAGGAAAACCGACCACGGATGAACACAGATGAACGCCGATAATTGGCTGCATCTGCGTTCATCTGCGTTCATCCGTGGTCGATACTTCTTGCTCTCGACAGCACGTGCCCGCCCACGTCTCACGAAATGTCCAGCCGCGATCGCTACGCATGATGCACCGCCATCGCCGCCTGAGCCTCAGGGATGACACATGCAACCAGGTGAGTGGGATCGACGCCGGGTTCGAACGGCGCGGCCAAGGGCGGCACGGCATCGGCGCAACGCGGCTGGGCGAAGGCACAGCGCGTCCGGAAACGGCAGCCGGACGGCGGATTGATCGGATTGGGCGGGTCGCCCGTCAGCGGCATCTCCGTGGTGCGCCGGTCCGGATCCAATGTGGGCTTTGAAGCGAACAGCGCGCGTGTATAAGGATGGCGCGGGTGGCGATAGATCGACTCCACTGGCCCGGCCTCGACGACCCGGCCGAGATACATCACCATCACCCGGTCGCTCATATACTCGACCACGTTCAGGTCGTGGCTGATGAACAGGTAGGTCAGGTTCAGCGATTCCTTCAGATCGCTCAGCAGGTTCAGCACCTGCGCCTCAACCGACTTGTCCAGCGCGGCGACGGCCTCATCAAGAATGACGAGCCGCGGCTCCAGCGCCAGGGCTCGGGCGATGTTGACACGCTGGCGCTGGCCGCCGGACAACTCGTGCGGGTATCGACGAGCGAACTGGCGCGGGTTCAGGCCGACACGTGACAGCAACGATTCCGCGCGGTCATAGGCCTCCTTGCGGGCCAGCCCGTGCATGCGTGGCGCGTAGGCAATGCTCTCGGCCATCGTCATGCGCGGGTTCAGCGACGAATAACTGTCCTGGAAAACCATCTGCATCTGGCGGCGCATGTCCTTCACGGAAATGCCGCCGCGATCCCCCACCGCATCGCCGTCGAACACCACCGATCCATCATCCGGCTCCATCAGCCGCATCAGCAGCCGGGCGGTGGTGGACTTTCCGCAACCGGATTCCCCAACGATCCCCAGCGTTTCCCCCTTGCGGACCGAAAACGACACGTCGTCGACAGCCTGCACCGTCGCGATCTGGCGGTTCAGCAGACCCCCACGGACCGGGAAATGCTTGGTCAGGTTCTCGACCAGCAGCAACGGCTGTGCCGGGCCACCGCGGTCCCGCGCGTCGATTTTCAAGCTGGCGCTCATTTGTTCAGCCTTACATCCATGGCGCTGCGGAACCCGTCGCTCATGAGGTTGAAACACATCGAGGTAACGAAAATCATCAGCCCGGGAAGCGCTGCGACGTAAGGCTGGACATAGATCGCCTGGCGCAGCGAATTCAGCATCAGGCCCCATTCAGGCTGCGGCGGAGTGACTCCCAGGCCAAGAAACGACAGGCCCGCGGACAGGATGATCGAGACGCTGATCAGTGACGTGGCGTAAACCAGGATCGGCCCCAGGACATTCGCCAGCACATGATGCTGAATGATCTGGATCGTCGTTGTCCCGGACGCCCGGGCGGCTTCGACGAAATCCAGATGCCGCGCCTGGGTCGTTACCGTTTCGGACACCCGTACCATGGGCGGAACGAAGACCACTGCCAGCGCAATGATCGAGTTGGACAGCCCGTTGCCCATCAGGCCGCAGATGGCGATCGCCAGCAGGATCGAGGGAAATGCGTAGAACACATCCATCGTGCGCATGATCAGGGTGCCGGTCCAGCCTCCGGCGTAACCGGCAAGGATGCCGAGGAAGCCGCCGATGAACAATGAGATCGTGACCGGAAGAATGGCTGCGAGCAGCGACAGGCGGCCGCCGTAGCACAGCCGCGTCCATAAATCACGGCCGGTTTCGTCGGTACCCAGCCAGTGATTGGCGGTGCCGATCGGCTTCAGCCGTGCCAGGACGCTGCCGGCATAGGGGTCGTAGCTGGTCACCAGCGGGGCACCCAGCGTGATGAAAAGAATCCCCAGCAGCACAATGGTGACAGCCACCGTGGTCTTGTCCCGCAGCAATCGCTGCGCAACCGATTTCCAGTAGCCGGGCGCCGGCGTGGCAGGCGCCTCGGTTCGTGCAAGGTGCTGGGCGTCCAGCGTGATATCGGACATGTTTGTGTCCCTGTTCAAAGGCTGCTGTTCAGCGGCGGATGCGGGGGTCGATCGCCGCCTGGGCGATGTCGACCAGCAAGTTCAGTAAAACGAAGAATGTTGCCAGAACCAGAATCGTGGCCTGCAACACCGGGATGTCGCGGCGGAAGATGGCAAGGTTCAGCAGGTTGCCTGAACCGGGCCAGTTGAACACCGTCTCCACCAGGATCGATCCACCCAGAAGGTAGCCGAATTGCAGCCCCATCAGCGCCAGGACCGGCGGCGCGGCATTCTTGGCGATGTGACGGATGACCGGCCAGCGGGTCAGGCCCTTGGCCGACAACGCGCCGACGAAATCCTGGCCCAGGATGTCCAGCACCGTCGCGCGCACCAGCCGCCCAATGACGCCCATCGGGATCAGCGACAAGGTGACGACCGGCAGAATAAGGAATTGCAGGCGGGCATACAGCGGCAGTGAATCATCGCCCATGCCCTGCGCCGGCAGCCAGTCATGCAGCACCGCGGTAAACAGCACCAGGACGATGGCGCACCAGTAATGCGGCAGCGATACGCCGACCGTGGCGATGGCGGAAAATACCTTGTCGGGCCAACGACCGTGGTAAAGTGCCGAAACCATGCCGCACAGGATGCCCAGCGAAAACCCAAGGGCCGCGCCCAGGATGGCGAGCACGAAAGTGTTTTCCAGTGCAACGACAAGCTGGCCCCACACCGGGGTCGCATTGAACACGGACAGGCCGAAATCGCCTCGCATGGCCCGCATGAGCCACAGCAGGTATTGCATATACAGCGGCTTATCGAACCCGAACGCGGCTTTCATCTGGGCGATGACCTCGGGCGACGCTTCCGGCGGCATCAGCATGTCGATCGGGTTGCCGGGCACGATATGCACCAGGCCAAACACCACGAGGGACACGCCGAGCAGGATGGGGATGGCCTGCAAAAGGCGGCGAAGCGCGAAAAGGAGCATTCGGACAGATTCTCCGTCGGCCGTGCAAACATATGCTGCGGTGCAGCAATTGACTCCAGTCGTAGCACAGAATGGGGTTCTGTCCAGCGGCATTTGAATAATTTATGAGCGGTTGCATGATTTTGCGCAAACGCATACCGTCCACGGCGCCATTAAGGTTCATTTTTGAGCAATTCAGGAGAGAGCAATGCACGCCAAGTCGATCTACCCCGCTGTTATCGAACGGGTTGAACAGCGAAGAGGCGGAGTCTCAGTGTTTGGCAGCCTGGATTCGAGGCGGACTGCACATATTGTAGTCGATCTGCAAAACGGCTTCATGGCACCGGGCGCCGTCGCCGAAATAGGCGAAGCACGCGACATCGTGCCGGCGGTCAACCGCATCAGCGCGGCGCTGCGTGCCGCCGGCGGGCTGGTTGTGTATATCCAAAATACCTTCGACGAAGAAGCGATCCGGACCTGGTCGACCTACTTCAACCACTTTTGCTCGCCGGCGCGTCGGGACCGCATGATCGAGGCATTCACGCCCGGGTCCGAGGGCCACGCGTTGTGGCCGGAACTCGACGTGCAGGCCCAGGATCTGCAGGTGCGCAAGCGTCGCTTCGGTGCCTTCGCGCCCGGCGCATCCAACCTCCACGCAATCCTGCAGGCACGTGGCGTCGATACGCTGATCATTACCGGGACCGCCTCGCAGGTCTGCTGCGAGTCGACCGCGCGCGACGCGATGATGATGAACTACAAGGTATTTTTCGTGGCAGACGGAAACGCGACGTTTACCGATCAGGAGCACACCGCAACCCTGTCGGCGATGGCATACACGTTCTGTGATGTGATCGGGTCGGACGCGCTGATCGAGTTGATCGGCCAGGACCAGGCAACGCGTGGCATAGGGCTTGCAGCGGAATAAACGTTTTCCGCTGTAAAGGATTCGGTATGATAGTTTCGAGACGTGGACTTCTTGCGTCCGCGGTGGGTGTTGCGGCGTTGCCGGCGCTTCCGGCAACCGCCGCCTCACCTCAGGTCTTGCGGATCGGCATGACGGCCGCCGACCTGCCGACAACCCATGGGATCCCCAACAACGGTGGCGAGGGATTCCGTTTTCTCGGTTATCCCGCATATGATTCAGTGGTGAACTGGGATTTTTCCCACGACAAGCTGACGGACATCGCTCCCGGCCTGTTTACCGCCTGGCGCATCGACGAAGGCAATCCGCTGCGCTGGATCTGCGATGTCCGCCAGAATGTGAAATTTCATGACGGGTCGGATTTCACCGCCGACTCCATTATCTTCAATTTCGGCCGGATCTTCGACGACAAGGCGCCGCAATACGATGCACCCGCGGCACCGATCGTGCGGGCAACGGTGTCGATGATCGATTCATATGAAAAGATCGACGCCAAGACGATCGCGATCACGACCAAGTATCCGTTCAGCTTCCTGCCTTATCTGCTGACCCGCATCCTGATCGTCAGCCCGGCGCAATGGGAGGCGACGGGGAAAAACTGGGCCTCCTTCTCCAAGAACCCCTCGGGCACAGGCCCCTTCAAGATCACCAAAGTGGTGCTCGGACAATACGCCGAGATGTCCCGCAATGAGAACTACTGGGATAAGGCCCGCATCCCCAAGCTTGAAAAGATGATCGTCTACCCGATGCCGGAGGCGACCACCCGCGTTGCCGCACTGCGTTCCGGGCAGGTGGACTGGATCGAGGTGCCACCACCGGATTCCATCCCCTCGCTGAAATCGGCGGGGCTGCAGATCAGCCTGTGGCCATACCCGCACACCTATCCCTACGCGCTGAATTGCACCGACAGCTCACCGTTCAAGGATGTGCGGGTACGCCAGGCGCTGAATTACGCCGTCGATCGCGAGGGCATGTGCGCGATGCTGAACGGCACCGCCAAGCCGGCAGCCGGGCTTTATCCGCCGGAAGACCCACTGTTCGGCAAGCCGACGAACCATTACAAATACGATCCGGATAAGGCCAAGGCACTGCTGAAGGAAGCCGGCTACGGCCCCGACAAACCGGTGAAGGCGAAGATCATGATCTCGACGTCCGGATCGGGCCAGATGGTGCCGATCCCGATGAACGAATTCATGCAGCAGAACTTCAAGGCTGTCGGCATGGATATCGATTTCGACGTGGTCGAGTGGGGCACCATGCTGGTGGCGGTGCGCAGCGATCCAAAGGCACCACCGTCGCATGGCGATGATGGGATCAATATCAGCCTCAGCTTCACCGATCCATCGTCCATGTTCCGCTATTATGCCAAGGACTCTTGGTCGCCGGTCAATTACAACTGGGGGCATTGGGACAACCAGCCGGCGACCGATCTGCTGAAGAAGGCGCAGGGCACATTCAACAAAACCGAGCAGGATGCACTGCTGGCGCAGGCCCACGCGATGGTGGTGGATGGCGCACCCTGGCTGTTCATTGTCCACGACCTCAATCCGCGGGCGATGTCGAAAAAGGTTACCGGGTTCAACCCGGCGCAAAGTTGGTACCAGGACTTCACCCAGATCAGCATGGCATGAGAATGTTCAGACGTGAGTTGCTCGCCGGCGTCACCGCCGCAACGGTGATCCCGGCGATAAAGGCCCGCGCCGCAGCTGGGGGAACACTGCGGATCGCGATGACCGCAGCGGACCTGCCCAGCGCCCACGGGATCCCGAATAATGGTTTCGAGGGATACCGCTTTCTGGGATACCCGCCGTACGACGGGCTGGTGAACTGGGACCTGCAGCACAACGCCGACAAGCCGGCGGACATCACGCCCGGACTGTTCACGGCCTGGAAGATCGATGAGACCGACCCGCTGCGGTGGATCTTCACCGTGCGCCAGGGGGTGAAGTTCCATGACGGCTCCGACTTCAACGCCGATGCGGTGATCTGGAACCTGCAGCGCATCTATGACGAGAAATCGCCGCACTACGACGCAACCGCGGCGCCCATCGTCAAGGCTTCGGTCTCGATGGTCAGCGGCTACGAAAAAGCCGACGACAAGACCATCATCCTCACCACCAAGTATCCCTTCAGCTTCCTGCCTTATCTGCTGACGCGCGTTTTGATGGTCAGCCCGGCCCAGTTCAACGCGGTCGGCAAGACCTGGGCGGAATTTGGCAAAAAGCCCGCGGGCACCGGCCCGTTCAAGATCACCCGCGTCGTGCCGGGCCAGTATATCGAAATGGTCCGCAACGAAAACTACTGGGACGCGTCAAGGATACCCAAGCTCGAAAAGCTGGTTGTCATCCCCATGGCCGAAGCCACCACCCGCATCGCGGCGCTGCGGTCCGGGCAAGTCGACTGGATCGAGGTGCCGGCACCGGATTCCATCCCGTCGCTGAAATCCGCCGGCTACACGGTCACACTTTGGCCGTATCCACACACGTATCCTTACTGCCTGAATACCGAGGACGATTCGCCGTTCAAGGACGTACGGGTGCGGCGGGCGATGAACTACGCAATCGACCGCGAAGGGCTGTGCAGCATGCTGAACGGCATCGCCAAGCCGGCCGTGGGACTCTACCCGCCCGGCAACCCGTTCTTCGGCAACCCGACCCAGCACTACAACCATGATCCTGATAAAGCGAAGTCGCTGCTGAAGGAGGCTGGCTTCGGCCCGAACAACCCGCTGAAGGCCAAGATCATGATCTCGACCTCCGGGTCGGGCCAGATGCTGCCGATCCCGATGAATGAGTTCATGCAACAGAACTTTGCCGCCGTCGGCATGCAGATCGACTTCGACGTGGTGGAATGGGGCACCATGCTGGTCGCCGTCCGCAGCGACCCCAAGGCGCCGCAGTCGCACGGCGACCAGGGCATCAATATCAGCCTCAGCTCCGTCGATCCGTCGACGATGTTCCGCTACTACGCCAAGGACAGCTTTTCACCGACCAATTACAACTGGGGCCACTGGGACAATGCCGCGGTGACGGCCGACCTGAAACAGGCCCAGGCCAGCTTCGATCCGGCGGAGCAGACCAGGCTGCTGGCAGACGCGCACGGCAAGATCATCGATGAGGCCCCGTGGCTGTTCATCGTGCACGACCTGAACCCGCGTGCCATGTCGAAGAAAGTCCAGGGGTTCATTCCTGTCCAGAGTTGGTTCATCGACTTCACGCAGATCTCCATGGCGTAACGCTCCGGCAATGGCGTAACGCACGGCGGCTTGCTTTCCGGGGTTGGTTCGGTCGAAAACACCGAACCGCTCCGACGAAGGCACCCCCAATGACCCAGGACGAACTGGCCGCGACCATCGCGGCCTATGCTCCCGAACTGATCGCGATCCGTCACGACATCCACCGCCACCCCGAAGTCGGCTTCGAGGAAACCAGGACAGCCGCCCTGGTCGCGGAACGGCTGCGGGAATGGGGCTTGGCGGTAACCGAAGGCATCGCCGGGACAGGCGTCGTCGCCACCCTCGAAGGCCGCCGTCCAGGCCAGCGTGCGATCGGATTGCGCGCCGACCTCGACGCGCTGCACATCCAGGAAGTGCCCGGCCGAGAGCATGGCTCGCAGGTTCCCGGCAAGATGCATGCATGCGGGCATGACGGGCACACAACCATGCTGCTGGGCGCGGCACGCTATCTGGCTGAACATCCGGATTTCGGCGGCACCGTCACCTTCATCTTCCAGCCCGCGGAAGAAGGGTTGGGCGGCGGCCGCGTGATGGTCGAGCAAGGTCTGTTCGAACGCTTTCCGGTCGATTCCGTCTACGGCATGCACAACATGCCGGGCATCCCGGTGGGAAAATTCCAGACCCGCACCGGTGCGTTTCTCGCTGCCAGCGATTCATGGACAGTGAAATTCCATGGTACCGGTGGTCACGGCGGCGCCGGCGCTCATCTGGCAACCGATGCGACGCTGTCACTGGCGCATTTCATCCTGGCGCTCCAGACCATCGTCAGCCGTAACGTGCCGGCGATCGAAACCGCGGTGGTCAGCGTTGGCGCCATCGCCGGCGGCGACCCCGGCTCGCCCAACATCATCCCATCCGAAGTGATGGTGACCGGCACCGCCAGGTCATACAGCCCGAAGATTCGCGACCTGATGGAACGGCGCCTTGGCGAAATCGCCCGGGCCCAGGCAGAAGCGTTCGGATGCACCGCCGAGGTGATCTACCAGCGGCGCTATCCGCCACTCGTTACCCACGCGGAGCAGACGGCGGTTTCGATCCACGCGGAGCAGACGGCGGTTTCGATCGCCGCCGCCAGCGCCGTGGTGGGTGCCGACAAGGTTGAGGTCGATGCCAGGCCGTTCATGGGATCGGAGGATTTCTCGTTCATGCTGGCAGCCCGTCCGGGCGGGTTCATCATGATCGGCAACGGCGTCGCCACCGACGGTAAGACCCATCACGTCCACACGCCGGGGTATGACTTCAACGATGACATCATCCCGCTCGGTGTGGCCTACTGGGTGCGACTTGTGGAAGCCGAACTTGGCGGCGCGCAACGCACCCCGGCGTAAACCCTAATCCAGGGCAGGTCGGCGCGTCCGCGTCCCCAGCGCGCGCTCCAGCGCGTCACCGACCTGCAGGACCAGGGCGTCCTCGAAAGGGCGGCCGCCGATCTGCAGCGCCAGGGGCAGGCCGGTCTGGCTGAACCCATTGCAAATCGACAGTGCGGGACTGCCGGTTACGTTGAACGCCCGGTTGAAGAACGGCTGGAAACCCGATGCCATCGAGTCTTCTCCGATCGGCCGGGCCGGACAGCGCGCGGTGGGAAAGATCAGCACGTCGGCGCTTTTCATCGTTTCTGCCAGTTCCGCAACCAGCCGGGTCCGTTCACGCTGCGCATTGATATAGTCGGCGGCCAGAACGAAGGCGCCGGCCATAAGGCGGTGGCGGCCGAATGCGCCATACAGTTCCGGCGTGGTGCGCAGCCAATGCTGGTGGATCGCATAGGCTTCACTGCGCGAGATCAGGCTGCCGCAATCGGCATAGGTGCCGAACGGGGAGAGTTTGATGTCGCCGACAGTCGCGCCCATGTCGCGCAACGCCAGCACGCTGGTTTCCAGCGCCGAGATTGTTTCAGGATCGGTCAGCAAATCGGTTTCGAAGAAATGCCGGACCACACCCACCCGCAGACCCGACAGGCTGTTGCCGAGGCCGGCGGTGTAGTCCACCGACGGGACCGCGGCACTGCCGGCATCCAACGGATCGTGGCATGCCAGCACCTGCATCATTAATGCGCAGTCCTCGCTGGTCCAGCACATCGGTCCGGCGTGATCGAGCGAGAACGACAGCGGCAGGATGCCGCGGCGGCTGAGCAGACCATAGGTGGGCTTGTGGCCGGCAATGCCGCACCAGGCCGCCGGGCCCCGGATGGATCCGCCGGTGTCGCTGCCCATCGCCCCCATGCACAGGCCGGCCGCGACCGCGGCGGCTGATCCGGATGACGAGCCTGACGGGTCGAGTGTCACATCCCACGGATTGCGCGCGGGCGGCCAGGGCAGGTCGAACGACGACCCGCCGATGGCAAATTCCCAAGTTGCCAACTTGCTCGTTATAATGGCACCGGCCTGGCGCAGAAGGCCTACGGTGAAGGCATCTTCGGTCGGGACATGGTCCTTGAACAACGCGGAATGGCCGGTCGTACGGATGCCCGCGGTGTTGTAGATATCCTTCAATCCGATCGGGATGCCGTGCAGCGGGCCGCGCCAGCGCCCGGATCCGATCTCGGCTTCTGCCTGTTTCGCGTCAGCCAGTGCCTGTTCTTCCAGCACCAGCAGATGGCTGTTCAGGCTGCCGTCGAGCTGCTTCACCCGGGCGAGGAACGCCTGGGTCAGCTCAACCGGCGATAGCGTGCGGGCTCTAATCTGTGCGGACGCTTGCGCAATGGTCAGGAAATGCAGATCGGTCATCAAGAAGCCTTCAGATGGCGGGCAATGGCTGAGGCTAAGCAAGACCGATACCAAGCGTGGCTATTCCATCAGCCAGCCACGATCTCTTAACAACACCGGCGTTTCTGTCAGGGTGTCCCGCTGCGCCTCGGGCAGCGCAAGCCACAGCTTCAGGCGTTCGAGCACGCGCCGTGTCGGCAACGCCAGTTCCAGCGCCAGCGCCTCGGACATGCCGTAGAAGCGCAGTCCGTCCAATTCCCCATCGCCGCCCAGTTCGCCGCTGACGTGTTGTTCGTCGACAACCAGGAACCTGGCGTTGAAGCGGATCGGCAAACCTGGCGGGGTCACCGCACGGGCGAGATAATGCAGCACATCCAGCCGGGGCGGGTCGCCAAGCGTAAGGCCCGTTTCCTCCTGCAGTTCGCGCGCAGCCGCGGCCGCAAGCGCATGCGCCAGTTTGGCATTGGTCTTTTTGCGCAAAGCCCGCTCGGTGGCCGGCGACAGCGGCGCGGCCACATGCGCCGTCAGATCAGCCCGGTCGACCCGGCCGCCGGGAAACACCAGCCGGTTCGGCATGAAGCGGTGCCTGGCGCCCCGCATGCCCATCAGCATGTGGGGTTCCTTGTTGCGCTGGCGAAGGACGATCAGGCTGGCCGCATGTTTGGCGCGAACCGCGGGTTGGCGCGCAATCATGGGAACATCGTCAGGCAAGATCGAACCCCTTGGTTTTGAGGTAGGCGCCAAAGCCGAACCGTTCTGGCACCGACAGCTGACGGGCCATGTTTTCGCTCCAGCCGACGCCGTCCCGCGGCGGATAGACGTCATTGTTCTTCAGGCCACCGGGTGCAACCGGGTCGCGGGCGTGGCGCCGCTGGTCATAGGCGGCAATTTCGGTCTCCAGCGCACCGTCATCATAGCGTTCCCGATGCACGACGACAGACGGCGGCAGCCGCATTGACACCGGTCGGCGGAACACCGGCCAGCCGACGCTCAGACCCGCCACCGGATAAACACCGGCAGGCAGGCCCAGCAGCATCGACACCCGCTCGATGTGGGAGCGAACGTAACTGATCGGGCAGGTGCCCAAGCCCACCGCGTCCGCCGCGGCCATGAACTGTGCCATCGCCAGGCTGCAGTCGACAGCGGTGTTCAGGAACGTGTCCATGTTGTTGTTCGCGTGCGGCATGGAATGCAGCGCGCACAGCCGCTGGCCGCGGCGCATGTCGCCGCACCACACCAGGAACACAGGCGCCGTGGCAATCCAGTCCATCGTGCCGATCCAGTCGGCGATCTGCTTGATGCGGGGTTTGTCACGCATCACCACCACGGAATACTGCTGCAGATCCGATTTCGCCGGGGCCGACTGAGCGGCCGCCAGCAGCGCATCGAGCAGGGCATCCGGGATGTCCTGGTCCGTGTAGCGGCGAACGACGCGGCGGTCGATCAGCGGCGCGATCGCGTCCGGGATCTCGGTTCCCGGCAGGTCGATGCCGTAACGGGCGGTCAAAAGTGCCTTCGTGTCGGCCATCATCATTTCCCTTTGGACGCCCTCTACCCTTGCCGGAACGACGGGGACGCGCAAGGTTTGGGGCAACCGATCGAGGAGACCGTCCATGCCCGCACCCTACGCGTCCCACCGCGCCCAGCTGAAAGCCATCCTGTCGGGGTGGGGCATGCCGGAGGACAATGCCGAGACGACGGCCGAAATCCTGTCCTGGGCGGACCTGCACGGGGTGGACAGCCACGGCATCTCGATGATCCCAGGCTATGATGGGCTGCGGCGGTCGGGTCGGGCGAAGATGGACGTGCGGCCGCGCATCGTGCGGGAGACGCCGGTATCGGCGGTGGTCGACGGCGGCGGCGGACTGGGCCATGTGCCGGCGCATTTCGCCATGTCCTGCGCCATCGACAAAGCCAGGAAGGTCGGGATGGCCGCGGCAGTCGTGCATCACTCGGCGCATTTCGGGGCGGCTGGTTTCTATTCGCTGATGGCGGCCAAGCAGGGGCTGGTCGGAATGTCCTGCACCTCGGCCTCCGGCATCCAGGTGGCGCCAACCTTCGGCAAGCAGGCCAGGCTCGGCACCGACCCCTGGTCATTCGCCGCCCCGAGTGCGGATGGGGTGCCGTTCCTGCTGGACATGGCAACCACCACCGTGGCGGCCGGGCGGATTCGCAACAAGGCCAATGAGGGGCAGCCGACGCCGGACGGATGGGTGCTCGACGCCGAGGGACGGCCCTCAAACGATCCGCTGGTTGCCAAGGAGAAAGGCGGGTTCCTGACCTCCCTGGGCGGATCGCCGGAAAATTCCAGCTATAAGGGCTATGGGTTGGCAGTGATGGTGAACATCCTGGCCTCGTGCCTGTCGGGGGCGACCCTGATCACCGACCCGATGCACACCAAAAAACCGGTCGGGATGGATATCGGGCACTTCTTCATGGCAATCGACCCGTCGATCTTCCGGGAGTCCGATGATTTCCAAGGCGATGTCGCCAGCTTCATCGGCGCCCTGCGCGCCACCACGCCCGTCGACCCGGCCCGCCCGGTCATGGTGGCCGGCGACCCGCAGTGGAAATACGCGGAAGCTCGGATGCGCGACGGCATTCCCGTCGGCGCCGGGCTGATGGGCCAGGTGCGCCAGATCGCCCAGGCCGCCGCCGCACCCTGGCTGCTGGATTAGGCCCGTCACGTGTCCAAGCAAACATCGTCCAGACGGGTCACGGTGCCTGACATCGTCGCCCTCAAGGGCCGCGAGAAGATTGTCTGCCTGACCGCCTATACCGCGCCGGTGGCGGCGATGCTCGATCCGCATGTCGAACTGCTGCTGGTCGGCGACAGCCTCGGCATGGTGGTCCATGGGCTGCCGACACCAACCGCGGTGACACTGGACATGATGATCCTGCATGGCCAGGCGGTTGTGCGGGCATCGTCACATGCGCTGGTGGTCGTCGACCTGCCGTTCGGCACCTTCGAGGGCTCGCCCGAACAGGCCTACGCGGCCTCGGTGCGTGTGATGAAGGAAACCGGCTGCCAGGCTGTGAAGATCGAGGCAGGCGAGGCACTGGCCGGCACGATCGCCTTCCTGGTCCAACGCGGCGTGCCGGTGATGGGCCATGTCGGGCTGCGGCCGCAGGCGGTGCATGTCGATGGCGGGTTCAAGGCCAAGGGCCGCACCGACGATGAACGTGCGCGCGTGATCGCCGAGGCTCGGGCGGTGGATGCCGCCGGATGCTTCGCGATTGTGCTGGAAGGCGTGGCCGAGGGCCTGGCCGCCGAAATCACCCACGCCGTGCGGGCGCCGACGATTGGGATCGGTGCCTCGCCGCTGTGTGACGGCCAGATCCTGGTCACCGACGACATGCTGGGCGTGTTCGAGTGGACGCCGAAATTCGTCCGCCGCTATGCCGATCTGCATGGGGTGATTTCCGACGCCGCAGCCCGCTATGCGGCGGATGTGCGGGCGGTTTCCTTCCCGGGCGAGGCGGAGGTTTACCGCTTCAAAGCAAAGAAGTGACCCGCCTCATGGCTGTGACCATGCCCCCAAACTGGACGCCGCCCCGGGTCCGCTGACGCCGGCTGTTCAGCAACAATCCCGTTCGGTGGTGGACAACAGCGCGTCCGCCATCACCACGCCCTGGCGTTGCGGCAGAATGATCAGCGGGTTGACCTCAGTCTCGCTGACCTCGGTAATCGCGGCCAGCCGAGAGAACGGCGTGCTGCGCCGCCTGGCGCCGCGGCAGAAGAAATCTTGCACGCCATGCTCAGTGACCCCGACCAGCCACGCGTCATGCCGGTGCAGATCGTAGGCGTGGGCCGAGAACCGCGCCTACGATCTGCACCGCTCACGGCGTCGCGGACCAGGCGCATATGGTCGCCGCGGGTCAAGGCAGCGGTGGCGGAGGATGCGATCACCGCGGCCGGCCTGCAGGCGCTGGAGCGCCTTCAGCCTGACTGAAAGCGCGCTCTATCTCGTTGTCTGAGCGAGCAACTTTATTACCCTGACAATCCCGGTCAGGGTGATGTTGCTCTAGTTCGCCGCGATCCCTCGTTCGTACCAGTGGCGTGACCGCAGCACGATCCGCACCACCGACAGCATGACCGGCACTTCCACCAGCACGCCGACCACGGTTGCCAACGCCGCACCGGACTGAAAGCCGAACAGCGCGATCGCCGTCGCCACCGCCAGTTCGAAGAAATTGCTCGCCCCGATCAGCGCCGACGGCCCCGCGACGCACCATGCGACACCCAGCTTGCGGTTGAGCCAGTAGGCGAGCCCGGCGTTGCAATAGACCTGGATCACGATCGGCACCGCCAGCAGCGCGATGACCATCGGTTGGCGCATGATCTGCTCGCCCTGCAGGCCGAACAGCAGCACCAGCGTCAGCAACAGTGCCGACAGCGACAGCGGCCCCAGCACGCGCAGCGCGCCGGCCAGGCCGTTTTGTGCCAGCAGCAACCGCCGCCAGACCTGGGCAATGATCACCGGCACCACGATGTAGAGCACGACCGACAGCAGCAGCGTGTCCCATGGCACCGCGATCGATGACAGCCCGAGCAGCAGCGCCACGATCGGCGCGAACGCAAACACCATGATCGTGTCGTTCAGCGCCACCTGCGACAGGGTGAAATGCGGTTCGCCGTCCACCAGGTTCGACCACACGAACACCATCGCCGTGCACGGCGCCGCGGCCAGTAGGATCAATCCCGCGATGTAGCCGTCGATCTGCCCCGCCGGCAGCAACGGCCGGAACAGATGGGCGATGAACACCCAGCCCAGCAGCGCCATGGAAAACGGCTTGACCAGCCAGTTGATGCCGACCGTCGCCGCGATCCCCCGCCAGTGTTCCTTCACCTGGCCCAGCGCGGAAAGGTCGATTTTAAGCAACATCGGAATGATCATCAGCCAGACCAGCGCCGCCACCGGAAGGTTGACCTGCGCCACCGTTGCCGAACCCAACCATTCGAACAGGCCCGGGATCGTCTGGCCCAGCCCGATCCCGACCACGATGCACAACCCCACCCACAGCGTCAGGTAGCGTTCGAACCCACCCAGCGCCGGCTTCTGTGCCGACGCCCGCCCTGCCGCGGCAGCCGACCCGCTCATCGCGCTTCGGTCCCGCAACCGGCCGGCGCGCAGCAGGACGCGACAGGCTTCACCGCCCGCACGAAGGCACTCATGAACTTGCCATCCACCTCCGCGGCGATCGAATCCACGTCGACTCCCTTGCCGGCCAGGAACATGCGTGCATCGTCCACCTGGTAGACCCGGGTCGGCTCGATCCCGATTGTCTCAAACCCCGCCGCGGCCAGCTTCGCCCGATACTCGTCCTGTTCAAGCGCACCGGCGATGCAGCCCACCCACAGCAGCATGTCGCGACGGACCGCGTCCGGCACGGAGCCTTTCGTCACCACGTCCGAGACCGCGAACCGGCCACCCGGCCGCAACACCCGATACGCCTCGCGCAGCACCTGGTCCTTGTCCGCCGACAGGTTGATGACGCAGTTGGAGATCACGACGTCCACCGAGGCGTCCGGCAGCGGGATCGCCTCGATCTCGCCTTTCAGGAACACCACGTTCCGCGCACCGGCTTTCTGCTGGTTCTCACGCGCCAGCGCCAGCATCTCGTCGGTCATGTCGAGGCCATAGGCCATCCCCGTTGGACCAACGCGCCGGGCCGAGAGCAGGACATCGATGCCGCCGCCGGAGCCCAGGTCCAGCACCGTTTCACCCGGCCGCAATTCGGCCAGCGCGGTCGGATTGCCGCAACCCAGTGACGCCAGCACCGCGGCTTCTGGCAACGCCCCTGTCTCGTCGGTGGCATACAGGTTGGCGGTGATCGGGCTGCACCCGTCAAGCACCGTGGCGCCGCAGCATCCGCCACCGGCGCGCAGCGCGGCCTGGCTGTATTTCTCCTGCACCGCTTCCTTGATCGTCATGTCGGTCATGATTTGCTCCAACAACAGGTGGTGGCGATCGGGGTTCTCGATCGGTATGCGCGCAGGACCGGTGGGCGGCTGCATGCGAAATCAACAGGATATCAGCCGGGCAGCCGTCGCCTCAGGATCCATTATTCGACAGGCCGGCAGGACAGCCTCGGGACGGATTGCCTTGTTGCGTGTGCAACACTCGGCGAACAGGAACGACAGGATGTCCTGCAGGGCCTGAGTGTTGGCGGTGTAGCGCAGGAACGTGCTCTCCCGCCGGACCGCCACCAGCCCCTCATGTTTCAGCTTGTCGAGATGATGCGAAAGCGTTGATGACGGGATCTCCAGTTCGCTGCCGATTTCGCCGACCACCAGCCCCTCGGGATGCGCCGCCAGCAGCAGCCGCATGATCCGCAGCCGCGTTTCGGTTCCCAACGCGGCGAGCATGTCGGCGAAACGGGTAATCGGCTCATCCGGGTTGATTTCCATGGGCACCTTCATTGCTATTTCCATAAGTGCAGAAATACCGAGGTGTCAATCCCACCTCCGTTTCCCATCACCCACTCCCGATCGCCGGGTCCAGACGCCGCACGCAACTCCACCCAATGGGAGGACAAAGGGGGCATGACAATGGGGGGCAGGCGGCATTAACCATCCATCAACCATTTCACCGGTAATCTGCACCGGCCCGACCAAAACGGTTCGATCCGCATGGCTGAAGACACGCTCCTCGCACGCTCCACCGGCCTGATCAAAGGACGCTTCGCAGTCGACACGTCCCGTGTCCTGCCGGACGTGGGGGGCGGCATCGAGGCTTATGCCGCGCATGACCGCATGGCCTCCGACGGAAAGCACGTCGCTCTGGCGATATCGCGTTCGGCGTCGCCGAATGATCGGGCGCTGCGCATCCTCACCGATCCGATCGACAATCTGATGACCCCGATCGGGCACGGCGTGGCGCCGCTGGCCGGCGGCAAAGGCGCTGGCTACTTTATCATCTGCACCCCTCCGCCCGGCCCGTCGGTTGCGGCCGGGTTGAACCCCTGGAGTGAGAAACCGCTCATCGACCTGGTGCTGCGCCCGATCGCCCGTGTGCTCGATACGCTTCAGGAGTGTAATCTCACCCATCGGGCGATCCGGCTCAACAACGTGTTCCAGGGCTCACGCGGCCAGCCGGTCACCTTGGGCGCGGCCTGGGCCGCACCGCCTGCCATGCACCAGCCGGTGGTGTTCGAATCGCCCTACAGCGCGATGTGCAACCCCGCCGCCCGCGGGCCCGGCACCATCGCCGACGACGTCTATTCCCTGGGTGTCCTGCTGCTGACGCTGCTGCACGGCGCAGTGCCGATGGCCAACCTCGATGAGGCCAGTATCATCCGCTGGAAAATCGAACTCGGCAGCTTCGCGGCGCTGACGCGGGAACGTTCGGTCACCGGGGTTTTCGCCGATCTGCTCCACGGCATGCTGGCCGATGATCCGGATCATCGCCCGCTGCCCGCCCAGCTGCTCGATTTCAACAGCCTGCGCGGCCGCCGCGCCGCGGCCCGCCCACCCCGCCGCAGCCAGCAGCCTTTGATGCTCAACGACATCGCCGTCTTCGATGCCCGCATGCTCGCCTATGCGCTGCTGTCGGACTACAAGAAGGCGTTCCAATTCATCGCCAACGGTCTGGTTTCCCAGTGGCTGCGCCGCGGCCTCGGCGACGCCACCCTCGCCACCGAAATCGAGGACCTGGTGCGCGGCCGGACCTCGGACCCCAGGACCGGATCGCTCAGTGACCCGCTGCTGGTCATGCACACGATCAGTGCGATCAGTGCCCGAATGCCTCTGTGCTGGCGCGGCATTGCCGTGTGGCCGGACGGGCTGCCGGGGCTGTTGGCGCAGGGCATGGCGGGGCAACCCGAACTGGTGGCCTCGGCGGAGGAACTGCTGTTCCGCGACGCAGCCGCATCCTGGTACCGGGTCGAATCGCGCCCCAACCGCCCCGCACCCGCCGAGGTCGCGCCCTATCACACGTCAACCAAAAGCCAGAACGGCCTGACGCGCCTGTTCTATGAGCTGAACCCCCTGCTGCCTTGCCGTGCGAACGGGATGGAATCGGTCTGGGTCGCCGACATCCCGGCGCTGATGCGGTATTTCGAGCAGGCTGCCGGCAAGGCCGAGGAAACCCTGATCGACCTGCATCTGAGCGCCTTCATATCGGCCCGTGCCGACCGCAGCTCTGCGGCTCAGGTCGATAACCTCACGCTGACGAAGACCGCCGATGGTTTTCGCCATGGCCAACTGGCCCTGCTGCGCGACCTGCAGGCGCGCTACCACCCCGATGCATTGCCTGGCCTGGCAAAATGGGCCGCCGCGCGGCTCCAGCCCGACCTTGAACGCTGGCATAACCGCCCGCGAAGGGAGGCGATGCAGGCTCGTCTTGAGGCTCTCGCCCAGGCCGGGTACCTGTCGCGCCTGCTCGAACTGACCGACGACGGCACGGCGCGCGCCCAGGATCTCGCGGGGGCCATCCGCGCCGCCAGGGAAGTGGCGGCCATCGACGCCGAAGTCGCCATCATAAACAACGAAGATCGCAAGCGCCTTGCCGATGCCGAACGGCACGGTGAGGCAATCACCGGCGGCATCGGCCTGTCGGCGCTGATCCTCGCGGCGCTGTCCATGCTGTTATGAAGCAGGGCCAGTCGAAGGGCGGCGGCCTGTTCGCCGGATTGCTGATACTGATACTGGCGCTGGCGGGCGGCGTGCTGATCGCCCTGTCACCGGATATCGCGCTGCCACTCGTCATCCTGATGCTGCCCGGACTGCTCGCTTTGGTGCTCGATCGCTCCCCCGGCTGTGGCGTTGCGCGTGCCATCCTGCTGTTCCAGGCGGCCGCCTGCGTGCATCCGGTGATGAAGGCCTGGTACAGTTGCGCCGGTATCGATGGCTGCATGAACTACCTGGCCGATTGGCATGCCATCGTCCCGGTCTGGCTGGCGGCGGCCACCGCCTGGCTGCTGACCCAGCTGCTGCCGTTGGGGCTGAAGCTGCTCGACGATTATCGCCTGCGCTACCGCAGCGCCACCCTCGTCGAGCGGCGCAAGGCGCTGGTCGAGGAATGGGGCCTGGAGGAATAACCGGCACCCGCGACCATCGCCACGTCACCGCCGCCCCTGTAACGACAGCGGATCGTGGCGACCGAAGGCGCTACCGCCCGCCGCCGCCCTTGCACCATTCGGCGATCTGGGCGTGCGTTGCGAACCAGCATTCCCCGCGTGCCTTCATGTGCTTGATCAGCCGCTCCAGCACCGGCATGCGGGAGCGGTGCCCGGTTATGTGCGGATGCATGGTCAGCAGGAACATGCCGCCTTCCTCCCACGCCCCGTCAAACTCCGCGGTAAAGATCTCCTCCACCGCGGAAGGCGGCGTATAGGGCCGCAAGCCCGAGAACCGCAGCATGTTGTAGTACACCGCGTCATCGCGGATCCATTCGGGCGGCAGCTCGACGATCCCGGTCGGCACGCCCTGGTCTTCCAGCTCATACGGGTCGTCATCGGCCATCAGGCTGCTGTCGTACAGCAGTTTCATCTCCCGGATGATGTCCAGCGTATTCACCGAGAAATCCCAGCTCGCGGTGCGCATCCCCACAGGCTCCCGGCCGCTGATCTTCGTCAGCGTGTCCCGCGCCCGCAGCGTCAGCTCGCGTTCGGCTTCGCGCGGCAACGCGGTGTTCACCTCATGGATCCACGAATGGATCCCGATCTCATGCCCGTCCGCGACCACCGCCCGCACCTCATCGGGGTGCAGCAGCGCCGCGACCGCCGGATAGAAGAACGTCGTCGGCACCGACTCGCGGGCAAGCAGGCGGAGAATCCGCGGCATCGCCTGGCGGTTGCCATACTGCCCCTGGCTGATCCGCATCGGGCTTGGATCGTTGTCACGCAGCGGAATCGTCTCGTGGTCCGCATCGAAGCTGATCGCGACCGCGCAGCGCGCGCCCTGCGGCCAGGACGCCGGCCGCAGGCTGCGCCCGCCCCGGGCCCGGCCGACCATCGTGCGCCAGGTCTCCTCCGGCCATTGCCAAGGCTCCATGTTCACACCGTCTGGCTTAACACCGTCTGGGCTCATTGGGGGTTCCTTCCATGCGCTGTGACCGTCATGCTGCACCCAGTTCGTCCCATCCGGAAAGAGCACCCATGCCAGATATCGATCCCGCGCTCCTTACGGCGGAAGACATGCTCGCAGCCTTCGCCCGCTGCCAACTGACCCCGGTGGACGTGCTGCAGGCGATCACCGAGCGGGTGGCCCGCCTGAATCCGGGCTTGAACGCCTTTGCCGTGATGAATCCGAACGCGCTGCAGGCGGCCGGTGAGAGCACGACCCGCTGGCGATCCGGCCGCCCCATCGGTCCGCTCGATGGCGTGCCATGCACCGTGAAGGATCTCGTCGATCTGGCTGGGTTCCCCACCCGTCGCGGCAGCCGCACCACCAGCCCCGATCCCGTCCCCGACGACGCCCCCATGGTAGCCGGGCTGAAAGCCGCCGGCGCCGTCATCCTGGGCAAGACGACGACCACCGAGTTCGGCTGGAAATCCCCCGGTGACTGCCCGCTGCACGGCATCACCCGCAACCCGTGGAACCCGGCCCACACCACCGGCGGTTCGTCTTCCGGGGCGGGCGCCGCGGGGGCCGCCGGCTTCGGCCCGCTGCACATCGGCACCGACGCCGGCGGATCGGTCCGCATCCCCGCTGCCTGGTGCGGCCTGGTCGGGCTGAAACCAACCTACGGGCGCATCCCGCAATGGCCGGCCAGCGCCTTCGCCAGTGTCGCCGCCGCCGGCCCCATGACCCGCACCGTGCGCGACGCCGCCCTGATGCTCTCCGCCATGGCCCGCTGGGACCTGCGGGACCCGTTCTGCCTCCCGGATGACCCGCGCGACTGGCGGGACGGCATCGAAGCCGGAGTCGCCGGCCTGACGGTCGGCGTGCTGAACAACCCAGGCTTCGCCGCGCCTGTCGACCCCGATGGCATCGCCGCCGTCGAACGCGCCGCTCAACTGCTCGCCGACGCCGGCGCCTACGTCGAACCCGCCGACACGGCGCTGCCGGATACCAGCATCGTGTTTGGGCGCGTGTGGGGCGCTGCTCTTGCCCGCCTGGTTGCCAACACGCCGACCCAGCTTGTCGGCCTGCTCGATCCCGGCATCCGCGAAGTGGCGGAAACACTCGGCGGCATGACCGCGATCGAATTCATGGATGCCGAGGCCACCCGCGCCGCCGCCGGTCACGCCATGGCTCGGCTGCATCAGCGCTACGACCTGGTGCTTTGCCCGACGGTTCCCAACGGACCACCGCTGGCAGACGCCCCCACCACCGACCCGGTCCGCGCCCTGTGGACATCCTGGGCGCCCTGGACGTTCACGTTCAACCTGACCCGCCAGCCGGCGATCTCCGTTCCCATGGGCCCGCGGTCGGACGGACTGCCGAACTCGGTGCAACTCGCCGCCGCCCAGTTCCGTGACGACCTGGTGCTGCGCGCAGCGCGAGCGATCGAGCAGGCACAGCCATTCCCGCTGGCCGATCTCGGATAGCCACACCGACACCTCGGCGGTCCGGACCGCGCGCTGTCGCAAACACAACCAATGCGATCACCGCTCGGTTTAGCCCTGTCCAATCGTGCCCGCCTGCAAGCCAAACCGCGCTACGCGCGGCGCTGCGGCCGGTGGCGTTGGAGCAACATCACCCTGACCGGAATGGTCAGGGTGATGAAGTTGCTCGCTCAAACAACGAGATAGAGCGCGCTGACTGTTTACAGTCAGGCTGAAAGCGCTCTAAACTACCAGGTCACGCTCATATGACGCCGTAGCCAGGATCTTTGCCGCCGTTTGCTTCGACTCCTCCGGCAGGTAGCCAAGCCGCCCGAAGGTCTCGGCCAGCACGTGCTCCGGCGTGGCATCGGAGCGTGCGTCGCTCAGGCTGGAACGCAACGCGTCCCGTAATGCGTCAGGCAGATGCGGGGCCTTGGCCGCGAGTTCACGCAACTGCGGCGGCAACGTGGCAAGGCTGGGCTGGCTGGTCATCGCTGTCTCCTTCACCCCGGGCGGGCTTGCTGGCGCATCCTGCCTCCTGGAGTGTCGCCGGCATGACGCGGGTTGTTTCGACGCGCGAAGACTACGCCTTGCACGACCTGATTGATACGACAGCCTTCATGCCCCAACTCCGATGCCGTGGCTGAACACGGACGGGTTCATCAAAGCCGGTCGCATCGGCTATTGAGCCGCCGCGTGGCGAACCGCTAGGCTTGCACATGCCCACCTACGCCAGCGACTTCCACGGCGAGCACCACCGTTTCACCGATCTGAAGGACGTGCTCGCCAAAGCCTCCCACCGCCGCTCCGGCGACGAACTCGCCGGCCTTGCCGCGCAGACCGATGCCCAGCGGGTTGCCGCGCGCTCGATCCTCGCCGACCTGCCGCTCACTACGCTTCTTGATGACCCGATCATCCCATACGAGACCGACGAGGTGACCCGGCTGATCCTCGATACCCATGACTCCGCCGCGTTCGCGCCGATCGCCCACCTGACCGTTGGTGGCTTTCGCGACTGGCTGCTGTCCTACGACGCGACCCCCGATCGCCTGGCTGCGCTGGCCCCGGCCATCACGCCGGAAATGGCCGCCGCGGTCACCAAGCTGATGCGCAACCAGGACCTGATCAGCGTCGCCAGCCGCTGCCGCGTTACCACTGCCTTCCGCAACACCCAAGGCCTGGAAGGCCATCTTGGTTCCCGCCTGCAGCCCAATCACCCGACCGACGATCTGCGCGGCATCGGCGCCGCGACCATCGACGGTTTGCTGCTGGGCTGCGGCGACGCGGTGATCGGGGTCAATCCTGCGACCGACAGCGTCGCCAACGCCATCGCCCTGCTGGACATGCTGGAAACGCTACGGCTGAGACACGACATTCCCACCCAGACCTGTGTCCTCACCCACATCACCAACGCCCTCCAGATCATGCGCAACGGCGCCCCCGTCGACCTCGTGTTCCAGTCCATCGCCGGCACCGAAGCCGCCAACGCCGGGTTTGGCGTCAACCTGAATATCCTGCGGGAAGCCCACGACGCGGCGCTGTCGCTGCACCGGGGCACCATCGGCAACAACGTCATGTATTTCGAGACGGGGCAGGGGGCTGCACTGTCCGCCGCCGCCCATCACGGGGTCGACCAGCAAACCGTCGAGGCCCGCGCCTACGCCGTTGCCCGCGCCTTCAAACCCCTGCTGGTCAATACCGTGGTCGGCTTCATCGGCCCCGAGTATCTTTACGACGGCAAGCAGATCATCCGCGCCGGCCTGGAAGATCATTTCTGCGGCAAACTGCTGGGCGTCCCCATGGGGGTCGACGTCTGCTACACCAATCACGCCGAGGCGGACCAGGACGACATGGACACCTTGATGACCCTGCTGACCGTCGCCGGCGTCACCTTCCTGATCGCCGTCCCCGGCTCGGACGACGTCATGCTGAACTACCAGACAGCCTCCTTCCACGACATCCTGTATCTACATCAGCAATTCGGCCTGCGCCCCGCACCCGAGTTCGACGCCTGGCTGGACCGCATGGACATGAAGGACCGCGCAGGCCGCATCCGCGCCACGCCGGCTCGTCTGCTGTCGAATGGCTGATCCCTGGGCCGCGCTGCGCGCCACCACCCGCGCCCGCATCGGCCTCGGTCGCTCGGGCAGCGCATTGCCGATCCATGATGTGCTGGACTTTCAACTTGCCCATGCCCGCGCTCGCGATGCCGTCCATACCGAACTCGATACGGCAATCATCACGCGGGCGATCCCGGGCAGCATCCTCATCCGCAGCCAGGCGCCCGATCGCACCACCTACCTCCGCCGCCCCGACCTTGGCCGCAAGCTCGACCCCGCGACCCGGCCGCCCCCGTCCGGCCCGTATGACGCCGTGTTCGTCATCGCCGACGGTCTGTCGCCTGCCGGCGTGCAGCACCAGGCGCCCGGCCTTGTGCAGGCCTGCCTCACTCACCTCCCCGGATGGTCGATCGCGCCGGTCGTCATCGCCACCCAGGCCCGTGTCGCCCTCGGCGACCCGATCGGCGCCCTGTTCCAGGCGACGCTCTGCATCATGTTGATCGGCGAACGACCAGGCCTGACCGTCGCCAACAGCCTGGGCGTCTACCTCACCTATCAGCCCCGCCCCGGCCGCCGTGATTCCGAGCGGAACTGCATTTCGAACATTCATCCCGACGGATTGTCCATCGCGGCGGCGGCTGAGATGCTGGCGTGGCTGATGACCGAGGCGCGCAACCGCAAATTGACCGGCGTCGACCTGAAGGCCGACAGGCTGGTTGCGTTACCCTGACCTGCAGCAACAACTGAAGCAACAACCGGAGGGCTGCCCTGTGTCCCGCGCCCTACTGTCCGCGCCACGACAGGAGGAAACCCATGACCGCATACCGCTGCATCCCGATCACCACCGAAATCGCCGAACGCTTCCGCCGCACCGGCATCGATGACAACGGCAACACGCTGCGCCGTGTCGAGGCGACACACGAAGGCGGCTTCCCCTGCCGCCACTGCCTGCGCTGCGCCGCCTCCGGCGAGACCACGCTGCTCGGTTCCTACAATCTGCCCCGCCCGCACGGTATCTACTGGACGCCAAGCCCGATTTTCCTGCACGCCGAATCCTGCCCGCGCTTCGACTCCGAAGACGAAGTCGCCCCGATCATCCGTGCCAACGCCCTGGTCTCGGTACGAGCCTACGACAGTGCGGACCAGTGTATCTACGACCTGGGGCAGGTCTGCCCCGGCGAGGCCGTCGACCGCCCGCTTGCCGCCGCCCTCGGTGATACGCGGACCGCCTTCGTCAACATCCACACCGCAAAGCCCGGCTGCCTGCTGTCACGGGTGGAACGCGTCACGTAGTCCCAGCCGTTCCAGCCGCGGCAGAACCTCCTGCACGAAGAACGGAATTTCCTTCAGGTAGTCCACGAACGCGACCGTGCAGCCCGCGAGTCCGGTCGCGCTCATGCGGGCCATCTCCTCCGCCACGTCGTCGGGGGAGCCGACAAATGGATACGCCCCGGGGTAGCCGCCTTCGAACCGCGCCGCGCCGGTCCGGGTGAACCGGTTCTCGAACGGCCGGGCAACCGGCCCGCCGGCTCCGGGCACCGTGGCGCCTCGGTTCCGCCGGTAGTAGGCCTGCCCGTCGGCATCCGCCATTTCTTCGGCGAAGTAATGAAAATACGCCTCCGCCTCCTGCCGTGTCGGCCGGCACACCACATGGCCCATGGTGAACACGTCGATCCGCCGGCCATAAGCCGCCATATGCTGCGCGACATCGGCCAGCAGCGCCGGCACCTGGTCCAGTTCCGTCACGTTCAGGAAGAGCACATCGGCCGCCCGCGCGGCGAAATCCCGCCCCCGCGGTGAAAATCCCGCCGACATCACCGGCGGCCGCGGCCGCTGCACGGAAACCGGATCGGTCTGCAGGTTGCGCAATCCCTTGAAGAACTGCCCTTCCCAGTCGAACTCCGGCCCACCCTCCAGCAACCGCGCCCAGATCTGGAACCACTCCAGCCCATGGTCGTACCGGGTCTCCGGATCGATCGTCACCCCGTGCAGGTCGAACTCCGCCTGGTTCCACCCGCACACGATGTTCAGCCCCGCCCGCCCATGCGTCACATGATCGATCGTGGCAATCGCCTTCGCGCCGAACGCGGGCGTCACCAGCGGCACATGCACGGTCGAGAATATCGCGATCCGCTTCGTCACCGCGCCCAGCGCTGCGCCATGGGTCAATGTCTCGAACGACCGGCCGTAGATATTCGCCTTACCCTGGTAGCCGCGCCACTTCGCCACCGGCAGGATGAACTCCAGCCCGGCGTCATCGGCGATCCGCGTCATTGCAACGATTTCGTCCCAGTCCGCCTTCCACCGTTCCGGCGCCAGGCTCATCGTCAGCCCGCCATCGCAGTTGGCACTGAAGATACCGAGTTTGAAGCGGTTCGGACCGAACAGGGGATTCATGCCGGCATCCTAACCCGCGGCGAAAGCCATACCAACTCTGCGGACATGGAACCGGCGTTGCGTGCCCGGTTGCGACCGCCGCTTTGATGACGCTAGAACCGGTGCCCGCGCCGTGAGGATGGGTTCCATCATGCTGATCTGCCAATTGACCGACCTGCATGTTCGCCCCAAGGGTCTGGCCTGCAACCGCGTTTCGGACACCAACATGTTCACCGAACGCGCCTGTCGCAAGGTCGCCGCCTTTGTACCCACGCCGGATGTCGTGATCATCACCGGCGACCTGACCGAAAGTGGATCGGAGGCGGAATATGTCAATCTCGCGGCGATCCTCGGCCGCACCCTGACGATGCCGGTCTATGTCGTCCCCGGCAATCACGACGAGCGCGCCAATCTCCGCAGCGCCTTCGGCCACATCCCGGGCGTCACCGCCGATCCGGAATACGTTCAGTATGCCGTCGATGACCACCCGGTACGCCTGATCATGCTGGACACGCTGGTTCCCGGTGCCGGCCATGGCCTGCTGTCAGCCGGCCAACTTACCTGGCTGGACCGGACCCTGGCAGCGCAGCCTTCGAAGCCGACCCTGATCGGGATGCACCATCCTCCGCTCGCCACCGGCCTGCCTCACATGGACAGGATTGCCTTGTTGAACCAGCAGGAGTTTGCCGGCGTCATCGCCCGCCATCGTCAGGTGCAGCGCATCGTCTGCGGCCATCACCATCGTCCCATCGTCGGCCAGTGTGCGCACGCAATTGTATCAGTTGCACCTTCCGTCGCCCATCAGATTGAGCTGACATTCGATCCCGCTGCCTCTGGCGCATTCAATTTCGAACCTCCTGCATTCCAATTGCACCTGTGGACCAAAGATCATAGCTTCGTCTCGCATACAATTTACACGGATCGGTATGACGGACCGTTCCCTTTTCTTGCCGAGGCCCAGTATCCCGCGACACCAGCGTAACAAGATAACAGGGCGATACACAGGGTCTTGTTTACCTGTTGTTAAGGATGCCCTGTTAGGAGTTGAGTGATAATCTACGGATCATACATCGTGATCACGATCTGGATGGCTTATCTTATGGCGGCTGTGCTCGCCTCCGGTGTCTTTCTGCTGGCGGGCTGGCGTAGCAAGCAGGCGCACGGCCACTACGCCACCCGCACGCAGCATGGCTTCCCGCACGACCCGCTATGGGATGCGGCAGCAACAAAAAGCGTTGAGCCTTCGCACCACGCCGATGCCGCCGCGGCACTTCGTCTGGCTTTGAAACGACTTGCCCCGGTGATGAAAACCCGCTTCGTGCAGGCCGAACTCGCCGCCGATTTCGGCATTCACGTGCAAATGCACAGCGCAGCCCTGGCCGACCTGCTGGAGGAAATGCTGGGCGCCGTGATCCATGCTGCACCCGCAAGCCGTATCCTGCTGACGGTCACGGAGTTCGGTCAGCATGTCGGCATCTCTGTCACCGACGACATTCCCAACGCCGACGTTGAAGTTCGCCGATCCGCGGTCCGCCGCTTGATGGAGCGTGTGGCCCTGCGCGGCGGCCTGCTGGATATCACGGCGTGTCCCGATGAAGGCACGACCATGACCCTGCGGCTTGCGTCGGCCGCCGATCGCCCGGTAAGCCAGGCACGATCGGGATCGGTCAAGCCGCCGCCGATGCCGATGATCCCGGAAGTCAGCTACGATATGAGCCGTTGATGTCGATGTAGCCGTGCGTCAGGTCGCAGGTCCAGGCAGTCGCCTTGCCCTTGCCCAGGCCCATGTCGATGGCAATCTCGACCTCCTTGCCCTTCATGTGCGCAACCACCGGGCTCTCGTCATAGCCGGGGATTACCGCACCGTCGCGCGCCATCCAGACCCCGCCCACCCCGATCGATAGCCGGTCCCGGTCCGCCGGCTCCCCGGACTTGCCGACAGCCATGACGATCCGGCCCCAGTTCGCGTCCTCGCCGGCGATCGCCGTCTTGACCAGCGGCGAGTTCGCCACCGCCATCGCGATCCGCTTTGCCGATCGTGCGTTGGTGGCGCCGGTCACATCGATCCGAACCCGCTTCTGCGCGCCTTCGCCGTCCCCCGTCACCTGCAATGCCAGATCCAGCAGCACATCGTTCAGCGCTCTGGCGAAATCCCCCAGCATCCGGTTGCGCGCCGCATTCCCGTCGGCCGGGGGAATGCGCGGGTGCTTGGCCTGTCCGGTGGCGATCAGCAACACCGTGTCGGACGTGGACGTGTCGGAATCAACCGTCGTGCAGTTGAAACTGCCGTCGACGCCCTTTTTCAGCATCGTCTGCAGTGCATCCGCGGGAATTTTCGCATCGGTGAACACGAAACACAGCATCGTTGCCATATCCGGCGCGATCATCCCGCTGCCCTTGGCGATGCCGGTGATCCGCACCGTCGCGTCGCCGATCTGCGCCGTCCGGGTTGCGGCCTTGGGGAACGTGTCCGTGGTCATGATACCCCGGGCCGCGGCGTCCCAGCCGTCCTCGGCCAGCGAGTCCTGCAACGCCGGCAGAACCGCGATCAGCTTATCATGCGGCAATACTTCGCCGATCACCCCGGTAGAGGCCACAAACACCTGCTTGGCCGGACATCCCGCCAGCTTGGCCGCCGCTGCCGCGGTCGCCGCGCATGCGTCCCGTCCCGCCTTGCCGGTGAACACATTGGCATTGCCGGCATTCACCACCACCATGCGTGCCTTGCCGCCCTTCAACGACGCCCGGCACCAGTCAACCGGCGCGCCGGGGCACTTGTTGGAGGTAAATACCCCAGCCACCGTGCTGTTCGCTGGCACCTCCATCATCACCACGTCGGTCCGCCCCTGGTAGCGGATGCCGGCCGCTGTCGCGGACATCCGGACCCCCGCCAGCGGCGGCAATTCCGGCAGCGGAACCGCCAAGGGAGATACAGCATTGGCCATCGTTTCGGTCCCTACTCTTCTTGATTACTTCGCAGCCGGCGGAGGCTCCGCCGTATCCGTCGCCTTGATCGGCGAGCCGTCCATGTTGAACCGCTCCACCGTCGTCTGGGCGCGCGCGGCCGCGACCTCTTTCTGCACCGCTGCCTGCACCATCTGCTGACGCAGCTCCTCACGCACCTGGTCAAACGGCGCCGCCGCGGCAGTACGGTGCTCCAGCGTCTGGATAACGTGGTAGCCGAACTGAGTCTTCACCGGCACCGGCGTGATGTCGTTGTCCTTCAGCGCGAACGCCACGTCGGCAAATTCCGGCACCATGTCCGTCTTCTTGAAGAAGCCCAGGTCGCCACCCTGCTGCGCCGCACTCGGGTCCTTGCTGTACTGCTTCGACAAAGCTGCAAAGTCACCGCCTTTCTTCAGCTCCGCAATGATCTTCTTGGCCGTGGCTTCGTCGCCCACCAGGATATGGCGCGCGTGGACTTCCTCTTCGCCCGGCTTGCCGGCGTATTGCTGGTCGTAGCGCGCCTTGACCGCATCATCCGTCACCTGCGGCCGCACCACCTTGTTCAACAGCGATGATTCCAGTGCCCGATCCGCCGCCGCCTGGACGGTCTTCTGCACCTCCGGGTCCTTATCCAGCCCGGTCTTCTTCGCCTCGACCAGCAGCGCCTGCGCATCGATCAACTGGTCCAGCAGCAACGGATAAAGCTGCTGCGGCGGCATGCTGCGCGCCTGCGGTGGCAGCGTCTCGGCCGCCGCGCGCAACGCGCTCAGATGGATCGGCTCTCCGTTGACCTTGGCCAGCACAGGATCGGACTCCGTCTGCGCCACCGCGGGACCAACGGCAACTGCCCCCAGCAGCGCGACGGCGGCAATCAGACGGGTCGGCCCGCCAAATAAGCAGTCCGGGAAATTCATCATAAAACCTCTGATCGAAAGATGCGCTGCTTATGACCGAACCGGCAGGCATGAACAAGGCGGGGCAGGGCGTTCGGCTCGCTTGCGAAGGCCGAACCCGCTCCTGTACCCAACCGGCTTCCGTCCAACACCGATCCGGCTGCGACCCGCGATGACCGGCTTCAGGCCACCGCTACGCCATCAACGACAGCAGCCCCTGCAGCATCTGCTTCGGTGTCGGCGGGCAGCCGCGGATCACCAGATCGACCGGCACCACCGTCGAAACGCCGCCCACCACCGCATAGCTGCCGGCGAATACACCGCCATCCGCCCCGCAATCGCCGACCGCCACCACCCATTTCGGATTCGGTGTCGCCTGCCAGGTCCGCTCCAGCGCCTCACGCATGTTCTTCGTCACCGGGCCTGTCACCATCAGCACATCCGCATGCCGTGGCGAGGCAACGAAACGCAGCCCATATTGCTCCAGATCGTTGAACGCATTGTTCAGCGCGTGGATTTCCAGCTCGCACCCATTGCAGGACCCGGCGTCCACCTGGCGGATCGATAAACTCCGCCCCAGGCGCCGGCGTGCCGTCTGATCCAACGTTTGCGCCATCGCCTCAAGTTCCGGATCCAGCGGCGGCGGCGGCTCAGTCAGCGGTTTGCGCAGACCTTGCAGCAGGTGGTGCAGCATTACAGCATTCGCTGCAGGATAAGCTTCTGCACATCCGACGTGCCCTCGTAGATCTGGCACACCCGAACATCACGATAGATCCGCTCCACCGGATAGTCCGCCAGGAACCCGTAACCGCCCAAGGTCTGGATCGAGGCGGTGCAGATCGCCTCCGCCGCCTCCGAGGCGAACAGTTTCGCCATGCAGGCCGCCTCCAGCGCCGGCCGACCCTCCGCCTTCAGCCGCGCCGCATACAGCGTCAGTTGCCGCGCCGCCTCCAGCCTGGTTTTGGCCTCCGCCAAACGGAAGCCCACCGCCTGGAAATCGATGATCGCGCCGCCGAACGCCTTGCGCTCACGTGCATAATCGACGGCATACTCCAGTGCCGCCCGGGCCATGCCGACGCTCTGCGCGGCAATGCCGATGCGCCCGCTTTCCAGCGTCGACAGGGCGATCTTGTAGCCTTCACCCTCGGCCCCGATCCGCTGGTCTTCGGGCACTTCCATCTCGTCGAACGACAGCGCGCATGTGTCCGAGGCCTTCTGCCCCAGCTTCTCCTCCACCCGCGCAACGGAAAATCCCGGATGGGTCTTGTCGATCACGAACGCCGACAACCCCTTCTTTCCAGCCGCCGGATCGGTCACCGCAAAAAACACCAGGCTGCCCGGATGTGTCGCATTGCTGATGAACTGCTTGGCCCCGTTGACGATGTAGCGGTCGCCCTGCTTCACCGCCCTGGTCTTCAGGTTGGACGCATCCGACCCGGCCTGCGGCTCCGTCAGCCCGAACGATCCGACATGCTCGCCGGTGGCAAGCTTGCGCAGCCAGCGGTCCTTCTGAGCGTCGTTCCCGTAATTGTTGATCACAATGCATGTCGGTGAGTTGTGCACCGACACCATCGTAGAGACCGACCCGTCGCCGGCGGCGATCTCCTCCAGCAACAGCGCATACGTCACCGGGTCGATCTCACTGCCGTCCCAGGCGGCCGGCGTGGTTGCTCCAAGCACACCCAACTCGCCCAGTTCGGCGACGATCTCAGGCTCGATGCGCTTCTGCTTCTCCCGCTCCGCCGCCAGCGGAGCCAGCCGGTCCTGGGAAAACCGGCGGATCATGTCGATGATCAGGGTGTCGCCGGCCGGGAACATGGTGTCGGGCATGGTGCTTGCCTATGGTTGCACGATCTCGCCACCGTCTACACCCGCACCATGGCCTGGTCCACCGGGGCATTGGCTGCGTCACATCCATGTTTCTCAGTGGCGCAGCACCGCCGCGGCCGGGACCGGCAGGCTCTGGCGGATATGCCGGCGGATCCCCGACGCCAGGATCAGCCCTGCGCCGGCAAGCACGATGCAACCCGTCACCACCATCGGCACCAGGTAGCCACCTGTCGCATCGCGCAGCACCCCGGTGATCTGCGGCGCGATATAGCCCGAGATGTTGCCGACGGAGTTGATGAACGCAATGCCGCCCGCCGCCGCGCCCGCGCCTAGATAAGCCGTCGGCAGGTTCCAGAACACCGGCAGGCTGGAGGCTATTCCAAATGTCGCCACGCAGAACGCCGCAATCGTCAGGTAGATATTGTTAAGCAACAATCCGGCGCAGATGGCGCCGAGCCCGGCGAGAACCACCGGCAGCACGACGTGCCACACCCGCTCACCGCTGCGGTCGGAATTGCGCGACAACAGGATCATCCCCGCGGCGCCGCAGATGTTCGGCAATACCAGCACATAGCCGATCATCGTGTTTGACAGCCCCAGCGACTTGACGATCAGCGGCAGGAAGAACGCCATCGCATAAACGCCATAGGCCATGAAGCAGTACGCCAGCGTCAGTGCCAGGATCTGCGGGCTGATGATGGATCGCAGCGTCCCAACACCATGCCCGGATTTCACCGCCGCCTCCTGGTCAAGCTGCCGCTGCAGCCAGTTGCGTTCCTGTGGCGTCAGCCACGCGGCCTCGATCGGACGGTTGCACAGCGTTATGAACCCGTAGATCGACAGCATCAGCGCCGGCAGGCCCTCGGCCAGGAAAATCCACTGCCAGCCGGCAATCCCCAGCGTGCCGTTCAGCGTCAGCAGCGCGGCCCCCAGCGGGCCCCCGATCACGCCGGAAAGCGCGCCGAAACAGTAGAAGATGCCCATCATCCGGCCGCGATAGAATGCCGGGAACCAGCAGGTCATGAAATAGGCGACACCGGGAAAGAACCCGGCCTCGGCAATTCCCAGGACAAACCGCACCGCGACGAAGCTGGTTTCACCAGTAACGAATGCCGTGCCGGCCGAGCAGGCGCCCCACATGACCATGATGGTGCTGATCCAGATGCGTGCGCCAACCCGTGTCAAAATCAGGTTTGCCGGGAACTGGAACAACACATAGCTCCAGAAGAACGCTCCCGCGGCCAGGCCATACTGGCTGGCGGTCAATCCCAGGTGCGTGTTCATGGTCAACGCCGCCATGGACACATTGAAGCGATCCAACGCGTTGATCATGTAGCCGATGCTGAGAAAGGGTATCAGATGCCACGCGACCTTGCGCATCACGGCATTTTCAAAGCCGGGGGCCATTGTTGCCTCTCCCATCGTTTCCTCCTGCGGACTCTACCGTTCCTGGGCAAAGCCTAAGATCCTATCCGCCATAATGCCAGCGAGCGCGCACCGGCCGTCGCAGTTTGTTACGAAAAACCGAGCGGTCGGCCGGCCTACACCCAGACGCCTGGGGTCGCTACAGTGCGGGTGAAATGACATCCATGCGTAACGACAACCGCCGGGGACGAACGCCCATGACTGACGGATGGAAGGAATCGGCCGAGGCCTGGATCAAGGACATGGGCGACCAGGGCGACTACGCCCGGCAGTTCGTGCTCGATCCGCCGATGCTCGCAAGGATCGGCCGCAAATCCTATCGGAATGCCCTTGATGTCGGCTGCGGCGAGGGCCGGTTCTGCCGGATCCTTGGCAAGATCGGTATCAAAACGGTCGGCATCGACCCAACCGATACTTTATTGCAACAAGCCCGCGGCAGGGATCAAACCGGCGACTATCGCGCCGGCCGGGCGGAAGAACTGGATTTTCCAGATGCCTCGTTCGACCTCGTCGTCAGCTACCTGACGCTGATCGACATCCCCGACATCCGCCGGGCACTCACCGAGATGAACCGCGTGCTGCAACCCGGCGGGACGTTGCTGATCGCCAACCTGACCAGCTTCACCACCGCCGGCCCGCCGATCGACGCCACCCGTGCCAATGCCGGAGAGCTTAATTTCTGCATCGACCATTACCTGCAGGAGCGTGCCGCATGGGTCAGCTGGCGCGGCATCCGTATCCACAACTGGCACCGCCCCCTCAGCACCTACATGTCCCTGCTGCTCGGTCTTGGCCTGGAACTGCGTCATTTCGACGAACCCGAACCGCTCGGCGGCGACCCCGATGTGATGGAGCGCCACCGCCGCGTGCCCTACTTCCTGATCATGGAATGGCAGAAGCCCGCCTGAGCCTATCGCCGCGCCTTGATCAGCAGGAACATCGGCCGCTGCCGCTCCTGTGCCAGGGCCGGCTGTTCGGCGATCTGCACATCGGTCGGGCTCCATTCCTCGACCTGGCCAATGGTGAAGCCGGCACGGATCATCGCGGTCAGCGTCGTGCCGATCGTGCGGTGCTGCTTGATCACCCCGGGGGCCAGCCAATCCGTGGTGCGCGGCCCTTCCACCAGATAGTGATCCACCGGCCAGCTCCGCCGCCCGTCCGGTTCGACCAGCCAGCGCGGATGCAGCGGTGCCATGTAGATCGGATGCTCGATCGACACCACCAGATGGCCGCCGTCGGCCAGCGCCTGGTGTATCGTTTGCAGCAATCCGGCCAGGTCTTCGACGTAGTGCAACGCCAGCGAACTGTAGACCAGGTCGAATGCGGCTTCCGGCAGTTCAAGCCGCTCCAGGTCGGCGCGGGCATAGGTAATGGCCGGGGCTGCATTGATTGCGGAGGCCCGCGCCAGCATGTTCTCCGACACGTCGAGGCCAACCACCCGGATCGCACCCTGATCGGCCGCGAAGCGGCAGAACCAGCCGAACCCACACCCCAGATCGGCCACCCGAAGCCCGCCCAGGTCCGGCAGCAAGGCCCGCAGCGAAGGCCACTCCGGCGCCCCGGCCAATCCCTCGACCGAGCGGGGCAGCTGCGTGTAGCCTTCGAAGAACGTGGTGGTGTCGTAGATATTCTGGGTCATCCTCCGTCCTCCGTGGTTCCGATGGCGGACAGCAATGCCACGCCCCATTGAAGCAGCGCGCGTGAAGCAGCGCCGCACGCCACCCCTTGCGCGCCTGTCAATCAGCGACAATCCGGATCGATCTCAGCCCTCGACGACGCGCTCAATCGCCACGCGACGGCAATCCATCTCGTATTCCAGCCCGATGACCGGTGGGCGGCAGAAATGCCAGGTCAGTCCATGCCGTGCCGCACCCCGGGTGACAATCTCGCTGGCCAAAAACGGATACAGGTCGTGCACCGTATAGACCTGCACCGCCGTCGTCGCACCCCAGGCCACCCCCAGCGCGGCCATTCGCGCTTGCATGACATCAAGCACGTAGCGGCCTTTCTCGGCGAGCGCATCCGGGCTGGTCTCGCCATGCCGCACTGTCTTGTCGCGATAAGGCCCAGCGCCTTCCAGCGATTCTCCGCTGCCCGCGACAACAAACGAGCCATCGGTGCCCGGCGCCGGCCGCACATAGCAAAAAGCATGGAAGCTGGGTTCCGCCGGCTTGTCGATCTCCGGGCAGACATTGCTGCGTGCCACGGGATTTCGCTCCTGCGCGAAGATCCCCCAGCGTTCCAGCGTGCCGACATAAACCCGGTTGAACGCGATGAAGCCCGAATCGGTAAACGGCGCCGGCGATCGCAGCTCACAGGCGCAGAACGCCGTCAACGGCACCCCGGCCTCACGCAGATACGCCTCGATCCGCTGGAACCCTTCGGCCACCGGCACCGGGTTGGTAAACCGAACCCGCTCGATCGCAAATCCCGGCAGCGCCGCAACCCCGGCCGAATATTGAAACGGGCCCGGAATGTAGCGGTATCCGGTGAAGTCGATGGTTTCCGACATCGGCAGCCTATCCCACGCCTGCCGGCCGCATGCCCTTCGGCAGCGTGGTCAGTGATTCGGTGGTGTCGAAATCACGCAGCACGGCGTCGTCCGCCATTTCGACCTCGCAGACGAATTCGGTATGCTTGCCGACCAGGAAGCGGGCGCCGGAATCGCCGCTGATCTGCAGGATTTCCTGGAAAAACCGTTTGTCCCACAGCATTGGATTGCCCTGCTTGCCACGGAACGTCGGCAGCACGATCAGGCGGCCTTCATCAGGATCATACATCGACATCAGCCGGTCGATCATCCGCCCGGTCACCAGCGGCATGTCGCCCAGGCAAACCACCGCGGCCGCGCATTCCGGCGGCACCGCGGCAATCCCGGCCTTCAGGCTCGCCGACAGACCCTCGGCATAGTCGGGCGCGTGCACATACCGCACCGGCCGCCCACCCAGCGCATGATCGATCTGCTCCGCCTGGTGCCCGGTCACCACCAGGATTGGCCGGGCATTCGATGACAGGACATTGTCGACCACCCGGGCGATCATTGGCTTGCCCGACTTATCCGCGACCAGCAGCTTGTTGTGCGGTGCCATCCGGCGCGACCGCCCAGCCGCCAGCACCAACGCTGCAATGACCGGCGCACTGCGCGGCGCAGCCCCCGAACGTGGCGTTGCCGGGGCCTTCTCTCGCGGCATCGGCCGGGTCTCCATCTCCTTCAGCAGGCCGCCGACGCCCATGCGCATCACGTCGCGCGGGGTGACCGGAAGGCCGGCGAACAGCCGGGTCAGCACGAAATCGATCCCGTTCAGGCTGGGGCTGCGCGCACATCCCGGCAGCACCAGCGCCGGCTTTTCACCAATCCGCCCGAGGCAGATCAGGTTTCCAGGGTCGACCGGCATGCCGAAATGCAGGATCTCCCCGCCCGCCCGGACAATTCCCGCCGGGCCGACATCGCGCCGGTCCACCACCGCCGAGGCGCCGATCACCAGCAACAGGTCAGCCCCCGCCGCCACCAGCCCGTCCAATGCCCTGCCGACCGGGTCCTCGTGATGGGCACAGCGAACCGGCGGCAGCAGCGATCCGGTCAAGGCGGTGATCCGCGCCTCGGTGATCGTAATCGTCTTGTCGGTCACGCTGTCCTTCAGCCCGGGCAACTCCGTCACCACCAGCCCGACCTTCAGGTGGCGGAACGGATGCACCGTCAGCGGGCTGGCGCCCTGGCGGGCCAACGCCTCAGCCACCGACAGCACATTCCCCGGCACCGAGAACGGAATGATCTTGATCGTCGCGACCAGGTCCTTCGGCGCCACCACGGCGAAATCGGGCAGCGTGCCGATGGTCAACGCCTCATCGATCGTGTTCAGCCGGTCAATCCGCGCCGTGTCGACGCGCAGCAGTCCCGGGACCTCAGCCAACAGATTGACGCGCCCGGTCGCCGCGCGTGAGCGGGCGATCAGCGGCGACACCAGCGGCGTCGCCAGCCGGTCGGCCGCGATGTCCTCCGGCACGTCGCCCGGCTCCAACCGCGCACAGATGACCTCGGACCGCCCGGCCAGCCGCAACGCATCGATCGCCGCGTCATCCAGCAGCGATCCCTTGCGGATCATGCGCTCGCCGACCTTCTGGCTGTGCGCCATGATCGCGCCGCGGGCCTCCTCCAGCGGTGCCGTCCCGAATCTCATGGGGTCGGTTTCGCCGGCAGCGGCGCGTTGCGGCGCACGCCGACAATCTCGGCGATGATCGACAGCGCGATCTCCGGCGCCGTCACGGCCTCGATGTTCAGGCCGACCGGGCCACGGATACGCGACAGCGCGTTGTCCTGGTGGCCGAGGTCGCGCAACCGTTTCAGCCGGGCGGCATGGGTGCGGCGGGAGCCGAGGGCCCCGATATAGAACGCCTGCGATTTCAGCGCCCGATCCAGCGCCGGATCGTCCAGCTTGGGGTCGTGGGTCAGCGTCACCACCGCCGTGCGGCTGTCGGGCGCGAACGCTTCCAACGCCTCATCCGGCCACTCGGTCGAAATCTCGACGCCGGGAAACCGCTCGTCTGACGCAAAAGACCGCCGCGGATCGACCACCGTGACCGCGAACCCGCACGGCACCGCGAACGGCACCAGCGCCTGCGCGATATGCACCGCGCCCACGACGATCAGCCGCAGCGGCGGGTTGTAGGCATGCAGGAACCAGTCGGTGTCGCTCAGCTTCACTGTCCCGGATTCGTCGCGGTCCAGCGCCCGGGTGGCCGCTTCATTCAGCGCGGCCGATGTCTCCGGGTCGGGCAGCAGACGCTGCTCGCCCGACGGCAATTGCGTCGCCAGCACCACCGGTCGCTTGTCTCGTTTCGCCTGGTCCAGAGCGGCAAGGATGTCTGGGGTCATTGATGCTCGTCCCGCTCCGTTGTTGCAGCCACTATAGGCGTCAGGTCAGTTTTTCGACAAACACCTTCACCTTGCCGCCGCACGCCAGGCCGACCTCCCACGCACGCTCATGGCTGACACCAAAATCCAGCAACTGCGGCGTGCCGGTGTCGATCGTCTGCATGGCCGCGTCCGCGACCGCGCCCTCTATGCAGCCGCCGGATACCGATCCCGCCATCCGGCCGGATTTCGTCACCGCCATCTGGCTACCGGCCGGGCGAGGCGAACTGCCCCAGGTTTCCGTCACGGTGGCGACCGCGACCTGCTCCCCGGCGGCACGCCAGTTGGCGGCGATGGACAGGACATCCTCAGCTTCGGTGATGTTCATCGTGTGGTTCCCTTCATGGAGGCGGGACGTGACAGCAGGTCGATCAGGTTACGCAGGCTTGCCAGATTATGCACCGGACGAAATTCGTCCACATGCGGCAACATCGCCTTGATCCCCTGGGATTTTGGTTCGAAGCCGCTCCAGCGCAACAGCGGGTTGAGCCATATCAGCCTTGTGCAGGACCGGTGCAGGCGGTCCATGTTCTCGGCCAGCCCCTGGGCGCCGTCACGGTCCAGGCCGTCGGTAATCAGCAGCACCACTGCACCCTGTCCAAGCACGCGCTTGGCCCACAGGTGGTTGAAGCCGGCAATGGCCTCGCCGATGCGGGTGCCGCCGGACCAGTCGGGAACGGCGTGGGCGACCATCTGGAAGGCGACTTCGGGATCGCGAGCCTTCAACTGGCGGGTGACGTTGGACAGCCTGGTGCCGAACAGGAACACATGGACCCGGTCGCGGTCATTGGTCACCGCGTGCAGGAAATGCAACAGGATCTGCGCGTAGCGGGCCATCGAGCCCGAAATGTCGCACAACACCACCAGCGGCGGCGGGCGGGTTACCTTGCGGTTGCGCGCAATGGTCAGGATCTCGCCGCCCTGGCGCAGGCTGGCGCGAATGGTGCGCCTCAGGTCGGTGACCGGGCCGTTCTGGTCGGGGCGCACTCGCCGGGTGCGGCGCAGATCCAGCGGCAGCACCAGGCGGCGGATCTCACGCTTGGCTTCGGCGATCTCGGCGGCCCCCATGGCCTCGAAATCCATCTGCTGCAGCCGTTCCTGTTCGGAAACCGTCATCGCCATGTCGACCGGCGGCGGCTGGTCGTCCGGCTGCGGCGGTTTGTCGCGCCTGGACGCGAACGCCTCCGCAACGCGCCGGGCGGCCGGCGGCGGGCGTTCCGGCTTGGGTTTTTTCTGCGCGTCGAGCAACGCCATCGCCGCAGCCTGTTCGGCGGCGGACGGGTCACGCCAGAACAGCGCGAAGGCCTGGTCGAACACATCCTGGTGCTCGTGGCGATGGATCATCGCGGTCCGCAGCGCCGTGCGCGCCTGGGTCTTCGAGGCCAGGTCGATCCGGGTCAGCGCATCCTGCGCGGCAATGGTTTCCGCCGGCCCAACCGGCAGTCCGGCCCGACGCAGCAGCCGGGCAAAATGCATGATGTTGGCCGCGATGCGGGGATTGGGCTGGTCCAGTATGTCGTGGGTCGCGGACATCCGTTCACTCCGGCGGAGGAGCCGGCAAACACCGGGGCGGGCGAACAGCGGCGTGAGCAGACATCGGCCCGAACACGCTCACGTCCAGCATACGCTCCCGTTCCGGCCGGTCACTCAGCCTCAAAACTATAACCTGAGCCGTTTTTTGTCGACCCAAGAGTCGATCCTAGATCGGGCAGACCCCACCGGCGCATTCCAGGTGCACCATGTCGACCTGCTCGTTCCCGGCCTCGATCCGGCGCACGATCGCGGCGAAGTCGCCAGCCGAGATGTCCTCCTCCGGCAGGTACTCATACCCCAGTTCATGGTCCGGCCGGCTCGGCAGGATGGCGCAGCAACGCACCTGCGGCTGCTGCTCGCGCACGATCGTCCGGAACGCCTCCAGGTCGTGGCGATCGGTGTAGATCTTCAGCGTATAGCTGACCTGGTTGCCCTGTTCCGCGCCGATCCAGTGTTGTTCCAGCAGGCGCAGCCAGCGGTACTGGTCGGTGGGGGATGCCTCGCCGGCGGTGACCGTGCGGGCGCCGAGGCCGAGCCGCAGCAGCAAAGGTTCGGTCGGAAACCCGACAATCGTCATGCCGGGAAATGTCTTCAGGGTCCGCATCGGATACCCTCGGGCCGCATACTCGGCCAGCAGCGGGTCGGAGCCTTCGATCCACCCACCATCATCCTGCACACCCTTGAACTGCACCCAGCGCAGGTATTGCCGGCGGGCCGGCAAATGTGCGCCCTCGGTCAGGCCGAACAGCTTGCTTGTCGTGCCGGCAGGCTTGACCGTCGTCACGGTGGTGGGCCGCACCCGGCCAAGCTGTTCGGCATAGTCCGCACCCTCCTGCTTGGCGGCTTTCGACAAACGGCCCAGCATCGACCAGAACGGCGCCGAGCGTTGTTCGTCCAGCAGGTCGTTGAAATCGAGGCCGAACCGCATCCAGGCCCATTCGTGCAGCCCGGTTGGGCCAATGCCCATGCGGTTGGTGCGCGCGACCTCCTGCCCATACAGCGCGTCCATGCCGTTGGCCCGCATCAAAAAGCGCACGCCCAAGCGAACCGAGTCCTCGACGCGGGCATCCCACAGCGCGGCGACATCCTGCGGCACTTCGCCGGGAACGATGGTGTCCAGCGCCGCCGGGCAGGCGAGCAACGGGGCATAGTCGGCAATCACGCAATACCCGCCGGTGACGTGCAGCGCGATCTCCCCACACGGGTTCGTCGTTACCGGGAAGCGCGCGCCGGCCGCCCTGCGCGATACCTCGGCAAGCAGGCCCGCCGCCGCGTCGACCCGATAGCGCGAACTGCGGAAGTCGCTGCCGTCCTCATGCACCGGCTTGTCCCAGGCGGTGCCGGTGCGGTGGTCCTCCAGCGCGTCGCCATTGATAAAACCAGGCTCGCCATTGATCCACGCGCATCGCGTGGCCTCGGCAAAAACCGCCTTTGCATGCACCGTCTGTGCGTCGGCATCGCTGCCGGCGGACCGGACCCTTTGCCAGAACTCGGCGTCCACCATCACGGAGTGGTTGGCGGTCCACAGGCCGCCCTCCGACTTGGCGCGAATGAAGCGGATAATGCCCGGGTCGCGCCAGGACTTGGTGGCCATGCGCGCCGCTCGGCGGGCGCCGCCGACCTGGACCTCGACGGACAGGTGGTGATCGACCAGCAACGCCTGCTCCCACGGCTCCAGCGTTGCGGCGACGTCGATGACATGGCGCTTGATGTTCAGGAAGGCGCGCAGCAAGGACACCGGGCCGGAGGCAGGCCGGTTCTGCATGCCGCGGATCGGCGCGCCGGCGCAGCGTATGTCGGAGAGGTCGAGCAAAACGGCCGCGGAACGCTCGCCGCGGAACGTCATCGCTTCCAGCAGCTCAACCGCCTTGGCCCATCCCTCCCGACTGTCGGCGATGCGGTGGTATGTGGTGCCGGCTGGAACGGCCGCACGGTCACTGACCAGATGGCTGGCGAGGAAGGCTTTCACCGCGCCAGCCGGATCGGCGGTGCTGCCCCACGCCAGCAGGCCAAGATCGATCCCCAGCCGCAGCAACGCCTCCGGGCTGTGGGGATAATCCGGATGGTCTGGCGATAGATAAAGCAAGAGGGCAGGCGCGTTGGACCAATCAACGGCAGTCAGCGCGTCGTCGTAGCTGCGCCCGACGCCGGAACCGTTCAGCAACAGGTAGAACTTGGCAAATGAGGTGATGGCGGTGGCGCAGTTGGTGAACACCTCCATGTTGCGGTCAGGCTGCGTTGCATCGCCGTGCTGCAGATGCCGCCCGGAGGTCAGCAGCGCGCCCGTCGCGATGGCATTGCGCAGACGCGCCTGCTCCTGCCGGTCCGCCTGCGTCAGATCGCGGCCGAGCAGGGCGATATTGCCGGCGGCGACACGGTCGGCAACCCGACCGAAGCAGTCCGCATCCTCCGGACGGAACACGGTGCGACGGGCGACCGCCACGCCCATGCCCGGATCGAGGCTGCGCGCAGGCACGACGGCGTCACCGAAATGCGCGCCGGGGCCACGCTGTGCGCCCATGGCAGAACGCGCGCCAACGTTGGGAGCCTGCCTGGAATACTGCGCCGCAAATCCGTTCATCATTGTCCCTCTTGCCTCAGGCATACCCATATATAGGGTCTCCTATGGCATGCCAACACCATATCGTGCGATTTGGTTCTTTTACGATTCGATGCAAATATGTTCTTTTCCGGTGCCTTTGTCGCATCGGCTGAACACGCCTTAGGGCTGGAATTCCTGGCCTCGCACCGCCACCTTTGCACCGGTCGCCGCCCTTGCACCGCCGCCCTGGCACCGCCGCCCTGGAACCGGTTGCCGTAGGGCTGGCCCCGGCGAGATCGATCGCCAAAGCAAGCCGTCAATCCATTTTTGTTTATGATATGTTCTCTATAATGGCTACCAGGGCAAAGTCAAGAACGAACCGGTTCATGGGCAACCGCGGCAACGTGCCGCGCCCATCGCCCGGCGCCGTCGCCAGCCGTTCAAGCGTGCGGCCCGCCGCCGCGCCATCGGCGCGTCCGCTCGATCTTTCCGCGTGCCAGCACCCGGCACAGTTACGCCCGGTCAGGTTCCGTGACGCACATGCGACCGTCCCATCGCCCGCAGAAACCGGCGCAGCCCCGCCATCTGTTGCTCAACCCAGCTCCCGGTCGCCAGCGCCTCCTCGCCAGAGGGATCGCCCGTTTGGACGTAATCCCGGGCAAAGTCCGCGGTGCGGAAGATCATGTCCCACCACGGCAGCACCGCCCCATAGTTGCAGCTCCGCACACCCGCCCCGCGAACGCCGTGATGGGCACGATGGAAACGGGGTGAGATCAACAGCCGCTCGCCGAGCCGGCCGAATGACAGCCGCACGTTGGCATGCGACAGCGACTCCAGGAACCGCAGCACCAGCACCAGCAGCGGAAACTGCAACGGCGGCACCCCAATCAGCAACGCGATCACGCCGAACCACACGAAGGCGATCAGATCGTCCAGCACGTGGTTGCGGTCGTCCGACCAGAACGTCATCTGCCGCTGGGCGTGGTGCAGCGAGTGCAGCGCCCACCACCAGCGGAACTGGTGCGACAGCCAGTGCCGGACATACTCGGCGAAATCGAGGATGATGGCATACAGGATGAACGTCAGCACCTGCTGGCCCAGCAGCACCGGGAACAGCCCCTCCAGCGTCGGCGGCACCCAGCCCTGATCCGTCATCCAGCCGCTGACCGAAACCTGGGCGCGATAGAACAGCACGTAGGTGACGAACGGCAGCAACCCGACACGCGACACCACCGTGTAGAACACGTCGACGAACACCGCCTTGTTGTCGGGCCAGCGCTCGACCGGGCGCCAGTGCTCCAGCGGCAGGCAGACCGCGAACGTCACCGCCACCTGCACCGCGCCGTAAACTGCGAACAGCGCCCAACCGTAGGATACGTCCTCCCAGTTCATCAGCCCGAACTGGTAGAGCACCGGGATCAGCAGATGCTCCTGCAGCCAGCCGGCCGTCAGGTCGAACGGATCAGGCATCAGCGGCTGGACAGCGCGGCGGGTGAGGGGGCCTTCGGGTTCAGGAACAGCCCATGCGGCGACCGGCCGACATCGATGGTTTCATACGAGCCCGTCGCCGGGTCGAGCACCGCCACCGTCTCTGCCCAGCGCCGGGTGATCCAGATCTTGCCATTCGGCGCAAAAGCCAGGTCATCGGGCCCGCCGGAGATCTTGTAGGTCCGGATCGGCTTCAGGGTGCTGCTGTCCAGCACCACGGTGGTGCCGCCGGCTCGGTTGTTGACCCATAGGGTCTTGCGGTCGGGCGCGAGAAAAAGCTGGTGCGCGCCTTTGCCGGTCTCGATGTGCTCGACCACCTTGCCGGTCGCCGGGTCAACGGCGGCGATATAATCGGTGCCCATGTCGGCGACCAGCACCCGGCCGTTGAGCCACAGCACGCCGGCCGGCGTCCGGCCGACCGGAACGGTCCATTTCTCGGTCATCGTTCGCAGATCGAACGCGGCCAGCTTGTCGCTGTCCTGCAGGCTGACGAACACGGTCGAGGAGTCCGGCGAGTAGTCCAGGTGGCTGGGTGTCGTGCGCACCGGGAAGCGCTTAACCAGCTGCATCGTCGCCGCGTCGTACACATCCACCTGGTTGCGCATCAGGCCGTTGACCGTCAGATACTTGCCGTCTGGGCTGAACGCCAACTGATAGGGATCGGTGATTGGCAGGCGCTGCTGCACCGATCCGGTGTTTGGATCCAGGAACATCATCTGGTTGCCGGCGGTGTCGCCTACCAGCAGGCTGCGTCCGTCGGGGCTGAGCATCAGGTGATGCGGCTCGCGCAGGGTCGGAATGCGGCGGACCTCCTTCAGGGTCGCCATGTCCACCACGCTGACCGATGCGCTCGCGGAATTTACGATGAAGGCGATCCCACCCGCCTGCGCCGCCCCCGGGACCGCCACCAGCAGGGCGATCAGGACCGCAGCGAACAACTGGGACAACAAAGAGGTCTGGGACAACAAAGAGGCAAGGCGCCGCATGACCTGGAATGCTCCGGCAGGAATGGCGCCGTTCCCTACGCCACCAGCCTGGAATCGAGCAAGACTATTCCGGTTCCGGCCGGGCAAAGACCGCGGCGGCAAATGCGAACATCACACAGGCCGGCGTTGAGATCAGCACGTTGTCGGTCATCGCGTGAAAGCCCAGCGCGATGAATGCCAGCCGCATGATCCGCCGGTCCGCGGCCGCCAGGCCACGCGTGCGGATAAAGGCCCAGCCCGCGAACAGACCGACCAGCAGCGTTTCGCCGATCATGCCGCCTTCGACTTGCATGCGCAGGTATTCGTTGTGCGCGGCCCAGGTTCGCAGCAGCTGCGCGATACGGCCCTGGGGGGAGATGACCACGTTGCCGGCGCCAATGCCCCAGCCGAACCAGGGCGATCGCGCCGCGGCGTTCTCGAAAACTGGCCACAGGTACTCCCGCCCGCTGAGGTTGCCGGTCTGGTTCAGGGCAACGTTGAACAGGCGGAAATCACCAAGCTCGCCCGCCAGCACGAACAGGATCGGCGCGGCGGTGAGGCCGCCCAGGATCAGCAGCCGCCGGTCGCCGGCAGCGAACACGCCGGAGCGGATCGACATCAGGCTGATCCCGGTCACCAGCACCGCATAGGCCGCCGGTGCTCTGGCGCCCGTGAGGATCAGGATGACGAAGTTGGCAATCAGCAGCGCCATGTCGGCGCGTCTGCCTTCGCGGTAGAGCTGGATCAGGCAGGCGTAGATCGCCGGCAGACAGACATTGGCCAGGAAAGCCGGGTGTCCAAGCCCGCCAAGCCGGACACCAAGGCTGTCGACGAACAAGGGGCGCAGGCCGGTGGCAGCAAATGGAACACCGGCCACGACCGCGAAGATCGGCGCCCATTTGGTGGCCGCGATCATCGCCTCGGTCCATGACCGCGGCACCCGAACGAAGCAGAAGGCGAACGGCGCCATTGACCCGATCATTGAGCGGACGCTGTCAGCCGGCGTCAGTCCGGGATACAGGCCGTGGATCAGGCCGGCGCCCGTCATCGCCAGGAATGCCCAGGCCGGGCAGAGCGGATCCAGGACGGGGCCGAACCGGGCCATGCAGATCAGCCCAAGCAGGATCTCGATGCCCTTGATCACCGCAATGGCAGGCTGGAAGCTGGCGTCGCCGATCAGGTCGTGCAGTGCCATCTCCAGCGTCACCCCGGTGACCAGCAGCCAGGCGACGCAGAACGGCGTGGGAAAGCAGAACGCCAGGAACACGATGCCTGCAACGACCAGGCTGGCCAGCAACACCGTGAACAGCGGCGGGGCGATCAGGCTGCAGGCGACGAGCGCGGCCAGGAACATGGCCGCGACGCCGACGATGGATAGGCCCGTCCGGTCAGAGATCTCGAACATCGGACATGGGTATGCCCGAAGACTATGAAGAAAAGGTTGACGGCTCGCGTAAGCCGCCGTGGCTACGCCTTGATCAGCGGGCAGCCGCCATCAGCCAGCGGCCGCCAGGCATCCTCGGGCTTGATCGTCGCCAGCTTGGTGCAGAAATCGTATTTCGACTTCGCCTCGGCCACCGGCTTCACCTGCCACAGATACATCACGTGCATCACCCGCCCATCCTCGCGGACCTGCACGTTGTCATTGTAGAAATCGTTCACCGGCGTCGCCTTCATCTTGGCCACCACCGCATCGGCGTCGGTCGATCCCACCGCCTGCACCGCTTTCAGCCAGTGCGTCGCCGCGGCATAGCTGCCGGCATGCAGCAGGCCAGGCACCATGCCGCCCATCTTGTCGCTCCAGCGCTTCGACCAGGCGCGGGTCTTGTCGGTCATGTCCCAGTAGAAGCTGTCGGTGTAGGCGAGACCCTCGCACACTTTCTGCCCCAGCGCGTTGACGTCGCTGATCTGCATCAGCAGCGTCGCCATCTTGGCGCCGCCCTTGGTCAGCCCGAACTCGGCGGCCTGCTTGACGCAATTCTGGGTATCGGTGCCGGCGTTCGCCAGCCCGATCACCTTCGCACCCGACGCCTGGGCCTGCACCAGGTATGAAGAAAAATCCGCCGTCCCCAGCGGCGCGCGGACATTGCCCAGCACCTTGCCGCCAGCCGCGGTCACGGCGTTCATCGTGTCCCGCTCCAGCGCGTAGCCGAACGCGTAGTCGGCGGTGATGAAGAACCAGGTATCACCACCCGTCCGGGTCAATGCGTTGCCAGTGCCATGCGCCAGGGCATACGTGTCGTAGGAGAAGTGGATGCCGTATGGCGAGCATTGCTTACCCGTCATGTCCGAACTTGCCGGCCCGGTGATCAGATAGATCTTCTTCTTCTCCCGGCAGACCTGCTGGATTGCCAACCCGGAGGAACTTGCCGCACCATCGGCCAGCACATCGACCCCGACATCGTCGATCCATTGCCGCGCCAGCGTGGTCGAGACATCGGGCTTGTTCTGGTCGTCAGCCTGCATGACCTCGATCGGGCGACCGAGTACGGATCCGCCGAAATCGGCGATGGCGAGCTGGGTCGCAACGCGGTTGCCGGGGCCGCCGACGTCGCGGTATGGCCCGCCCATATCCGACAGCAGGCCGATCTTCACCGGCTTCGAACTGGTCTGTGCGCGGATGATTGCCGGCATTGACAGGGGGGCGGCAGCCAGGCCACCAACAACGATCCGGCGCGTCAGTCTCGACATAGAGTTTGTCTCCTGGCCCAATGTGGCAATGCCCACGCTTGATTCACAACGCGCCGCCTTGTAGCGCATCAGCACTGTTTGCCTACATGGGGAGAAAATATCCATGCCAATGATGTCCGGAAAAAGCGCATTCCTTGAACTATTGCGGCAAGAGGGCGTGCGTATGATCTTCGGCAACCCCGGCACCACGGAATTGCCGCTGATGGACGCTTTGGCCGCGGAACGGGAATTGCGCTACATCCTCGCGCTGCAGGAAGCGCCGGCGGTCGGCATGGCCGACGGCTACGCCCAGGCCTCCGGTCAATGCGTGGCGGTCAACCTGCATGCCGCGCCCGGCCTCGGCAACGGGTTGGGCATGTTGTACGATGCGCAGAAGGCGGGCTCCCCGCTGCTGGTGACCGCCGGCCAGCATGAGCAGCGCTTCAACTTCACCGAACCGCTGCTGTGGGCCGATCTGCCGACCATCGCTCGGCCCTTCGTGAAATGGTCAGAGGAAGTGCGCCGGCTTGAGGATCTGCCGCGGGCAATCCATCGCGCGGTGAAAACCGCGCTGGCGCCGCCGATGGGACCGGTGTTCCTGTCGTTGCCGGGTGACATCCTGACCGACAGTGCCGACCTCGACCTCGGCTTCCCCAGCCGCGTGGCCAGCGGCATCCGCGGCGACGCCCGCGCAATCGCAGCCGCCGCGGCGATCATCGCCAAGGCCGCCAGCCCGGTGATCTTTGCCGGCGACGCGGTGCCGCAGGGCAACGCCTTGCAGGAATTGGTCGCCTTTGCCGAGGCGCTGGGCGCACCGGTGTATGACGAAGGTATGGCCAGCCGGGCCATGTTTCCCTCGTCACATTCGCTCTATCGCGGCGCGCTGGTGCGGCTGCCGGGGGCGATCCACGGGGTGCTGACCCAGCACGACCTGCTGGTCTCGGTCGGGGCCGACCTGTTCACCCTGTCACTGCCGGGCGACATCGAGTCGATGCCGGAGGGTTATCCGGTCGTCCACCTCGATACCGATGCATGGGAGCTGGGCAAGAACTACCCGGAAAAGGTGTCGATCCTGGGCGAGCCGAAGGCCACCCTGCCGGAGCTTACGGCAGCGGTCCACGCTGCGCGAACGGCGGCGGAAGCCGAACAGTCGGTGAAGCGGCTGGAGCATGCGAAGGCGGAGGGTGTTGCCAGCCTGCACAAGCTGAACGCCATGGCCGATGCACTCGCCGAACGCCACCCGATCCATCCGCTGGCGCTGATGCAGACCATCGGCCGGCTGCTGCCCGACGACGCGGTGGTGATCGATGAAACCATCTCCTCCGGCACGGGCCTGCGGCGGTTCCTGAAAAGCGACGACGCGCAAAGCTTCTTCGGACTGCGCGGCGGCGGTATCGGCTGGGGCCTGCCGGCGGCGATCGGCGTGAAGCTGGCGTTGCCCGACCGCCCGGTGGTGGCGCTGATCGGCGACGGGTCGGCGATGTACACAATCCAGGGCCTGTGGACCGCTGCCCACGAAAACCTGCGGATGGTCTTTGTCATCATCAACAACTACTCGTACCGGATCCTGAAGCAGCGGACCAACGCGATGAAGGGGATGGCGGCGCAGCACGACAACTACGTGGCGATGGACCTGGACAAGCCGCGCGTCGACTTTGTCTTCGTGGCTCGCGGCCTTGGCCTGACTGCCTACAAGGCCGCCACCCTGTCCGATCTGTCGGACATGTTGCAGGCGGCGCTGGCCGCGGACGGCCCGACCCTTATCGACGTCGAGGTGGACCGTTCCTGGAAACCGGTCTGACGCCTTGGCTGGCTCTGCGGCTGTATCCGCAAGCGCAATCGCGGCCGGAATAAAACGCCGGAATAAACGCCAGAAAAGACGAAGGGGAAAACGACATGGCTAGATTGGCAGGGCGGAAGATCCTGATAACCGGCGGCGCGTCGGGGATCGGCAAAGCCACCGCGGCCTTGTTCCGGCAGGAAGGTGCCGCGGTCGCGGTGCTGGATCGCGCCGGCAGCGCGCAGGACGGCAAGATGTTCGTACCGGTGGACGTGGCCGACGCAGCCTCGGTCCAGCAGGCGGTACGCGCCGCCGAGGCCGCCCTCGGCGGGCTGGACGGCGTGGTCAACGCTGCCGGCATCTTCTCCGCCGCGGGGCTGACCGATACCACCGCGGACCTGTTCAGCCAGACCCTGGCGGTCAACCTGCTGGGCACATTTCTCGTCGTCCAGGCCGCCGCACCGATCCTGTTGGCGGGCGGGGCCGGCACGATCGTCAACATCGGCTCCGGCGTCGGGATTACCCCCACCGGACCCGGCAGCACTGCCTATGTCGCCTCCAAAGGGGGCGTGATCGCGATGACCAAGGCGCTGGCGATGGAGCTGGCGCCAACCGTGCGGGTGAACGTGGTGTGTCCCGGCGCGGTTGAGACGCCGATGACGCAGGGGTTCCTGCGCAACGCGGCCGGTGAGGTCGATCCGGCGCTGGCCGCCCGCTACGCGCTGCGCCGCCCGGCGACAGCCGACGAACTTGCCGCGGCAATCCTGTTCCTCACCTCGGCCGAATCATCGTTCGTGACCGGTGTGACGCTGCCGGTCGATGGTGGACGGACGTTCCACTGAGGCCAATCGCGCCGGTAAAGCCAGACGCGCCACTGAGGCCAGCCGCGCCGGGCGCACCATTAACCGCCTGTTAAGAGAATTCCCGCATGGTCCTGGTCCCCGAAGCCGCAGCGACGGGATAACCAAGGACCATTCGCCTGAAGCAACTCCGCACCGACAGCGACCCCGTGGCCGCCCACGGGAAACCTGGCCGAACTGACGGCACAGGCCGCTGCTGCGCTGCGCGCGATACGGATGACGATCCTGCGGTCCCCAGCGCCCAGGCAACGCTTGCCGGCAGCGTCAGGACGCTGCGGCCTCGCTGCGGTAGGTGCGCAGGAACATGGTGATCGCCGCCTCAACCACGCGTCCGATGTCGGCTTCCGGCGGATCGGGCAGCATTTCCAGCTTGCGCCGCAGCACCAGGTGAGTCTGGCACAGGTTGAAGAACTGTTCGGCGGCGAACGAGGGGTCGGCAACCGACAGCCGGCCCCGGCGCGTCTCCTCGGCCAACCAGCCGGCCATGAACCCGATCGCGCGCGCCGGGCCGGACTCAAAGAAGCTGCGCGCAAGGTCGGGGAACTTCGCCGCCTCGGCGATCACCACCCGGTAGATAGCCAGCCCGACATCCGACAGCATCATCTGCACCATGCGCTTGCCGATACCGCGCAGCACCGCAGCAGGATCGCCGTCGTGGTCGGCACTGTCGAACACATGCGCGAGATACTGGTCGCACTTCTCCCCGACATAGGCCGCGAACAGCTCCGCCTTGCTGTCGAAATGATTGTACAGCGTGCCTTTGGACACGCCGGCGACCGCGGCAATCCGCGCCATGCTGGCGCCTTCATAGCCGTCGGCGGCGAACACCATGGTGGCGCCCGTCAGAATCTGCGCCCGCTTCTCCGGGCTGACCATTGGCTGATTGTCCATCGCCGCCACCTTCCCGTGCCTCATCTGCATTGACAACAGGTGAAACCAATATACGTCTACCGGTGACCGAACGGTTCGGTCAATCGGCACATCGCCGACATGGGAGCCTGGTCCATGGACGACATGACCCGCGAACGCGACGTCCCCGCGCCCGATCGCGACGAAACGCCCACGCCGCCGCGGCGCAGCCGGACCAAGCGCGTGCTGGGCCTGGCCGCCGGCGCCGTGGTGGTGCTTGCCATGATTGTCGGCGGCACTCTGTATTGGCTGAACGCCAGGCATTTCGAAACCACTGACGACGCCTTCGTCGACACCTACACGACCCAGGTCGCACCGCGCGTCGCGGGGCAGGTGACCCAATTGCTGTTTGCCGACAACCAGCATGTCGCGGCCGGCGACACGCTGCTGTTGATCGACCCGAAGGACTACCAGACGAAGCTGGACCAGGCGAAGGCACAGCAGGCCAGTGCCGAGGCAACCTTGACCCAGGCCCACGCCCAGGTGTTCGTGCAGCAGGCCAACGTCGACCAGGCCAATGCTAATGTACGCGTCGCCGAGGCCGACATGCTGCAGGCCCGCCAGGATCACGATCGCTACCACGCCATCGCCGCGGGTGCGGTCAGCCGCCAGCAGATCGAGGCCGCCGATTCGACGTTCAACTCCGCCCGGGCCAAGCTCGACTCCAGCCGCCAGATGGTGAGCGGGTCGCAGGCCCAGGTTCGTTCGGCCGAAGCCCAGGTGCAGGCCGCCCAGGCCTCGGTCCAGCAGGCGATCGCCACCACCCGGATGGCGGCACTGCAGCTTTCGTATTGCACCATTGTGGCGCCGGTGGCCGGCATCGTCACCCATCGGACCGTCAGCGCCGGCAATTACGTCAATGCCGGGCAGGCGTTGTTCGCCCTGGTCCAGGACGACCGCTGGGTCACCGCGAACTACAAGGAAACCCAGCTCGCGGGCATCCGTCCCGGTCAGGACGTGGACCTCGCGATCGACGCCGCCCCCGACGTGACCTTCCACGGCAAGGTCGACAGCTTCCAGGCCGGCACCGGTTCGGCGTTCAGCGTGCTGCCGGCGGAAAACGCCACGGGCAACTACGTGAAGATCGTCCAGCGGCTGCCGGTGAAGATCATCTTCGATGACGCCCGCCTGAAGGATTATCCGCTGGCGCCCGGCATGTCGGTGACACCCTCGGTGCGGGTGCGCTAGCCCGTGGCCGATCCCGCGCTGCCCCGCTCCGCCGCCGGTGACCGCAACCCCTGGCTGATCGCCGTCGTCGTGTCGATCGCCACCTTCATGGAGGTGCTGGACACCACGATCGCCAACGTCGCGCTGCGCCATATCGGCGGCAGCCTGGGGGCCGACCAGGATGAACAGACCTGGATCCTGACCAGCTACCTGGTGTCGAACGCCGTGGTGCTGCCGGTCAGCGGCTGGCTTGCCAACGTCATCGGCCGCAAGCGGTTCTACATGATCTGCGTGCTGCTGTTCACCGCCAGCTCCCTGCTGTGCGCGGTGTCGTCCTCATTGCAGATGATGCTGATCGCGCGGGTGTTGCAGGGGATCGGCGGCGGCGGCATGGCGCCCACCGAACAATCGATGTTCGCCGACACCTTTCCCCCGGAAAAACGGGCGCAGGCTTTTGCCCTCTACGGACTGACCGTGGTCAGCGCGCCAGCCATCGGGCCGGTGCTGGGCGGCTGGCTGACCGACAATCTGTCGTGGCATTGGGTGTTCCTGATCAACCTGCCGGTCGGGCTGCTGTCGCTGACCCTGGTCGGGCTGCTGGTGGTCGAGCCGGAGATCCTGCAGCAGGAGAGGCGGGCCCTACTGGCCAAGGGACTGAACATCGACATGCTGGGCCTTGTGCTGGTGTTCGTGGGGTTCGGCACGTTGCAGATCCTGCTCGACCGCTACGAAATCGACGACGGCTTCTCGTCGGGCTTCATCACCGGGTTGGCTGTGGTCAGTGCGACCAGCCTGGTCACGCTGGTGATCTGGGAACTGATCCACCCCCAGCCGGTGGTCAACGTCCGGCTGTTGGGTCACCGCAGTTTCGGAGTCTGCTGCGGGCTGATGTTCCTGGTCGGGTTCCTGCTGATCAGCACCACGCAGTTGCTGCCGCAACTGGCGCAGTCCCTGCTGGGCTACGATGCCACCACCTCGGGACTGACCCTCGGCGTCGGCGGCGTCGCCTCACTGCTGCTGATGCCGATCTCCGGTATCGTCACCGGCCGGCTGATCCAGCCGAAATACCTGATGGGAATCGCGATCGTCGGCACTGGCGTTGCCATGCTGCTCGCCTCCGGGCTCACGCTCGACATCAGTTTCTGGAGCATTTCCTGGGCCCGCGTCGCCCAGGTGATCTGGCTGCCGTTTCTGTTCATTCCGATCAGTGCGGTATCCTATGTCGGCCTGCCGCCGACCAGCAGCAATGAGGCTTCGGCACTGATCAACCTGATGCGCAACCTGGGCGGCAGCGTCGGGGTATCGTTCGTCACCACCATGCTGCAGGAGCGGACGCAGTTCCACCATGCGCGGCTTGCAGAGCACATCACAGCTTATAACGGGTTCGGCTGGGCCACACCGCTTGCATCGGTCAATGCGATGGTGCAAGCGCAGGCCGCCATCATGAGTTATATCGACATCTTCTGGCTGCTTGGAATTTTGGCACTGGTCGTGGCGCCGGTCGTGCTGCTGCTGCCGCGGGTGTCGAAGGGCGCCGCGATGGCACATTAGCCGTGGCCCGCCGCTGCCTGAAGTTGCCCTTCCTCCGCCTGACTGCTGGATTACCTGCATGATCGATAAAGCAATACACAGATTGGCCGTGCTGACGGCGATGGCGGGCGCGGCGGCATTACCCGGCTGCACGCTCGGCCCGAATTTCAAGCAACCCGGCTGGGCGTCGCCATCGTCGTGGTTTGCCGGCCCCAAGGAAGCCGTGGCGCCGGTGCGCAGCGTCCCGGTGGCCGAACCCATCGATGTCAATTGGTGGACGCTGTTCCACGACCCTGTGCTGACAAGCCTGGAACAGCGCGTCGCCAGCGAAAACCTCGACGTCAAGACCGCCGGCATCCGCATGACCGAATCGCGCGCCCAACTCGCCGTCGCCAGGGCCGGGTTGTTTCCGACACTGAACGGCAACGCGTCCTACATCCGCCAGCAATCCAGCCAGAACGGCGTGTTCGCCGTCATCCCCTCCGCAGCCGGGGCCACCGCCGCCAACGGCGCAAGCGGCAATTCCGCAGGCGCCGTCCAAGGCCGTGGCGTGCAGCCGTTCGACCTGTTCCAAGGCGGCTTCGATGCCTCGTGGGAGGTTGATCTCTGGGGTGGCGTCGCACGCTCCGTCGAATCGGCCACCGCCTCGACCGAAGCGGCCAACGAAGCCACCCGCTCGGTCCTGCTGTCCAGCCTGGCCGAAGTCGCGCGCGACTACATCCAGTTGCGCGGCGTCCAGGCGCAACTGGCAATCGCCCGCGACAACGTTCACACCGCGCGGCAGAGCCTTGATCTGACGCAGCAGCGTGCCGCCGGTGGGGTCACCACGGACCTCGACGTGGCCAACGCTTCGGCGCAGTTGCGCACCACGCTGGCACAGATCCCGTCGCTGGAGCAGCAGGAAGCCCAAACCATCAACGCATTGAGCCTGCTGCTGGGCCAGCCGCCGAACGCCCTGCGGCAGGAACTGGTCACAGCCAAACCGGTGCCGCCGGTACCGCCGCGGGTGCCGGTCGGCATCCCTTCCGAACTCGCGCGCAGGCGTCCGGATATCCGTCAGGCCGAGGCGCAACTGCACGCCGCCACCGCCGACATCGGCGTCGCCCAGGCGAATTTCTATCCGTCGGTGAACCTGACCGGCAGCGTTGGGCTGCAATCGCTGCAATTCGGCACGCTCTTCAACCTCAACTCGAAGCAGTATTCACTGGGCCCCGGCTTGACGATCCCGATCTTCCAGGGCGGCCAGCTGCGCGCGACGCTGCAACTGCGCGAAGCACTGCAGCAGGAGGCCGCGATCAATTTCCAGAAGACCGTGTTGCAGGCCTGGCACGACGTCGACAACGCGCTGACCGCCTACCAGGCGGAGCAGACAAGACGCGACGAACTGGTCCACGCGGTGACGGAAAACCGGCGCGCTTTGGTCCTGGCGCAGAGCCGCTACCAGCAGGGGGTGGCCGACTTCCTGACCGTTCTGGACGCCGAACGCAGTTTGCTGGCAGCGCAACAGCAACTCGCCGACAGCACCACAACCGTGTCGTCCAACCTCGTGGCGCTGTACAAGGCGTTGGGCGGCGGCTGGGAAACCGACCTGCCGGAGACGATCCAATCCGCGGCGAACACAACTGCGCCCCAGCGACAGTGATCGAAACCGTTATCGCGCCTTGCCGGGTCTGCGGTCGCGTGACAACGATCACACGGTTTCCTGCCACCTGCGTGCAGGTGAAAAACGCTTGATCAATCCAGGTATCGTCTCGGCGGGTACTGGCCGGCTGAACAGATAACCCTGCAGGTGCGTGCAATTCTCCAGCGCCAGTTGCACCGCCTGCTCGTTTGTCTCCACGCCCTCGGCAGTTACACTCATGCCGAACGTGCGGCCAAGGCCGACGATGGCGCTGATGATGGCGATGGAATTCCGGTCGTGCGGCAGGTCCTTGATGAAACTGCGGTCGATCTTGACCTTGTCGAACGGGAAGCTGCGCAAATAACTCAATGACGAATACCCGGTGCCAAAATCGTCCATCGAGATCTGCACGCCCAGCGCCTTGATCTCCCGCAGGATTGCCAGGATGCGGTTGCTGTCGTTCAGCAGCACCGATTCGGTGATCTCCAGTTCCAGCCGCCTGGCCGGCAAACCGCTGCTCGCCAGCGCGGCATGAATGTCACTGATCAGGTTTTTGTCGCGAAACTGCGACGGCGACAGGTTTACCGCGATCTTGATGTCGTCAGGCCATGCCATCGCGTCCATGCAGGCCTGGTGCATGACCCAGCGCCCGATGGCGCTGATCAGCCCCGAGGCCTCGGCGGCCGGAATGAACGCGTCAGGGGATGTCAGGCCGCGCTCCGGATGGTTCCAGCGGATCAGCGCCTCGCATCCGCATACGCGGCGTGTTTTCGCCTCCACCAGCGGCTGGTAGTACAGCACGAACTGCTCCTCCGCGATCGCACGCCGCAGGTCGAGTTCGATCTCACGGCGCGACTGAAGTGCCGCATTCATCGAATCTTCAAAGAAACAGGATATGCCGCCGCCACCGGCCTTTGCGTCATACATTGCCGTGTCGGCTTTCTTCAGAAGTTCCGCCGCGCTGCTGCCATCCGCCGGCGCCAGCGCCATCCCGATACTGGTGCCGATGATGATCTGATGGCCATCGATCTCATAGCTCGACCCGACGTTTTCGATGATCCTGGCAGCGAGCCGGTCGACCTCCGCTGGCTCTTTCACATCCAGCAGAACAATGGCGAACTCGTCACCGCCAAGCCGGGCGACGCTGTCGCCTTCCCGTACGCTGGCCTGCAGACGGGTGGCAACCTGGCGCAGCAGCGCATCGCCCGCCGGGTGGCCCAGCGTGTCGTTGACCAGCTTGAAGCGGTCCAGATCAAGACAGAGCACCGCGAACCCCACATCGCGGTCCAGCCGCGCGAGCGCCTGTTGAATGCGGTCACGAAACAGCACCCGGTTCGGCAGTTCGGTCAACGGATCATGTTGCGCCATGAAGGCTATCTGCGAAACGTTGGCTTGGAATATCGACAATGATTGGACGATGGTGCCCAGCTCGTCGCGGCGCGCCAGTGCGCCGATGTCCAGCCCCAGATCGCCGTGGGCCACGTTTTCGGTGGCCAGGGCGATCTGCTTGACCGAGCGCACGGTCGCCCGCGTCAGCAGTGCGGCAATGCCGAACAGCAGCAGGGACCCTGCAACCGAACCGGCAACCAGTTCCGGGCGGATACGCCAGGCCAGCTCCAATGACATATGGGCGCGGTTGTTCGCGTCGGTCACGGCATGATCGGCAAGACCCCTGATGGTCGCCAGAACCTGCGCGGCGTTCGCATCGAAAGGGCGGAAAAACCCGACCGCGCTCGGGAAGTCGATCTCCAGCATGGACCCGAAGACCTCGATCGCGTCGCGGTAAACCCGCACGTCGGCAGCAACCTGCTGGATATTGTGCCGCTCGCTGGCGATCGTGACTTGGTTGGCCAATGCCGTCAGATCATCCGCAAGCGTGGTGGCCTGCGCCACAAGCTCGCGGACCGCGCCGCTGACGTTCAGCTCACCCGTCCGGATCGCCTGCAGCGTCGACAGCCGGTAGACACGACTGTTGATACCCTGCAGCGTCGTCGCATCGGCGGATAATGCGATCGCAGTCGACAGATCGTGCCGCACGACTGCGTTGATCAGTTCAGCCTGGTTGGCCGTCGCGATGATGCCGTGAATGCCCATCCCAACAAGCACGACCATTCCCAGCGCCGGGCCAATCGACATCTTCACGGCGAAAGGCCAGTTCGACAGGTGCAGCCAGTTTTTCGACCGCAGGAAGAAGGTCGTCGGCAAACCGCGCAGGCGTTGCGGTGCTGCGTCGCCAGCTGCGCGGGCATCCGCCCTGCTCTTGAAAACCGACTGCAACAACGACTGACCTCACATCGACCTTCGGGCGATCATCGGCCTCAAACCTTAAGAAAGCGTTATTGCCACCACATGTCGGCAGCGGCACTGCAGGGAACGGTGCGGCGTTAACCTTGCATTAAGATTTTGCCGCCAGAACGGACGTTGCACCCGGTGAACAAAGGTAACTTGTGCGGCAATACCGACCATCCCGCCCGGACCAATCCCCGCCGCGGCGACCCCCTGGAACCGGGCGGTGACCTTCAAGGCGCTGACTGTTGCCGGGCTGCTTGCACTTGTCGCCTCGTCCTCGACGGCAATGGCGCAATTCAGCCAGAAGGATGGGCAGGTTCTGGGGCGCACCCTCGGCTTCGTCGGTGAAGGCACGAGTGGCGTTGTTGTCGTAGGCGTTGTGGTGTCGGCGACGGATCCGGTCTCGCAACGCGACGCCGACGCGATCCGGGCGGTGATCGGGACCGATCTGCCAACCGGGCGCGTGCGCCTGCGGATGCGGATTGTTCCGCTCGATCAACTCAGCACCGTCAGCGGTGTGGCGGCGCTCTACGTCACTGCGGGCCTGGACGCCAGCATGGAACAAATCGCGAGCACCGCCCAGCGACTGCACATACCGACCATTTCAGCCGATCTGGACTGTGTCCAGGCGCATGGCTGCGTCGTCGGATTTTCCAGCGAACCAACGGTGCAGATTGTAATCGACACCGCGGCGGCAGACCGCACGGGGGTTCACTTTACCCAGGCGTTCCGAATGCTCGTGCGGGAGAAATAAGATGTCCGCATCGATCGCGAATGCCTGTCATCGCCAACCGGGGCGGCCCGTTCAACCCCTGGAACGCTGCGCGAGAAACCCCGTCAAACGTTCACGTCTCCGGTGGCGGCGACACGTCTGGCCGTGGGCGATTGACCGCCAGAACCGCTTTCCGGTGCAGACGGCAACAACCTCGTAGTGGATGCAACGGTGGGCTATCGCCCGGCGGATAATGTTACGGCTGCGCTTTCGGCGCAGCCGTTCAACAACTCTCAACGCGCCATGACCGCCGGTCAAACGCGGCTACGTCTCACCATGATGCTGCATCTTTGATCGCGTTAACGGAAAATTAGTCTTCCCACACCATGGTCCGCAACTACATGTGGGCACGAACGACCCTGCTTTGGGGCTTTATGTTTTTGACCGCGATGGTCTGTGTCGCGGGACGGGCGGTCGCTGAACTGATGACGGCGCTATTTCCCGATGGGGTGCCCGGCTATGATGTTGATGAAGGTGTGACCGTGGAAACCCGTGTTCACCCTGAACTGGTGCCCCTGGGTGTCCGGGAAGGTGCCTTCGAGTTCCTGCCACAGCTCGACCAAAGCGTCGGCTATACCAGCAACGCACTTCCCGGACGGTTCCGCCGCGGCAGTTGGGAGGTTGTGACGGCCCCGGCGCTGGCAATCGGATCGGGATGGTCGCGCGACAGCTTCGGTGCGCTGGTCTCGCTGCAGGACACCCGTTACGTGTCGCTGCCCAGCCAGAACCGCACCGATGTCACGGTGGCGGTGGGCGGGCGGGTCGATATCGGCGAGGACAAACTGACCCTCGCGGCGGCACACATGGCTCAGCACGAGGACCGCGCAGCACTTGGCACGATCGCCAGTGATCGCCCGATCGCATTCCAGATCGACGATCTGCGCGTATCCTACGTGACAACCGCGGGCCCCTGGCGGATCGAGCCCAGCCTACAGGCAACCAACTGGACGTTCGACAGCACGACCATTCTCGGCGCCCCGGCCAGCCAGGCCTATCGCGACCGCGTGGTGATACAGGGTGGCGTGCGGATCGATTACGAATTTGCCCCGCTGCGTCGCGTGGTGTTCGTTGCGCGCGCAGTCGGTCAGGACTTTCTGCACACCCCCGCGGGACAGGAAAGCTCCAACTCCACCGGCTATCAATTACTGACCGGGCTCGACTACGACGATGATTCGGTCTGGCGCTGGCGCGTGCTGATCGGTGGTGAAGCCCGGCGGTTCGCCAGCAGGCACTATCGCCCACAGAACACCTTGATCGCCGAGGCCGGCGTTGGATGGTCGCCATCCGGCATGACAACTGTCAATGCAACCGTCAGCCGGCAAACCGGGGACGCAGAACAGCAAGGAGTTTCAGGATTGGTGTACACGACGGCGCGGCTGACCATCGATCACGAGTATATGCGGAACCTGTTGTTCCGGGCATCGCTTGGACTGCAGGACGCGGCGTTCTTCCAGGGCGGCCACCAGTCAGGCACCACGGCCGGCCTGGGCGCGACATGGGTGCTGAACCGCTCCGCCCGCCTATCCTTCACCTATGATCAAACCGATCTGCACGGGTCGGGTGTGCCCGCGCAAGTGCCGATCTCGGGCTACAGCCGGGGCATCGGCCTGGTCACCATGCGGCTGGGACTGTGAGGAGTGCCATGACGACGTCGAACGCCCTGATCCCACTGCTTGATCTCGATTTCGACAACCTCAACCTGGAACGGGCAGCAGCCTGGATCGGTGACCGCCCGGCCAGTGTGCCCTTTGGCTACGTGGTCACACCGAATGCAGATCACCTGGTGCGATTGAGCCGCGATCCATCGTTGCGCGCAGTCTATCGCGGCGCGTCCCTCTGCCTGCTCGATTCGCGTGTGGTCGGCGGTGTTGCCCGCCTGTTCGGCCTCGCCGTGCCGGCGGTGGTTCCCGGCAGCGACCTGACGGCCTACCTGCTGGCGCACCATCTGGCGCCGGACGAACGCATCACCATCGTTGGATTGTCTCCGGAGTGGCTGCCCGAATTGGTCGCCCGCTGTAAACTTGCGCCGCCGGCTCACTACAATCCGCCGATGGGCTTTGATCGCGATCCGGTCGCCTTCGCCCAGACCATCGCCTTCGTCCGGGCCAACCCCGCTCGGTTGGTGTTGCTGGCCGTCGGTTCGCCCCGACAGGAATACCTGGCCGCGGCGCTGGCCGACTGCGGCGATGTCACCGGCACCGGGCTCTGCATCGGTGCCAGCCTGGAATTCCTGGCCGGAGCCTGCCGGCGCGCGCCCACCATGCTGCAACGGCTGGGCCTGGAGTGGTTGTTCCGGTTTGCCGGCGATCCGCGCAGGCTGTTCCGCCGCTACGTGCTCGACAGCCCGGTGGTCATCGCTTTGCTGGCGCGGCAACGCTTGCTGGTTGGCCGATCCGGCTGAAAACCTCTCGGGTCAGCCGGTGCCACAACGAACCGCGATGCAGCCGGTCGTTGCGACTCAGATAGGATAGGCTCGCTGCATCCATCTTCCGTGCCGCCTGGGGTGTCATCCCGATCGCTGCATGGATCGCCCGCAGGGTCGGCAGCACCCGGCGGTTGCGCAGCCCCTTGAGCAGGTACCCGCCGATCCGCGGCGTCAGGGTCAACCAGCCACGGTCCAGCTTGCGTTCGATGTAGATACGGTTGCGCACGAAGTAGAACCACCTGGTGCCGGTCCAGTCGACCCGCTGCTGCGGCGAAACCTTGTGCCGGATGACAATGTCGCCGCGGTAGCGGATGTGCCAGCCCAAGGCGATCGCGCGCAGGCAGAAATCGAATTCCTCCCAGCAGAAAAACAGCTTCGCGTCATAGCCGCCGGCGCGCTGCCAGGCCTGCCGCAGGATCGCGTGCCCGGCGCCGACATAGGTGACCGCATCGAAATTCTCGCCGGCACGGGCAAGCAGGCCCACCGGGTAGCCCCAGGACGACAGGTCGTCCTGACCGCTGGCATGGGTGACGATACGGCAGCCGACCGCACCCAGCCCCGGTTCGGCGTCAAGCGCGGCGACCATGCGCGACACCGTATCGCAGGTCGCGAATTCGGCATCGTTATCGAGCGCAACGATCACCCGCCCATGCCCCAGATCCGACAGGAGGTTGCGTCCACCCGCAACGCCCAGGTTATGGTCGGCCACCAGCAGGGTCACGTCGTGGCAGTCCGCGATCGCCTGCGCCAGCACCGCCAGCGTGTCGGCACCCGATCCCTGGTCCAGCACGAAAATATGGGCCGAGATGCCAAGTTGCGCTCGGGCCGAGGCAATTGCATCAAGCGTATCCGCCGCCCGCTCCAGCGCCAGGATGATGATGTCGGCGTCGTAAGCCCCCGCGGGGGGCGCCGGTGCGCCGGCGATCTGGCGCGCGTTCATTCCGTCAGCGCTAGCGACGGGATGGCCAGGTAGGCCAGGCGCTTGTTCTCCTTCCGGGTGTAGGCAACCGCGTCCAGGATCAAGCCGCAGGTCAGCGACAGGCTCGCCAGCAGTACCAGCGCGGTTGCCAGCAGTGCCGTCGGCAGGCGCGGCACCAGGCCGGTGTGCATGAACTCGGCAACCACGGGCACCCCGAGTGCAACGCCGGTGATCGTCAGCACCAGCGCCTGCAGCGCAAACACTTCCAGCGGGCGCTGGTGGCGGATCAATGCAAGGATGAACCGGAGGATCTTCGCCCCATCCTTGAATGTACTGAGCTTGGACGACGTCCCGGCGGCCCTGTTGCGGTACTGGGTGCGCACCTCCTGCACCGGCATGTGCAGGGAAAGCGCATGGACGGTGAATTCCGTTTCGGTCTCAAACCCCGAGGACAACGCTGGAAACGACTTGACGAAGCGGCGGCTGAACACCCGGTAGCCGGACAGTAGGTCGGTGATGCCGCCGCCAAACGCCCAGGTCACCAGCGCGCTGAGCAGCAGGTTGCCGAAGCGATGGCCAACCCGGTAGGCGTCGCGGACGGCGCCGTAACGAGCAGCGCTCACCATGTCCAACTGGCCGTCGATCAGCAGCCGCAGCATGCCGGGCGCCACCGTGGCATCATAGGTGTCGTCGCCGTCCACCAGGATGTAGATATCGGCGTCTATATCGGCGAACATGCGCCGGACCACATGGCCCTTGCCCTGCAGCACCTCTCGACGCACCACCGCGCCGGCGGCACGCGCCTCCAGAATCGTGCTGTCGGTGGAGTTGTTGTCGTACACATAGACAATCGCCTCCGGCAACGATCGTTTGAAATCAGCCACAACCTTGCCGACCGCCGCCTGTTCATTCTTGCAGGGAATCAAAACCGCCACCCGCGGCTGATTGGCAGCAAGACCCAGCTGGTCGGCGATCGACACCTCGGGTCGCCGGCTTGGCTCGCGGACCTTGAGGGCTGGCCTCTCCAGAACCTCGAACATGATACAACCGTTCAGTTAATAAGCGTTTGGCATACGCAACACCGTCGCAATGGTGCTGCAGATAATTCTCAGGTCGCCACTCAGGCTCCAGGTCGCGATATACTCAAGGTCACTGTCGAGCCGGCGAAGAAGTTTCTCTTCAGTATCGGTTTCGCCGCGCCATCCCCGAACCTGGGCCAGCCCGGTCATTCCCGGCTTGGCGCGGTGGCGATCGGCATAGCGATGGCTGATCGCCTCGAACGGGCGGCCGCCGACGCAGGTGCCGGGCGCATGCGGACGTGGCCCAACCAGCGACATCGACCCGCCCAGGACGTTCAGCAATTGCGGCAGCTCGTCGCACGATGTGTGCCGCAGCCATGTCCCGATCCGCGTCACGCGGGGATCGTGGCGGGTGGCCTGCGGACAGGACCCCGGAACCGCCGGCTCGTCGCGCATGGTGCGGAATTTCAGCATCACGAATGGCTGACCGTGCAGCCCAAACCGTTGCTGCCGGAACAGCGCCGGCCCCTTGGTGGTCAGGCGAATGGCCGCGGCGATCAGCAGCATCGGCACCCCGGCAAGCGCCAGGAACACCAGGGCCAGCACGATGTCCGAAAGACGCTTGACCCGGACATCGCGCGTGTCGCCGGCGCCCGCACCATGTTCGGACGGCGCGAACGTAACGCGATGCAGCGACAGGCCGCCGCCGCTGAACGCCAATCTGTCAAAATTGTGGGAGCGAAACGCGGACATTCTGTGCTGCATCGTTGGGGTTTCGATGCTGGACAGATTTGACGGCAAGCTCTTGAGGAATCGCTAACGGTGCAGACGGCTGTAGGGAAACCAACGCATTTTTTTCAAAGGCCGCATTTGCCGGTGAACACGCCGCAATTTCGGCGGCGCAAGGTTCAGCGGAACACCACCCGGCGGGACAGAATGAAATTCACCAACAGGCCCGCCACCGCCCCCGCGGCGATCGCTATCACCGGCTGGCGCGCCGCGCCGGCGACAAACGTCACCAGCAAGGCGTAAGTGCCCCGGTTCAGCACGAAGCCGCCGAGGTTGGCGACCATGAACAGCGCCCATTGCCGATGCGCCGGCCCCGACCCCTCGCCGCGAAACGTCCAAAGCCGGTTGAGCATCCAGTTGCCGGTGGCCGCGACCACATAGCCCGCCAGCCCCGCGCCGTAGATCCCCAGCGCATGGCGCACCGCATAGACAGTGGCCGTATCGATCAGGAAGCCACCGGTTCCAACCACGCCGAAGCGGAGGAACTGGCCCGCCACAAGCCGTTGCGCCGGGGTCAGCGCACGCCAGGGCAGCCTCCGGTCCGGGGTCGTCTGATCCACATACCCTCGTTGCGAATGTCCGCCCGTGGGTAACGCCTGACCGGGGCGCGGCGCAAGGATTCGCTGCCGGCATCGGCTTGCCGGTCACACCGATTTCCGCTTACGTCAGGGCCGGATTATCATTTAACGGCGTTCGCCCAAGCCCGCTCAGTCCACCCCCACCGGATCGGCCAAACCCAATGCCTGACGCAAACGAGGCGGTCCGATCCGCCCCCGCACCCGCTTCCACGCAACCTCCCTCAGCGCCACCCCCCTCGGCGCCACCCCCCTCGGCGCCACCCCCCTCACGCTTCGGCTGGGTCGCACCCGCGCTGCGGGTCACGGGTGTCATCTGTGCCGGCATACTCGCCTGGTATGTCGCCGGCCATTGGAACCGCTGGACCGGCTCGATACGCTACCAATCGACCGACGACGCCAATACCGCCGGCGACGTGACCCCGCTCTCGGCCAAGGTGTCGGGATACGTCAGGGATGTCGCCGTCTCCGACTACCAGGTCGTCCAGAAGGGCCAGCTCCTCGTCGAAATCGACCCGATGGATTACCGCGCCCAATTGTTGCAAGCCACGGCGAACCTTGCGGCGGCCCAGGCGAACCTCGCAAACCTGGCCAACCAGAAGGATGTGCAACGCGCCCTGGTGCGCCAGGCCGAGGCCACCATCGAGGCGACCCAGGCCGATGTCGTGCGCTACGACCTTGAAGCCAGGCGCCAGCGCGACCTGCTGCAAACCCGCATCGCCGGCACGCAGCAGACTGTCGAGCAGGCGGAGGCCAACGAAAAACGGACCCAGGCGCAACTGGCGTTGAACAACGCCCAACTCGACCAGCAGAAAGCAGTGCTGGCCAGCCTCGACATCCAGCAGAACCAGTTGCAGGCACAGGTGCGCGCGGCCGAGGCCCAGGTGACGCTGTCGCAGAACAACATGGAATACACCCGCATCGTCTCCCCGGCCGATGGCCTGGTCGGCCTGCGCCAGGTGCGCCCCGGCCAGTTCGTCAACGTCGGCACCCAGGTCATCTCCGTGGTGCCGCTGCCGCAGATCTGGGTCATCGCCAACTACAAGGAGACGCAGATGACCAACGTGCGCCTGGGCGATGCGGCCACCGTCACAGTCGACGCGTTTCCGGATCTGAAGCTCACCGGCCATGTCGACAGCTGGTCGCCGGGCACCGGCAGCACCTTCGCCCTGCTGCCGCCCGACAACGCCACCGGCAATTTCACCAAGGTGGTGCAGCGTGTGCCGGTCAAGATCGTGCTCGACCCGAACGAGGCGCTGGGCACCCTGGTCCGGCCCGGACTGTCGGTTGAGGCCACCATCGACACCGGCCCGCTGGAAAACCGGGAGCCGACACTGGGCTCGACCGAAAAGGCCCGCTCCAGTCGTCCATCGAACGCCCCGGCGGCGACGGGCAGGCAATGAGCCTGCATCTGGCGCCGGTCACCGCCGCCGGCCGCGCGCTGCATGCGATCGAGCATCTGCATCCGCGGCTGTCAGCCGATACACTGCGGCCCTACATCGGCATCCTTGGCGTTCTGCTCGGTTCGATCATCGCGACACTGTCCAGTCGGGTCACGTCCTTCGGGCTGGCCGACCTGCGCGGTGGACTGCACGCCGGCTTCGACGAGGGCGCCTGGATCACCACCGCGGTCGGCATCGGCCAGATGATGGCCGGTGTCTGCTCGCCGTATCTCGGCGCCATCTTCGGCGTGCGGCGGATGCTGTTGCTGGGCATCGTGACGATGTTCACCGCCAGCCTGCTGGGTCCGCTGTCGCCCAACCTGCATGCCTTCATCGCCATGCAGGTGCTGGGTGGCCTGGGGGCGGGCACGTTCATCCCGCTGACCATCAGCTTCATCATCCGCAGTCTACCGGCGAAGCTGGTCATCTACGGTCTATCGCTTTATGCAATGAATTCCGAGCTGTCGCAGAACGTGGCGGCATCGCTGGAAGGTTGGTATTCCGACAACTGGTCCTGGCACTGGATCGGCTGGCAGTACTGCGTGATGCTGCCGCTGATGTTCGCCTGCATCTCGTTCGGCGTCCCGCGGGAGAAAATCAACACCGGCCTGATGCGCGATCTGGACTGGCCGGGCATCCTCTACGCCATGATCGGCCTTGGGCTGCTCTACGCCGGCATGGACCAGGGCAATCGGCTGGGCTGGCGCAACTCGGGGCTGGTGATCGGGCTGCTGCTGTCCGGCGGCCTGGTCTGCCTGGCGTTCTTCTCCCGCGAGCTTTGGACCCCGAAGCCCTTCCTCAACCTCCCCAAGCTGCTGCGCGGCAACCTGCTGCTGTTGTTGTTGTTGCTCGCCGGCTTCCGCTTCATCATCCTGTCGACGGCCTACATCATTCCCACCTACCTGCAGACGGTGCAGAACTTCCGTGAGTTGCAGGTCGGCAGCGTGCTGCTGTGGATCGCCCTGCCGCAATTGGCAATCGCCCTGCCGCTCGCCACTTTGCTGCGCCAGATCGATGGCCGCTGGATACTTGGCCTCGGCTCCTTGCTGATCGCCACCGCCTGCCTAATTTCCACCAACCTGACCAGCCTGTGGGCCACCGACGATTTTCTGCCCTCACAGATCCTCCAGGCAATCGGCCAGTCCTTCGCGCTGACCGCCCTGCTGAGCCTGATCGTGCGGACGATCAATCCGGCGGATGCCCTGGCGATCGGCAGCCTGCTGCAGATCAGCCGGCAATTCGGCGGTGAGGTCGGCACCGCCTTCATGCAAACCTTCGTGCGCGTGCGCGAGCAGATCCACTCGAACCTGGTCGGGCTGCATGTCGACGGATCGTCGTCGCTGACCGTCGACCGGCTGGCGACCTACAAAGCGGCGGTCGGCAGCCATACCGCCGATCAGGCGCAGGCCGCCGGGCGGGCGGCAAAGCTGCTGGGAACCACGGTCACCCAACAGGCCTCGGTGCTGTCATATATAGATGGCTTTCAGGCGGCCGCGGGCGGCGCGTTCCTGTGCCTGCTGCTGGTGGCCCTGATGCACCGCCCACCACCGTCGCCGTTCTGGCGGAACGGCGATTGACAGGTTAGGGGCCGCTGTATCACATGCGCCGCGCCCCCGGGCAGATGATAAAAGGACGTGCGAATGCGGTTGAAGACTCTGGCCCTTGCGATGTTGTGCGCAGCCGCCCCGGCATATGCCCAGCCCGCCGCGCCTGCCGAGATCAAGATTGGCGCGCTTTATGCCAGCTCCGGTCCCTACGCCAGCATCTCCATGCCGGTATTCAATGCTTTCAAGTTGTGGGTTGATCAGGCAAATGCAACCGGTGGCGTTGAGGTCAAGGCCTTCAACAAGAAGATCCCGCTCAAGCTCATTGCCTATGATGATCAAAGCAGCACGGCAACGGCGGCAACGCTGTACAACCAGCTTATCACCCAGGACCATGTCGATTTACTCGTTGCCGATTCCGGCTCCGTGCTGACATCCGTCGGCGTGCCGATCGCCAAGGAGCATAAGCAGTTCCTGTTCGACGTCTCCGGCACCGGGGCCGCTTTCTTCTCCGACGACAACCCCTACATCGCGCTGATGGCCGATCCGGTGTCCACGATCTGGCCGCACTACATCTCGGATTACCTCGCCGATGAGGGTGCCAAACAGGGCATCAAGACCGTTGCCATCCTGTATTCCACCAACGACTTCACCGGCACCCAGGCGGCCGCGCTGAAGGGCTTCTTTGAGCGGGATGGCAAGGTCAAGGTGGTCTATTACCAGGGCGTGCCGACCACGACGTCCAACTACACCGTCCTGATCAACAACATCGCCGCGCTCAATCCCGATGCGGTGCTGGAACTTGGTTACGTTGGCAATGACATCGCTTTCCTGCGTAACCTGCAGGACAGCGGCAACCAGTTCCGCTTCGTGTTCTCGATCTATGCCGGCACCGAGAAGGAAGAGATCGAGAAGAATGTCGGCGTCTCCGCGCTGACCAACATCTTCAGCTACGTTCCCGCCTCGGTCTATGAATACAAGCCCGAGGTCGGCATGACCCAGAAGGAATTCCACGACGCCTGGGTCAAGAAATACCCCACAGGGTCCGGCGTCGCGTATGGCGCCAACGCGGTCTATGGCTACATGACCGGGCTGGTTGTGCAGCGCACGCTGGAGACGACGAAAAGCCTGGATCAGATGGCGATCCACGACGCCGTGTTCGCACTCTCCGGCAATCTGAAAACCCTCGATGGCACCTTCACCCTTCGCAAGGACGGCGCCCAGATCGGTGAGGTCACGCCACTTGGGCAGTTGCAGCCGGCGGGTAAGGACGAACTGAACCTGGTCGCCGTCTATCCGCCGGACCTGGCGAATGGGAAGGCCGTGCTCGGGAAGTGACGCGCCCCCCGATCGGAAGCGGGTTCCAGGGCGCGTCGCCGCTTGGCGGGTCCAGGGCGGCCCCTCGCGCGCGTGCTCGCTCACCCTGGCCTTCACCGTTTCCATCCCGATGCTGACCGGTGCGATCATCGCCGGCATCGTGTTCGGCCTGTACTACACCTTGGTCGGCCTCGGCCTGAACCTGGTGTTCGGCGTCATGCGCATCGTCAACCTCGCCCATGGCGACTTCCTGATGCTGGGCGGCATCGCCGCGTGGGCGTTGTTCAGTGCCTACGGCCTGCACCCCATGCTCGCGGCCGTTCTGGTCCTGGTGGTGTTCCTGTTGATCGGACTGCCGATCTACTACCTCGTCGTCCCGCGCCTGTTGCGCTCCCGCGACTCCGAGATGCTGTCGCTGATCCTGTTCTTCGGCCTGTCGCAGATGATCGAGGCAGTAACGACAATCGGCATCGGCGCCACGGAGCGCTCGTTGCCGCCGCGATTGCTGGGCGTGGGCCCGTTCATCATCTTCGGCACCCGGCTGCCGAAGGCCTGGATCTTCTCGGCTGCCGCCAGCGCCGTCGCCGTCCTGCTGGTGTATCTCTATCTGTATCGCACCCGGCTGGGAACATTGACCCGGGCCGTGATGGTCAGCCGGGATGAGGCGCTGGCCACCGGCATCGACGTCAATTTCGTATCAGCCGTGGCGTTCGGGATCAGTATCGCGCTGGCCGGCCTGGCGGGTGTCTTCGCCCCGTTCATCCTGGGCAGCCTGACGCCGAACATGGGGGTCGCCATCAACATCACCGCCTTCGCCGTCATCGTTGTCGGCACCTTGGGCAACCCGCTGGGAACCCTGCTGGGCGGCATCATCTACGGCGTGTCGCTGATGCTGATGCAGACCTACCTCAGTTCCTGGGCCAATCTGTTGCCGAACCTGCTGCTGATCGCGGTCCTTCTGGTCCGGCCCGAGGGCATTCTCGGAAGGAAGGTGCGGCGTGCTTAGGCGCCGCCGCGTCCTGCTGGATGCCAGCATCGCCGCGGTCGTCGTCCTGGTAATGGGCGCGATGCGGGGGGTCTATTCGAACGAGTTGATGCTGTTCAACTTCATCGTCTTCCTGGCCTTGGCGCAGGGCCTCAACATCATCTACGGGTTCACCGGCTACCTGCCGTTCGGCTATGTCGGGTTCTACGGGGCAGGCGCCTATGGGTTTTCGCTGGTGGTGATGCACCTGCATGTGCCGGCGATTGTCGGGATGGCTGCAGCCGCCGCCGCCGCCCTGGTGCTGGCGGTGATACTGCTGCCGCTGCTGCGCCTGTCCGGCGCCTATTTCGCCATCGCCAGCATGGCCGCGGCCCAGGCGGTGTATGAGATCGTTGCCAACCCCGATCTCGAGAACATCACCAAGGGCCCGTATGGCGTGTCGCTGTCGGACGTGTTTGCCCCCGCGTTCTCCTACTACACCGCCCTGGCGATCCTGGCCTTCGCGCTCGCCCTGGTGGTGTGGCTGCGCAATTCGCGGTTCGGCATGTCGTTGCAGGCGATCCGGGACGACCAGGTCAGCGCGGCGATGGCCGGCGTTTCGGTCGTCCGCGGCCGCACCATCGCCTGGCTGCTGTCGGCGCTGATCGCCGGCCTGGTCGGTGGCGTGTTCGCCTGGCACATCTCGGTATTCTACCCCGACACGGCGTTCGACCTCAGCGTGTCGATCTTTGCGACCGTCTTCCTGCTGTTCGGCGGCGCCACCACCCTGTCCGGGCCGCTGCTGGGGGTGTTCATCCTGTATGGCATCTACAACGTCATCGGCATTGCCGTGCCGCAATACTTCCAGTTTACCTATGGGGCGCTGATCGTGCTGCTGGTGCTGTTCCTGCCCAACGGCCTGGTGTCGCTGCTGACCAGCCGAGGCATCCGTGTCCCCTGAATCGCTGTTGGAGGTCGATGGCCTGGTCAAGCGGTTCGGCGGCTTCAAGGCGCTGGACGGTGTAAGCTTTCATCTCAACCCCGGTGAGGTGCTGGGCCTCGTTGGCCCCAACGGCTCCGGCAAGACCACCTGCATCAACATGATCTGCGGCCTGTATCCGGCTGATGGCGGGTCGATCACCTATGCCGGGCGCTCGATCCTGGGGCAGAAGTCGCACCGCCTGGTCAAGGCCGGGATCAACCGCACCTTCCAGTCCCCCAGGCCTTTCCTGTCGCTGACGGTGCGCGAAAATGTCGAGGTCGCAGCCCATTACGGCGATCCAAAACCAGGTTTCGACGTCGATGGCCTGCTGGCGGAGCTGCAACTGGATCGTTACGCCGAGCGTCCGGCGGCGGAGCTGAACAGCGCGCAGCAGAAGACGCTTGACCTGGCCAGAGCCATGGCGACGGAACCGCGGCTGTTGCTGGTCGACGAACTGGCCGCGGGCCTGAACCCGGCGGAGCTGTCTCGCATGGCGGACCGGCTGCGGGCCCTGGCGGATGGCGGCATGGCGTTGCTGGTGGTCGAGCACCTGATGGGCTTCATCGACAAGGTTACCGACCGGGTGGTGGTGATGGCGGCCGGCAAGGAGTTCTTCGGCGGAACCCTGGCGGACGCGACGAAGGACCCGGAAGTAATCCGGGTGTTCCTCGGCGGAGGCCACCATGGCTGACCCGGTGATGCGTGCCGCCGGTATCGAGGCCGGCTACGGCCGGGTGCAGGTGCTGTGGGGCGCCGGTCTCGACGTCAAGCCGAAGGAGAGTGTCGTGCTGCTGGGGGCTAACGGCGCCGGCAAGACGACACTGCTGAAGGTCATCGTCGGCCTGCTGCCGGCCTGGAAGGGCAGCGTCCAGCTCGATCCCGACGACGTCACCACATGGCGCACCGACAAGCGTGTCCGCCGCGGCATGGCCTACATGTCCGAAATCGGCGTCTTCCCCGGCCTGTCGATCGACGAGAACCTGCGCGTCGGCGGCCAGTTCAGTGAAAAATCCGCCCTGCGCGCCCGCATGGACGAACTCTACGCCACCTTCCCTGACCTCGCAGGCCGTCGCTCGACCCTGGCCGGCGCGCTCTCGGGCGGACAGCGCAAGATGCTGGGGATCGCCAAGGCGCTGGCGTCCTCACCCCGGTTGCTGGTGATGGACGAACCCTCCGCCGGTCTGTCGCCGCTGTTCGTCGGCCAGGTCATCGCGGTGCTCAGCCGGTTCCGCGAAGCCGGCCTCGCCATGCTGATCGCTGAACAGAACATTGCCTTCCTGGACCTCGCCGACCGCGTTTTCACCCTGGAGGGCGGGCGGATCCGGTTCGAGGGAACCGTCGCTGCGCTGGAAGCCGACGACAGCCTGCACCGGACCTATTTCGGCCTGGCCTGAGCCACGCCGTGGGTGCGGTCGTAGAGGCTGACCGCGGGCGATCGCCAACCGGTCAGGAACCCGGCATCGGGCCGATGGATCTCGACCTTCAGCGGGTAGCAGCGCGCCGCGTCCGAAGAATGCTCGTCGCTGCAGTCGCCGCCGGGGCAGGCCGACAGCACGCCCAGCAGGTCGATCTCGGCGATGAATTCGATGAAGTCGCCGGGCCGCGCCGGGCTGGCCTTCATGAAGTACTGATGGGTGTCGCGGGTGAAGCCGGTGCACATGAACACGTTCATCACGTCATGCACCGCCAGTTCCGCCTGCCTCACATCAAGCCCCCGCGCCGCGGCCAGTGCCCGGCTCAGGTTGGAGTGGCAGCAATGGTGGTAGTCACCGCCACTCAGCAGGCGGCTGGTGTAGGGGTCGCAGCGTGTCCCGATAACGTCGTGAACGCCGCCTCCGTCCTCATCCCAGCCGTACCAGCCCAGCGTGTCGTGGGTGATCGTGGCCATCGGGCGCAGATAGGGCAGGGTGCTCCAGAGCCGGTCGCCGGTCGTCAGGTGCGTGGCGTGCAGCGCGCGGGTCTTGCCGCTGAAGAAGCGCTCCTGCAGGTCACGGGCGTTGAACAGGTTCAGGTCGCCGACCTGCGGACCCTCGACACTGACGATGCGAAAGAAATGCCCCGCCGGCACCTCGAAGGCCCGGGCATCGCGTGGCGGCACCAACAGTTCGCCCATCAGGGTCAGGCTGTCGCGGACCGCCTCGATCGCCGTGAGGTCAGGCTGCGGCAGCGCCCCGGTCTTGTAGCAGATTACCGGCTTGCGGCGGCGGCGGGCGTCGGCATCGGGCGGCGGTGGGACAGTCGGACGCATGCGCACGTTCCATGATCGGATGTCAGCTCTCAACGACCCTTCAGGCGCGTGGCTCGCCGATGGCAGGCAGCTCATCGGTTATCCCGGCGAGCACTTCAGCGATGTGGCGGGCCCGCACCCGGTGGCCTTCCCGTTGCAGGCGCCCGGCGATGTTCAGCAGGCAACCCATGTCGCCGGCCAGCACCGTACTCGCTCCGGTTGCCGCGATGTCCTTGGTCTTGTCCGATACCATGCGGACGGAGATGTCGGGATACTTGACGCAGAACGTTCCACCGAAGCCGCAGCAGATCTCCGGATCTGTCATCTCCGTCACCGTGACCCCGGCGGCTGCCAGCAGGTCGCGCGGCTGCTGCTTGATGCCCAATTCGCGCAGCCCGGAACAACTGTCATGGTAGGTGACGCTGCCGTTGAACGGCGCCGCGCCGGTGTCGCGGATCCCCAGCACATCGGTCAGGAAGCTGACCAGTTCATACACGCGTGTCGCCATCGCATCCGCCACCGCGCGCTGGTTGGGATCGTCGTCGAACAGATGCGGCAGATGGTGTTTCAGCATCCCCGCGCAGGATCCCGACGGCACCACCACGTAATCGTAGCCGCGAAACGCTTCGATGATGCCATACGCAAGGTCGCGTGCGGTGCGCCGGTCGCCCGAGTTGTACGCCGGCTGGCCGCAGCAGGTCTGGGTTCGCGGCACCTCGACCTGGCATCCGGCCCGCTCCAGCAGGCGGATCGCGGCAAAACCGACGGATGGACGATGCAGATCGACAAGGCAGGTCACGAACAGACCCACCCGAGGCTTCGTCATGGTCATGCTTTCCCCAACATATTACCCCAACCGGAACATATTACCCCGACCGGAACAAATTATCCCAGCCGGCCGGTCCGCACCTGATCAGCCGCTGCGCGCTGCCACCAGACGCCAGGTCGGATCGGGCTGCCCCAGGTCACGCTCGAACGTCCAAAGGTCGGTGATCTCGGTCACCGCATCGGTTCCCGTCAAGGGCCGGCCATTCGCATCCTGGGTATAGCTGATCTGGTCCGACACGATCCGCGCCGTCACCAGGCCGGTGCGGCCTTTCAGTTCCGCCGAGTCGATGCTGAGCGTCTGCATCGCCTTGATCACGGATACCTGCGTCTCGCTGGCCTTCTCGCGCGCGCTGATTGCCTGCTCGAACGCGGCATAGGTGTCGTCACCAAGCAATGGACGCAAAGCGGCGCGATCGCCGGCGGCAAAGGCGGCAACGATCATCCGGAACGCCTGCTCCGCCCCCGCCAGGAAGCGGGACGGGTCGAATGTCCGGTCGATCTCACGCATCCGGGCCAGCGCCAGGCCGGTCGGCGAGGCCGCATCCGGCACGGTTTGCGCGGCCGGCACGACCGGCTCCGCCTTGGCATCGATGACCGGACCGGCCGGCCGCAGCGGCGCCTGCTGAACCGGCGGCGCCGGCCGCTCGAACCCGGTCCGTTTGCCAAGGATGCTCCGCAGCCGCAGCACCAGAAACGCCGCTATCATCCCGAACAGCACCAAATCGATGGGAAAGCCGCTCGCACCCATACCACACCCCTCCGTAACGTAGCACAGATAGGGGCGCACCGGCACGTTGACAAACGAAACCGGGCCAATCGGGCAAAGCCCCGATCTTGCCTTGCCCTTCTCCTGTTTTGCCTTGGCTGTTGCCGTTTGGCTCTGTATGGCGCGGGGATGATCTTGTTGCGGCACGGACAGAGCGAATTCAACCTGCATTTCGGCGCCACGCGCCGCGATCCCGGCATCATCGACCCGCGCCTCACCCCGCTCGGTCACGCCCAGGCGCAGGAAGCCGCCACGCAGCTCACCGGCCAGGGCATCGAGCGGATCATCGTCTCCCCCTACACAAGGGCCTTGCAGACCGCTCGTCCGGTCGCGGCCGCGCTGGGCCTGCCGGTGACGATCGACCCGATCGTGCGGGAGCGCTACGCCTTTGCCTGCGACGTCGGCTCCTCGCGCACTGAGTTGGAGCGCGACTGGCCGGAACATGATTTCGCACCGATCGAGAATATCTGGTGGCCGGCCGAGGAAGAGCCGGAGCCTGCGATCGTCGCGCGGGCGGCCCAGTTCCGCGCCGCTGTGGCTAGCCGCCGCGACTGGACAAACACATTGGTCATCAGCCACTGGGGGTTCATCCTCAGCATGACCGGCCAGAGCGTGGCGAACGGCCAATGGCTGCGCTGCGACCCCACGGGACCGGCGCCGGAGCGGCTGGTCTGGCGGGCCTGACGCGGCTTCGCCGCCCGCGGGTTGTAGGCGTGGCGTCGCCCCGAGTGCTGGCAATCGACTTGCAACCGTGCTACCCGGCGCGCCTCATCGTGGGCCAAAAGCGGTCCTGAACCACGGAGACTTCGATGTCCGAGACCACTCCCGCGCCGCAGCCCACCGGGCAGCCGGCTCAGCCGCTGACGGTGAACATCCAGTATGTGAAGGATCTGTCGTTTGAGGTGCCGGGCGCACCCAACATCTACACCCAGCTTCGCGCCCAGCCGCAGGTCAGCATCAATCTGGACGTGCAGGCGCGCCGGGTGACCGAGGGTCAGAGCGTGTTCGAGGTGGCGATCATGATCCGCGCCGAGGCGCATGACAGTTCGGCGCAAGGCAACGGCCAGGCAGCCACGCCGCCGCAGACGGTGTTCGTCGCCGAACTGACCTATGCCGGCGTGTTCACCCTGCAAGGACTGCCGGAGAATGCGATCGAGCCGGTGCTGCTGGTGGAATGCCCTCGTATCCTGTTCCCGTTCGCCCGCAACATCCTGTCCGATGTGACGCGTGACGGCGGCTTCCCGCCTGTGTTGCTGCAGCCGATCGATTTCGTGGCGCTGTGGCAGTCCCGCCGGTCGCAGGCCGGCGCCGCCCCGGTCATCACCTGAGGCACCTGATACCTGAGGCAAATGTCCGGCGACGGTGGTTCGGACAGCCGCCGCCGCTAATCCTGCTGGAACATCTGGTCGGTGATGTCCGATGCCGCTGCGCCGCTGTCGTCGGATGCGACCACGATCGGCGCCGCGCCGGGCAGGTTGACGCCTTGATCCATCCGACGCGCCCGCATGCCGGCAGCAAAGGCGTTGCAGGCCCGGCTCCATAATTCGCCGATGGCATATTCCGGCCGGTAGGATCCGCTCGGCAGTCCGGTGATCTTGGCGTGGCTGCCGGGACTGAGAAACACCGCGACCGCCACAACGCCGGCCTGGTCACGCAGTTTGACCACGGCCGGCTGGACGGAGTGGTTGTCCAGGGACACATCGCCGCTGCCGCTGCCATGGCGTTCCAGCAGTTCGCCGTCGAACGGGGCAGGGCCGGAGTTGTAGCTGCAATAGGCCGTCCTGGCTGCCCGCACATCGCCCGGCATCAGGTGGTCGGCGGCGATGAAGCCTGTCCCGGCGTCGTTGATCAGGACCTCCAGCATGCCGGTCTGACGGACCAGGCGCACCGCTTGCACGCTGCTGAACGGTGGCAGCTGGCCCACCGAGACCAAGGGGCTGTGGTCGGCGCCTTGCCGCCAGAGCACGGCCGGGCTGCCGGCGGGAAGGACATAGAAGTTGGGCGTGCCGCCCAGGCGGACCGGGGCTGCGCCATACAGGATGGCACGATGCTGCTGCGGCGACAGCGGCTCCACCATAGGGGCGTTGGCGTGGATGTCGGTCTTCGGTGGCGGCGCGGATGTCACCATCAGATGTGCCGCGACCTGGTACACCGACAGGCACAGGAAGGCCGCAAGCCCGGCCAGGATCGACATCGTCAGCGGCGATAGCGGGCGCGCAAGCCAGCGCTCGCCCAGCATTGCGCGGCTCAAGCCGGCGGCGGGAAAACCACGGCGGAAGGCGCCCGATCGGTCGAAGGCGGCGCGATAGAATGCCGGCCGATAGAACGTCGGCCGAGCAACAACGGGGGTGGGCGTAACGAGTGCCGCCTCGCGCGCGGACCTGTCGTATTCCCGCCGGCGCGTTGGATCGGACAGCGTGTCGTATGCCTGCTTCAACCCGACGAACGCCTCCGCGTTGCCGGTGCCGGGCACATCCGGGTGCAGGACCCGCGCCTTGGCCCGGTAAGCCGCCGCGATCGAGGCCTGCGGTGCCGCAGGATCCAGGTCGAGCCGCCGGTAGTATCCGCTGGGGTCCAGTCTTGTGCTTGGTGGCAGCATGGCGATTAGATGTTAGATCCGACGGCAGGCGGCAAGATGATGACGTCTACAGCAAAACGATCCGCCGGTTAGGGAGAAAGCGTGTCCATTGCTCAAAAAGGCGCCCTCCGGTGGGTGGCGCTGGTGATCCTGCTGGCAGGCGGGTTCATGCCGCCGCTGGACTTCTTCATCGTCAACGTCGCGCTGTCCTCGATCCACGAGAGCCTGGGGGCGTCGCCGGCCGAACTGCAACTGGTCATCTCAGGCTATGCCTGCGGCTATGGGGTGTTCCTGATCACCGGCGGCCGGCTGGGCGATCTGTACGGCCGCAAGCGCTGCTTCCTGATCGGCATGGCCGGGTTCTCGCTGGCCAGCCTGGGCTGCGGCGTGGCCACCGGACCCACCAGCCTGGTGATCGCGCGGATCATCCAGGGATCGGCTGCGGCGGTGCTGCTGCCGCAGGTTCTGGGGTCGATCCGCGCGCTGTTCCAGAACGAGCGTGAACTCGCCCGGGCCATGAGCGCCTATGGGATCATGATGGGCATGGCCGCCGCGATCGGCCAGTTCAGCGGTGGGGCGCTGATCCAGTGGAACCCGGCTGGGCTGGGGTGGCGGGCGATCTTTCTGCTGACCCTGCCGATCTGCGCGGTGACCCTGGTGCTGGGATGGAAAGTGGTGCCGGAGACGGGTGGCGGCGGCAATGTGCGGCTCGACCTGGGGGGTGCGGCACTGATCTCCCTGGCGCTGGCCGCGATCGTCGTGCCGCTGTCGGAGGGCCGCGAGCAGGGCTGGCCCGCCTGGGTGTTCGCGGTGCTGAGCTGCGTGCCGTTCCTGACCGGTGGTTTCTTCTGGTATGAGAAACGCCTGACCCAGGCGGGGGGAATGCCGCTGGTGGACATGCGCCTGCTGCGCATTCCAAGCTTCCGGCGAGGATTGCTGGTGGCGGCGTTGTTTTTCTTCACCACCAGCTTCTACCTGCTGTTCGGGCTGTACCAGCAGGAGGGCCGGGGCATGGCGCCGCTGGAGGTCGGATTCGCCATTGTGCCCTATGGCGTCGGCCTGTTCCTCGGCCCCCTGGTTTCCGCCCCGCTGGTTACGCTGCGGCCCAAGTTGCTGGCGATCGGCATGGGCATCCAGGTCAGCTTCTACACCCTGGTCGGGATCATGGTTGCCGCGGGCATCGCGGGCGCGGGGCTTTCGGTCGCGGTTTTCTTCGCCGGGCTTGGGCAGGGCGTGGCGTTCCCACGGCTGTTCGCGACAGTGCTGGGTGATGTGCCGGCCGCCCAGGCCGGGGTCGCGGCCGGAATCGTCAACTCTGCCCTGCAGATCGGGGCGGCGGTCAGCGTGGCCGCGATCGGGTCGCTGTTCTTCATGGTGCTGGATGGACATACGGGCGAGCGGGCCTATGCGCATGCGTTCGCGATCGCCCAGTGGACGGCAACGGCCGGGCTGTTCCTGGCGATGTTGATCGCAATCCCGCCGCGACGGCGGCGTGAGGCGTGATACGCACTTGCGGCAGTGACGGGTGAATGAGTAAGGAGCGTCCCATGCGAACAAATGCGTCCAATCTTCGGCTGATCCGGCCGGTTCTGCTGGGGGCCTCGGTGCTTCTGCTGGGCGGCTGCAGTGGCGATGCCCTGTCGCGCACCTTTGGCCTGACCCGCGATGCGCCGGACGAATATACGGTGACCACCAGGGCGCCGCTGTCGATGCCGCCAGACTACAATCTGCGTCCGCCGCGGCCTGGTGCCGCGCGGCCGCAGGAACAGAGTGAGCGCGAGCAGGCGGCGGAAGCCCTGGTGCCGCAGTTGGCGCTGGGCGGCGCGCCGCAGGGCAATGTGAGTCCAGGGCAGGAGGCGTTGCTGGAGCAGACCGGTCCAGCCGCGCCCGCTGATATCCGCACGCGGGTCGACCGTGACGCCAATCGCGACAATGCGGACACCAGCTTCATCGACAAGGTGCTGTACTGGCGCAAGCCGAACGTCCAGCACGTGCAGGTCGATGCGCAGAAGGAGTCGCAGCGCCTGCGCGAGAATGCCGCGCTGGGTGAGGCACCCGATGTCGGCAACACCCCGATTATCCAGCAGAAGAAAGAGGGCTGGTTCACCAAGCTGTTCGGGTGGATCTAGTGTTGGCTCGCCTGTCTCCATCCCGTCCTGCCGGGTTGTGACCGCCGAGGCGCATTTTCTGCAGGCCGGCGACGGCCCCGTCCTGATCGGTGACGGCGGCGGGACGCTGGCGTGCAGCTGCGGGCAGATCCTGATTGACGGATTTTCAGCTGATCGCTTCCTTGGCGTCGGGATCACGTGCGGGCGCTGCGGAACGCTGACGGTCACCGATCCTTTGGCCGAGGGCGCGGTGCCGCCGCGGTCAGCCATCATCGCCGCGCCATCGGTGGCGCCGCGCGAATCGGCGATGACCGTTCCTCCGGGCGCCACCGTGGTCGGCCAGGCGGAGATGGCCCGTTTCCAGGCGCTGTTCCAACCGGCGTCGCCGGACAATGTGTATCGTATCGGCCCGGCACTGCTGGACGAGGCCGATACGGCGTTCGGCGGGAGTTTGCTGCAGACAGCGGCTGATCATTCGCTTGGATCGGCGGTGCGGTTGCTGCGGGCGGCGATGGCCGGGGCATCCGGTGTGCGCGCGAGCGATGCTCCGACGGCGGCCGCGCTGACACAGGTGATCGCGTTCCTGCATTTCGTGGCAAGCTGGTCGCGCCATCCGCTGTTTCCGGCGATGATGGCAACGGCCGGCGAGCGCGGCTTTGATTTGCATGGATTGACGCCGTTCGCCACCGCGCATTGCCTGATGATGATGGGCAACCGGGTGCGGTTTGGAGAACCAACCGGGTATCCAGAGCGGATCGAGGGATTCGAATTGGTCACCGGGGTCGCCGACACGGCGGCGGTGCAGGTCGAGGTGTTCGATCGGTTCGAATACCCGGCCGGCGAGCCGTGGGACCCGCCCAGCCTGCTGACGGCGGTGGCCGCGGTGGTCGGCGCCGCGCAGGGACGCATCAATCTGCGCCATCCCGGCCTGTTGGTGCTGTCACCGGGCAATGCCCTGGCAGGTTTTGATGAGGGGCTGATCGCGGCGGTGAAGGAGGCGGTCGCGGCGGTGGGGCGGCGGAACCGCGGGCTGATGGGAGTGGCGCCGGTGGTGCTGCGGCTGCAGGCGCTGCCCGATCCGGCGGCAGTTCGCTTCGGGTATGGCATCTTTCCCATCCCCAACCGGCACTACCGCGGCGAAAACGCAATCGGGCCCGGCGGAGCGCCTTCAGCCTGACCGAAACAGTCAGCGCGCTCTACCTTGTTGTATGAGCGAGCAACTTCATCACCCTGAACATTTCGGTCGCGGTGATGTTGCTGTAGGTCGCCGGGGCTGCGGCGCGGCGCGCTACGAGCGCAGCCGATCAAGCTCCGACAGCTGCAGTGCGGCAGCCGATTTATGACCCGGTTCCCATCGCGGCGAGTCGGCGTTCGATCTCGGCAGGCGAGACATCCTCGATATGGGTCGCGATCGACCAAGTGTGGCCGAACGGGTCGAGCAAAGTGGCCATACGGTCGCCGTAGAACTTGTCCTCCGCGGGCGCCTTGATCGTCGCGCCGGCCGCTGCCGCGTGGGCGATTGTTGCGTCGACATCGGGTACATAGAGCAGAAGGCTGATCGGCGAGCCACCGAAGGCCGCGGGAGCTTTGGCGCCATGTTCAGCGCTTTCGTCGGCAAGCATGATGCGGCTGCCGTCGATCTCGATTTCCGCATGACCGACCCGGCCACCCGGCGCGGGCAGGCGCATCAGTTCGGTGGCGTTGAGGATTTGAACATACCAGTCGAGCGCTTTGCTGGCACCATCGACGATAAGATAGGGGGTCAGGGTGTGATAGCCAGGTGGGGTGAACGGAACAGGCATTGGGATCTCCTGTTTGCAAGGTTTCGGATAATGTGCAGCGGCGAGGAAGCCAAATCAAGAACAAAATAGGAACTTAGTTGAACCGCCAGATCTGGCCACTGCCAAGTCTGGTCACGGCCATATCTGGTCGAAGCACGTTTGTTGCTGGGGTGTCGGTCGCTGGGGTGCCTGTCATTAGGTGCCTGCTTGCCATGCGGCAGGCCATGTACGGTTAGTTCGGCACCAGCAGCGCGTCCACGTCGGCGGTGGCGCTGACCGGGACATCCTCGGGGGCGACCGAGGGCGGCGGGGCGGCAGAGGCGCGGAGCGACATCGAAGCGGCCATGCTCTTGAACATCGGCTGCGGTGTAGCGCTGTCCAGTCGCACGTCCTTGTACTGCTCGAACCGGAGGCCCAGCAGGCCGGCAGCTTCGTCGACCCGGCCGCGCAGTGCCGACAGGGCTTGCTTGGTTGCCACCTGGTGGGCCTGCCGCTCCGCGGAGCGGGACAGTCGCCAGCCCAGGTTGCCGACAGCGAGTCCGCGTTGTTGCAATGCGCCGACGAGGGCGAGCAGCGCCGGCCCGTCGAGACCGGAAAGGTTCAGCGTCTGGTTGACCTGCCAGCTTTCGGGTTGACCCGGCTGGTTGGTGCGCCATACGCCATAGCCGCCGGTGGACACGCTGACCCCCTGCACCCCGCGCGCCTGGGCAATCGCGGCCTGCATCGCGGTGTTCACACGACCCTGTGCGTCGCTGGCCGAGGGACCGGTGGCATCGGCGGTGAGGGTGGCGGCGATTTCATCGGGCGCCACCATCACCGTTGCGGTTTCGGCCAGATGCAGCACGGTTTCGGCGTAGGCCGGCGCTGCCGCAAGCAGGCCGGCGAGCAGGGTGATCCTGAACGATGATGTTATGATGTGTGCCATCCGAATTGCTGTGGCTTGCGCCCGGCCGCGTGATGCAGCCGCACGTTTACCAGAGCCGGGCCGTTGAATGCCATGGCTTTGTCCAGGGCGGATTTCAGGTCCTTGGGGTCCTCGACATAAGCGCCGAAGCCGCCAAATGCCTCCATCATCTTGTCGTAGCGCGCGCCGATGGTCAGGACGCGGGGCGGGATCTCGGTGGAATTTTCGGGCATCGATTCAATGCCGCCGCCGATGCCGCCGTTGTTGAGGACGACGATCTTGATGGGCAGGTTGTAGCGACAGGCGGTTTCCATCTCCATGCCGGAGAAGCCGATGGCGGAGTCGCCGGAGACGGAGACGATCGGGCGATCGGGGTGAACCACGGCGGCGGCGATGGCAAACCCCATGCCGATGCCCATGGTGCCGTAGCTGCCGGCATCGAGGCGCAGGCGGGCGTCGGCATTGGGCATCTGGGTGCGCCCGATGTCCATGGTGTTGGCGCCCTCGCCGATGATCACCGCATTCTTCGGCAGCCAGGGGCTGATGTCGCGGAAGGCACGGTAATAGTTGGTGGGGGCGCTGTTGTCGTCGATCATCGGCTGGACCTGCCTGGCGTTCGCCGCGGACTTTTCGGCGATTGCGGCGCGCCAGGGTGTATCCTTGGGGTAGAACCACTGGCGGTTCCGCAGGGCGGTGTTGAGCTGGCCGACGATGGCGCGGCCGTCGCCGACCAGGGCGACCTCGGCCGGGACGTTCTGGCTGATCGCCTCGGGCGAGATGTCGAGCTGGACGATGCGGACTTTCTTGTTGAAGCGCGGCGGCAGGCCGAAATGCATGATCCAGTTCAGGCGGGCACCGAGCAGGACGATGACGTCAGCTTCCTGCAGGGCGTGGGAGCGGGCGGCACCAACCGACAGCGGGTGGGTGTCGTCCATCACACCCTTGCCCATGGGGGAGGCGAGGAACGGCACCTGGGTGCGTTCGACGAAGGCGCGCACTTCATCCTCGGCACGCGACCACGCCATGCCCTTGCCGACGATGACCAGGGGCCGTTCGGCGGATTCGAGGACGTTCAGGGCCTGCTCGACATCCTGCTGCATCGCCTGCATGCGCGGCGGATCGGCGACGGTGGCGGCCTGGTGAACCTTGGCCTCATCGACCTCGGCCAAGATGATGTCGTCGGGCATGTCGAGGTAGGTGGCGCCGGGGCGGCCGTAGATCGAATTGCGCACGGCCATTTCGACGTAGAACGGAATACGGTGCGGATGCTCGACAGCGTGGGCGAACTTGCAGAACGGCGAGGCGATCTGGACCTGGCGTTCCTCCTGGAAGGCGCCCATGCCGTTTTGATAGGTCGGTGAGGCGCCGCCGATCAGGATCATCGGCCAGCAGTTCTGCTGGGCGTTGGCGAGGCCGGCGAGGCCATGGACCACGCCAGGGCCGGAGACCACCAGGGCGGCGCCGGGACGGCCGGTCAGGTAGCCGGCGGCCTGGGCGGCATAGGAGGCGGACTGCTCGTTGCGCATACCGATATAGGTGATGCCGGCGGCCTGCGCGGCCTGGGCGATCGGGCCGACGGGGAACCCGACGATGCCGAACATGTACTGGACGCCTTGTTGCTTCAGGCTTTGCGCCATCAACGTGGCGCCGTCGATTTTGGCCATGTTTTTCTCTCCCCGTTTATCCGGGCAGCTTGGGCGGTTTTCGGATGGATGGGAAGAGGGTCGGCGGGCGCTTGGGTTTTTGCCGTTACTTCAGCGATCGCGGCGGTTCCGGGCAAGGCAGCGTCATGGAACGGCGAAATATGCACGCGACGTTTTACGGAGGAGGAGAATAGGATTTGTTGCGTGCGCCAGGTGTCTTGAAGCAGCGTGAAGTATTGATGCGTATCGGGCGACGTCAGCCCGTGGCCGGTGGTCGTGGTGATGTTTGATCGTCCCTGATCCGCCTGGCTGTTGTCTTCAGGGCGTTGATGCGGATGATCTCGGTGCGGCGCTGTTTTGCCGGCAGTTTGGCAAGATCGCGGGCGCACTCGGCGGCGACATCGGTCATTGCATCGGCCCAGTCCAGCGCAATGGTGCGGTCGGCCGATGGCGCCGGCGGCGTGTGAGCGGGTGGTCCTGGTGCCGGGGTAGTGGCGCCACGCTGGCTGGAGCGCCTGAGCGCGTTGGCGTTGCCGCGCAGGCGGAGCTTGCTGGAGACGGCGATATCGGGCTGGGCGGCGAGGCGCAGGCTGTCGAGCGCGGCCATGGCGAAGGCGACGGTCTGGGCGGTGGTGGTGAGCGGGCCGGGCGGGCAGGCGTCGATCGCCTCCTGCGCGGCCTGACGGGCGAGGTCGGTGTCGATTTGGCCGCATGCCTGCATCAGTGGCGTGAGGAAGCCGAGGATGACCTGGGCCAGCGGGCTGAGTAGGCCAGGGGTGAGTATGCCAGGGGTTGGTTGGCCAGGGGTTGGTTGGCCCGGGGTGGGTTGGCCAAGGGTTGGTTGGCCGCTCATGGCACCAGGTCGCCGGTGCGCAGGGGGCGGATTTTCGGATGGCGCTTGATGCCCTTGCGCCGGTTCTCGGCCCATTCCCGCTTCAGGTTCAGGGTGATGCGTCGGGCGATGTAGGCGTCCTGCTCAGGGGTGGGGTATTCCGGCATGACGATGCTGCCGTCCGGGCGAATGCCCGCCGTATTGGCGAGGTCGAGGCCGGCGTTGTCCTGTTCGACGCGGTCCTGCGCGATCAGCTCGTGGGCGATGCCGGCGGCTTCCGGGGTCCATTCGATCTGCGGATCGGGACCGGCTGGAGCGTCATCGCCGGCACGACAATTGTCGGCCCAGTGGTCGAGAAAGGCGGCGGAATGAATGGGCACCCAGTTGCGCGAAACCGAGCGTTCGTCTGGTCGTGGGAGGGGTTTGGCCTGGCGGCGTTCGAGCGCCCTCAGCATGGTGTCGAAGGTTCGGGCGGCGGTTGCGGCCGTGGTGACATGGCGCGTGCTGTCGCCGCGCGGGAGCTTGAGGTTCATGCCCAGGCGCCAGGCCGCGGCGGCGGCGTGGTAGGCGGCCAGCGCCTGAACACCCAGCATGAGCTCGATCTCTTCGCGCGGGCGCAGGGCGGACAGCGCGATCAGGGCGCCGTGCATGCGTCTTGTGGCGGCGTGGTCCGGTTCGTCGGGGTCTTCCAGGGGAAGCGCACGCAGCAGGGTGCGAACGGCTTCCCGCATCGAGATCGGGTTGATCGGTCCGTCGGGTTGGAAGATAGCGCCGGGGTCGGTTTGTGCGGCTTCGTCAGGTGTCATGCGATGGCAGGAAGTTCTTATTATGTTCTAAATGTTGTCTGAGGTGGGAAGGCATGGGATCCGGTGCAAGGGGCGGTCCCGGCGTTTGTTGACGGAGCGGGTTCAGCGACTTTTTGGGGGCTGTGCGGGGCAGGATCGCGCGTGCCACCCTGCGGCGTGGCTGCATGATTGACCGCCGCGCGCCGGCGGACCAAAGATGCGCCGCATGATCCTCCTGATCGACAACTACGACAGCTTCACTTTCAACCTGTATCACTTCCTGGGCGATGTCGGCGCCCACAGCGAGGTGTGGCGCAACGACAAGCTGTCCGTGGCGGACGCCCTGGCGATGCAGCCGGAGGCGATCGTGCTGTCGCCGGGGCCCTGCACGCCGAACGAGGCCGGGATCTGCCTGGACCTGATCGCGGCGGCTGCGGGCAAGGTGCCGCTGCTGGGCGTGTGCCTCGGGCACCAGGCGATCGGGCAGGCATTCGGCGGAACGGTTGTGCGTGCGCCGGAGCCAATGCATGGCAAGGTCTCGGCCATCACGCATAGCGGAACCGATATCCTGGCCGGTATCGATTCACCGTTCCGCGCGACGCGGTATCACAGCCTGATCGTGGCGCGTGAGGGTCTGCCCGAGGTGCTGGTGCCAACCGCCTGGACCGATGACGGGGTGATCATGGCGATGCACCACCGGACCCTGCCGGTCTGGGGAGTGCAGTTCCATCCCGAGAGCATCGCCAGCGAGCACGGCCATACGATCCTGGCGAACTTCCTGGCGCTGGCGCGCGGCACCAACGCACCCGCACGCGCGGCCTGACGATGTCGGCGAACCTGAAACCGATTCTCGCCCGGCTGGCCGCCGGCGAGACGTTGTCGGAGGACCAGGCCGAGGCGGCGTTCGACGTCATCATGTCGGGCGAGGCCACGCCGGCGCAGATCGGCGGGCTGCTGATGGCGATGCGGATGCGCGGCGAGACGGTGGCCGAGATCACCGGCGCGGTGCGGGCGATGCGGGCCCGGATGACGGCGATCGAGGCGCCGGCGGATGCGATCGATGTCTGCGGCACGGGGGGTGACGGGGCGGGGACGCTGAATGTGTCCTCGGCCGTGACGTTCGTGGTTGCCGGCTGCGGGGTGCCGGTGGCCAAGCACGGCAACAAGGCCCTGTCGTCGCGCACCGGCGGGGCGGATGTGCTGACGGCACTGGGGGTCAATGTGGATGCGCCGCTCGCGGCGCTGACGGGGATCCTGGGCGAGGCGGGATGCGTGTTCCTGTTTGCGCCGCGTCATCATCCGTCGATGCGCCATGCCGGCGGACCGCGGGTCGAGCTGGGGACGCGCACGATCTTCAACCTGCTGGGCCCGCTGGCCAATCCGGCGCGGGTGCGGCGCCAGCTGACCGGGGTGTTTGCGCCGGCCTGGACCTTGCCGCTGGCGGAGACGCTGGCGGCACTGGGGCACGAGGCGGCCTGGGTGGTGCATGGCATGGGGCTCGATGAGCTGACGGTGGCGGGTCAAAGCCATGTGACCGCCTTGCGGGACGGCAGGATCAGTAGTTTTGTAGTCGAACCGGAGGATGCGGGGCTGCCGCGGTCGCCGATTGCCGCAATTCAGGGCGGCGACGCCGGGTTCAACGCCGCGGCGCTGGTGTCGATGTTGCAGGGTGAAGCAGGCGCCTATCGCGATACCGTGTTGCTGAATGCGGCGGCGGCCCTGGTCGTTGCCGGACAGGTTGGCGAATTGCGCGAAGGTGTTGTTCGTGGCGCGCAGTCGATCGCATCCGGGGCTGCGCTGGCTGCGTTGGAGAGCCTGCGGCGGGTAAGCGCCGAGAGCGTGTCTTAGGAGGCTTGATGCCGGATGATCATGGCGCCATGGCGGATGTGCTGGCGCGGATCTGCACCGAGGTGCAGGCGGATGTGGCGGTTCGCAAGGCCAAGCGCAGCGTCGACGCATTGCGTGCGGAAATCGCATCGCAGCACGATGCGGTGCGGGGATTTGGCTATGCGCTGAAGCAGGCATCGGCGGCGGGCCATTACGGGCTGATCGCCGAGATCAAGAAGGCCTCGCCGTCGGGTGGACTGATCCGGACGGATTTCGATCCGCCGGCTTTGGCGCGGGCCTACGAGGCCGGCGGTGCGGCATGTCTGTCGGTGTTGACGGAGCGGTCGTATTTCCAGGGCGACCCGGAGCACCTGAAGGCGGCGCGGGCGGCGGTCAAGCTGCCTGTGCTGCGCAAGGATTTCATGATCGATCCGTGGCAGGTCTATGAAAGCCGGGCGATGGGGGCGGACTGCATCCTGCTGATCATGGCGGCGCTGACGGACGCGCAGGCGCGCGAGCTGGAGCAGGTGGCGATGAGCCTGGACCTCGATGTGCTGGTCGAGGTGCATAACCGGGAGGAGCTGGACCGGGCGCTGCTGCTGGAGACGTCGCTGATCGGGATCAACAACCGCAACCTCAAGACCTTGAAGACCGACCTCGCGGTGACCGAGGAGCTTGCGCCGCTGGTGCCGCCGGACCGGTTCCTGATCGCGGAGAGCGGCATCCGCAACACCGACGATCTGCGGCGGCTGGCGGCGGTGGGGCCGAATTGCTACCTGGTGGGCGAGAGCCTGATGCGGCAGGACGACGTGGCGGAAGCGGTGCGCGCGCTGCTCGGCGACAGGCAGTGAGCGGGTTCACCCATTTCGATGCGGCCGGTCATGCGGCGATGGTCGACGTGTCGGACAAGGCGGTGACGGCGCGCACCGCGACGGCGCAGGTGCAGGTGGTGATGCAGCCGGCGACGCTTGCGATGATCCAGGCCGGTTCGGCGAAGAAGGGTGACGTGCTGGGGGTGGCGCGCCTGGCCGGGATCATGGGGGCCAAGCGGACGGCCGATCTGATCCCGCTGTGCCACCCGCTGCCGATCAGCGCGGTGAAGGTCGACCTGGAGACGGATGCGGATCGCAACGCGGTGACGATCACCGCAAGCGTGCGCACGACCGGGCAGACCGGCGTGGAGATGGAGGCGCTGACGGCGGCAAGTATTGCGGCGCTGACGGTTTATGACATGTGCAAGGCGGTGGACCGGTCGATGCGGATCGACGGTTTGCGGGTCATTCACAAGGCCGGCGGCAAATCCGGCGAATTTTCGCAGGATTGAGACCGCGGCGGGATTTTTCTTTTTCTTGTCAGTTTTGACATAATGAGTTCTTCGGCTTCCGCGGTTGCGAAATACTTCCATTGGATATCAATGTATTTGGTGCGGCGATTTGCCGGCCAATTCATGCTGCGGTGCACATAAACCTAAAGTGTCACAACCGCGTGAGTAATTGTATTACGGCGACTCGGTGGTGCGGGGAAGTTTCATTTCGCGAATCCGGCATCTTGACAAAACGCTGACTTTGGCCGAAACGCTCCTGCACGCGAAACGCCTTCTACGCAGCGTTCATGCGAGACGACGCTTTGCAAGATCAAGGCCTGCTAGACTGCGTTTTGCAAGAACCGCACTTTGCAAAATGGCGGAGCAAGACCAGGGACTTGGCACGATCATAGGGGCGACCAGGAGGGACGATCATGAACAACGTGTGGCAACCGGTTCCCGGCACGCGTTTCTTTTCCCGTAACGGTGAGGGGCTGTACGAGCGCCTGACCGACCAGCTGTTCCTGCGCGTGGACGAGGTCGATGAGACGGACGCCCGAGAAGTGTGCACCCGCTTTGCGGAAGCATTCGAATCCCGTGCGCCTGTTCGGATGGTTGCCTGATCTAACAACCGGCGATGGCCTGGGGCAACCGGCCCGCCCCGTCGACTTCGATTTGCAATATTTCCGTCGTTTGTTGACCGGCATGAATTGCATGAGCGTCGTATGATGCTCATGCAATGATTTTTGTGCAGCCGCGTTTTGTTGTTGTTGCCCGATACGACAGGGCAACCCGGCGCGAGAGGGGCGTTGGCCCGATGAGCGTCGTTGTCGCGTCGCTATCGCGGCTTCCATGGCAGCCGGGATGACGACCAAGGGTAGAGCCTCAACCTGACAGGGCGAGGTGGGTCATGCTCATGAGGCGGGCATGAAGTCCACGATGAATTCGGAGCCGCCGTAGCCGGCCTCCATGGGGATGCGGAGCAGGCGCTTGCCGCCCTCCAGCCTGATGCCCCTTGGCTGTACCGTCACCACCTTGGCGGCCCTCGCGGTCGCCATTGCCTCATGCACAGTGCGGGAGTGGCCAAGTTTTTCCAGGTTCTTGGCAGTTGCGAAGACGAGCTTGTATTTGCCGGCCGCAGCGTCCGCCAGTGCCTGGGCCGGGGTAATCCAGATCGATTCCACTGCTTCCCAACCATCGTGAACCGCGAGGTGGGCGGGCGGCGCTTCGGCCAGGAAGAACTGGGTATCGTAACGCTTTGGTTGCGACTTCGGCGTGATCCAGTGGGCGAAATGCACCAGAAGGTCGGAAGCGGGCACCAGGCCCTCGGACTCCAGCATCGAGTCGAAGCCGATCGAGCCGGCGTTCAGTGCCGCGCGATGCTGCTGTTCGAGCCGCTTCAGCGTTTCGGCGTCGATCAGCTCGACCGATTCACGTGGGCGGGCGAACAGCACGCCGCATTCCTCGAAGGTTTCACGGATCGCAGCCACGCGGAAAGCAAGGTCTTCGGTGCTGAGCCGGCCGGGGTTGGGGCAGTCCTGCGGCCGTGCGGCAAGCTCATGGTCGGTTTCCTCGACGCGGCCGCCGGGGAACACCAGCGCGCCGCTGGCGAAGTCGATGGCATGATGCCGCACGACCATGAACACCTCGACCTCGTCCGGCCCGTCGCGCAGCAACATGATGGTAGCCGCGGGTCTGGCGGTAGCTTCCATTTTGGTTTCCTGTCGATTCTGTCTGCTAGATTACCTGAGGGTTCGCGGCTGGTCACGACCGCAGGCGACGAATCAACTCCATTGCGTTGGCGGGTGCGCGCACCTTCTTGTCATTGTCAAAGTAGACGAACACGTCACGCCGGCGTGCGCGGGCGTTGCCGCCGACCCGCTCAGCATCTTCGGGCTCCTCACCGCGGGCCCAAGTCTTGATGCGGGTGGCCCAGGCATCCAGGGCGGCATTGTCATAGCCGCCGGCGTAGAGTTCCGCCGCGCCGTGCAGGCGGCAGTAGACGAAATCGGCCGTCAGATCCATCAGACGCGGCCATTGCGGGGCGTCGGCGCAGACCAGCGCGACGTCGTAGGCGCGCAGCAGGTCGATGAAGGCCTGGCAGCGGAAGCTGTCGTGACGGATTTCAAACGCGTGGCGCATCGTCCGACGCGGTTCGTAGTCCAGCCAGGCGGGCGCACGCAGCCTGTTGTCGTGCTTGCGCGCGAGCGTGGCGGCTGCGCCGGTGTCACGCGGGAGGAGGCGGAGGAAGGGCTCGATCCGCTTGGGGTCGAAGCGGAAGTTCGGTGGGAACTGCCACAGGATGGGGCCGAGCTGGCAGCCTAGGCGCAGCAAGCCGGAGGCAATGAAATTGGCCAGGGCGACCTCGGCATCGCGCAGGCGCAGGATGTGGGTGATGTAGCGCGGGCCCTTGACCGCGAATATGAACTCAGCCGGCGCCTGATCAGCCCAGGCCTGGAAAGCCTCCGGGCGCTGCATGCCGTAGAACGTGCCATTGACCTCGATCGAGCGGACATGGGTGGCGGCGTACGCCAGTTCCTCTTCCCGGCGGAGGCCCTTGGGATAGAACACCCCGCGCCAGGGCGCGTAGGTCCAGCCGGAGAGTCCGACGCGAACGATGCCTGCGTTCACGCCTGGAGGCCGGAATTACGCACGAGTGTCGGCATCGCCTACGGTTGTCTGCCAGCCTCAGATTGTGTAGCCGGCGTACTTTACAACTCGTAATTGTTTTGGTCACGATAATTATTCGATCGGGCTGCCCGGCTTATTCGACGATGGCGACCGCGATGGTGCGGCGGGGGGTGACGCGGAGCACCAGCATGGAGGCCATCAGGCAGGCGATCCCGCTGGCGATGAAGGCCATCAGGTAGCTGCCGGACATGCTGCGCACCATGCCGCCGCCGAAGGCCGCCAGCGCGCCGCCGACCTGATGGGCGGCGAAGATCCACGACACGATCACCGGGGCGTCGCGGCGGCCGAAGACTTCGTTGGTCAGGGCGAAGGTGGCAGGCCCTGTGGCGACCCAGTCGAGGCCGTAGAAAACGGAGAAGATCGCGAGGCTGACTGCATCGAAGCCACTGAACGGGACGATGACGAGCGACAGGCCACGCAGCCCGTAGTACCAGAACAGCAGGACACGGGGGCTGTAGCGGTCGCAGAGCCAGCCGGAGGCGGTGGAGCCGATCAGGCTGAACAGGCCGATTACCGCCAGGATCGAGGCACCGTTGACCGGGGCGATGCCGTTATCGGCGCAGTAGGCGATCAGGTGGGTGTTGATCAGCCCGTTGGTGGAGAAGCCGCAGATCCCGAACGTGAGGCACAGCAGCCAGAAATCCATCGATTTGGCGGCGCGGCCGAGGGCGGTGAAGGCGACGGTGAACGGGTTGCCGCCGGTGTAGGCGGGCAGCGGGACGACGGTGCGGCCACCGAACGCCGGCAGGCCGATGGCGGCGGGGGATTCGGGCAGCAGCAGCATCACCAGCGGAATCACCAGCGCGATTGCCACGGTGAGGGTGACGGAGACGCCCTGCCAGCCGAAATGCTGCACCAGCAGTGCGAGCAGCGGCAGGAAGATCAGCTGGCCGGCGGCGTTGGCGGAGGTCAGCAGGCCCATCGCCAGGCCTGCCCGTTCAATGAACCAGCGATTGGCGACGGCCCCGGCAAAGCCGACCGCGCCGGCGCCGGAGCCTATGCCGACCATCAGGCCCCAGGTCAGGAACAGTTGCCAGGGCTGGTTCATGAAGGTGGAGAGTGCGGTGCCGGCCATCAGAATGACCAGGCAGCCGATCATCGTGCGTTTCAGGCCGATGACCTGCATGAGGCCGGTGAGGAACGGGCCGGTGGCGCCGAGCAGGATGATGTTGAGGGAGACGGCGCCGGAGATGGTGGAGACGTCCCAGCCGAAGGCCTGCTGCAGGGGCACGATCATGACGCCGGGGGCGGCGCGGACACCGACGCCGGCAAGCATCGCGCAAAAGACCACGGCCAGTGTGATCCACGCATAGTGGAAGCGGCCGGAGCAGGCTTTGGCGAGGCGACTATGGATCATGCGAAGAATCTTCTCGGGTGATCGCATGGTTGTAGAACAAAATTTCTACCGATGGGTAGGGGGCCGTATTGCAGCCAGCGCATGGCTGCTGCCGAACGGGTTGCTCAGCCGGCGGCGGCAGGCTTACGGGCGACGATGCGGCGGACCGGCTTGCCGGAGGAGGCGCTGCTGGCCTGTTCATCCAGCAGGATTTCCGCCGGTCGCAGGGCGCCGAGAACAAGGTCGGGGTCGAAGGCGGTGTAGAGGCGGCCGACTTCGTCACGCCGGTCGGCTTCCCCGGTGACTTGCCAACTAAGGTAGAGCGTCCCGCCTGGCTGCAGGATGGCCAGCAGCTTCTGAACCGACAGTGGGATCAGGGCCGCCCGCAGGTGCATGATGACGGTCTCGCACACGACGTTGGCCAGGCTGGCATTGGCGATGCCGTGCAGTTCGGGCAGCGACGAGCGGTGGAACCGGATTTTGGGGTGCAGGCGGCGAGCTTCGGCAAGCAGGCCGTCGGACGGATCGTAGCCAATGGTGGGCAGCCCGGCATAGTTGAGCCAGGCAGTGTCGCGGCCGCTGCCGCAGCCGATATCGGCGGTCGGGCCCGGTTTGAAGAAGCGCTTGATGGCTTGCTGCATGTCGACCGCGGCCGACTGGGATTCCCAGTCGGTGGCAAAGGCATGGGCCTCGAGGTCGTAGGCGGACAGTGTTCTTTGATCCATTTTGGCTTTGTCTATGCGACTTCGGACAGATCCTTGAGTTGCACCGTCCCCAACTGGCTGCTGAAGGTCAAGTGTTGCGCGGTGCTCTGTTGCTGGGAGAATCCGCCGATGCGGTGCTCCCCGGTGTCAAAGATCCGGAGCTGGCCGTTCTGCATCACAGCAAGGCGCCTTTGGTCGGGGAAGCAGGCGTAGCGCATGTCGTTCTGGGCACCGGTGGCGGACGGATGACCCAGCTTGTCTGGCCACCAGTTGCCGGCCGGGGATTTACCGGACTGGGACTTGTCGTTCGGGCTGGGCTGAGTTTCGGCGGGAACCGGGTCGCGGGTGGCGGGGATCGGGCCGGGGGCGGCGGCGAGGTCGCGGCACAGGGCGTCAACGCGCGCCTTGAGGTCGTTGTTGGACATGTCGCCGATCATCAGCATGCCGCCGGCGACCCACTGGCCCATGCCGCCGAGTTCGGGGTGGCTGAACTGGGCCATGGTGGAATTGCCGCGGCGCAAGGCCTCGGCAATCGTGCGGGCAGCCTCGGCGCTGAAGCCGTGGCGCTGGGCGATTTCGGCGATGGTTTCCGGCATTGGGGGCTCCGTTTTGTGTCCGGTGGCACAACGTTGAGGGCCGGCACGGGGTTGCTTCGGGCTGATGCCGTATAAATAGGCGGCGCTCGCGACATCGTGTGGGATAAAGTTGTTTTCGTGCTTCGCTTTTGTGCGCATCGCTTGATCGCCGCGCGTTATTTCCTTCCTGAGCGGCGGCTTCGCAGTTCGGTTGTTTGAGAGGATGAAAGTTCGTGCAGATCAGTGCCGGTTTCGACATCACCTATCAGTGCCCTCAACCGACGCCAATGCTGCTGGTGCTGAGCGTGCATCCGTCGCGCATGGCAGATGTTATTGGACCGCATCAAATTCAGTACGATCCGCCGATTGGGGCCAGCGAATATCGTGACGGGTTCGGCAACATCTGTCATCGGGTGGTGGCGCCGGCGGGTCTGCTGCGGATCTCGACCCGTTTCCTGGTGAGCGATCCGGGGACGCCGGATGCGGTCGTTCCGGAGGCGGTGCAACATCCGGTGCAGAGCCTGCCGGACGATGTGCTGGTGTTTCTGCTGGGCAGCCGATACTGCGAAACCGACCGACTGACGCAGTTGGCGTGGTCGTTGTTTGGCCATACGCCGGAAGGGTGGGGGCGGGTGCAGGCGATCTGTGATTATGTGCATAACCGGATTGAATTTGGCTACCATCACGCGGATCCGTTGCGCAGCGCGTTTGCCGGTCATAGCGAGGGGCGAGGTGTGTGCAGGGACTTTGCGCACCTGGCCGTCACGTTGTGCCGCTGCATGAACATTCCGGCGCGGTATTGTACTGGCTATCTGGGCGATATCGGCATTCCGCCGGTGGACGCGCCGATGGATTTCAGTGCGTGGTTCGAAGTTTATCTGGGCGGCCACTGGCACACCTTCGATGCGCGTCACAACACGCCGCGGATCGGGCGGATCCTGATGGCGCGGGGCCGGGATGCAACGGATGTAGCACTGTCAACGATTTTTGGATCAAGCATGCTGGTGGGGTTTAATGTGGTTACGGATGAGATGAAGTCTTTCTGAGCGGCGCCATTGATATGGTGAATGACGGGCGGGCCGGCTTGTCGGCCCACAGGTTGTTGGGAATTCGCCGGTGCCGCCGGATGCACCGCCATGCGGCGCCTGATCCCGCGGGTCTATGTTCCCGGGGGCCCATGTTCCCGTGGGCCTATGTTCCCAGGCGCCTATGTTCCCAGGGGCCTATGTTCCTGGAGACATCGGGCGGCTGCCGGCCCGTGAGACGCTGACCACGGCGCCCATGGCGGCGAAACCGACTGCCACGTACAGGCAGGTTTCAGCCCCAAGCGCACCCTGCAAGCCGAAGATCAGGGCGACGATGGCGGACCCCAGCGACCAGCCGACGGTGCGGGCGACTGCCACCATGCCGCTTGCGGCACCGCTGCGCTCAGGCGGGCCGGCGGTCATCAGCGTGATGTTGTTGGGGGTCTGATAGAAGCCGAAGCCTATGCCGCAGACGCCCATGCGCCAGGCCACGTCCCAATCCTGCGGCGCGGCGGGCATGGTGGCCAGCAGGAGCAAGCCGCAGGCCAGGATCGCGAGGCCGATGCTGCCAAGCACCGCTGCCGGATAACGGGCCGACAGCCTTCCGGCCATCGGAGCGGCGACCGCGACCAACAATGGCCAGGGGGTGACCAGCAATCCGGTCGCCACGGCGCTGCGATGCATCACCACCTGGAAGAGAAACGGCAGCGAGACGTAGGCCAGGATCTGGGCGGAGTAGGAGCAGATCGAGGTGCCCATCGAAAGCGCGAAAAGCCGCAGGCGCAGCAGATCGAGCGGCAGCATCGGCGATGACTGGTGCGATTGCTGCCACACCAGCAAAGCGCCGAACAGCAGGCCGCCGCCGAGTTCGGCAGCCGCTATTCCGCGCGTGGCGCCTCCCAGCCCGTCCACCCCGACCACGACGAGACCGAACGCGGCGGCGTTCAGCAGCGCCCCGGTCCAGTCGAACCGGCGGTAGCGGCGCCTTGTCGGCGGGCCGACGGCCAGGAACAGCGGCACCGCCACCACGCCCAGCGGCACATTGACCAGGAACAGCCAGGGCCAGGTGGCAACGGAAAGGGTCAGCGCCGCCAAGGTGGGGCCCAGCGCGGCGGAAAGTGCCACGGCCAGGGCAATCGCGGCGAAGCCCCGGCCGAGTTCTGCGCGTGGGTAGACCGCGCGCACCAACGCCCCACCCAGGGCCGCCATGCACGCACCGCCGAGTCCCTGCACCAGGCGTGAGGCGACGAGGATCGGCAGCGTCGGTGACATGGCGCAAGCCAGGGAAGCGAGGGTGAACACCGCCAGGCCAAACGAGTAGATCCGTTTCAGCCCGAGCGACTCACCCAGCGTGGCCGCGGGCAGCAGGCAGACCGTGACGGCCAGCTGGTAGCTGTTGACGACCCAGATCGTGGCTGCCTCGGTTGCAGACAGATCCCGCGCGATGGTGGGCAGGGCGATGTTTGCGATGGCGCTGTCGAGGCCGGCCAGCACCACGCCCAACAACGCGCACGTCATTACCCAGCGCCGCCGCGCTGGCGGCATGCCGTCGGTCTCATTCATTGTTTTGCGGTCCCTTGCGGTTGCGGGGCGAAGCTGCCGGCAACCATGTTCCGGGGAGGAAGGCCCTCAGATAGGTCGGTCAGTCAATGGCGGGCCTTGGAGGGATCGAGCAGTACCGTCGCCGCACCGTTTGGCAACGATGCGGGCAAGGCCGGCGTCGTGGGGCGGTTCGTTTGGATGCTTACGGATTTCTTGAACCGATGCATCTGCTCTGCCGCTGGGTGATGGCGGCACATTTCAGCGCCAAGGACTGGTTGAATTTGGGCCGGCGGGCGTGCGAGGGTGAAGATCAAGTACCGGCAAAGACCGGAGCATCGGGGAGAACGCCTGTGGTGAACACTGTCCTATGCAGGTTTTGGCGGATTCGACCATGGCGGCTGCCCACCGGCCGCAGGATCGGCACCGCGGGCGACGGCCGGCCGGCCACTATCCCGTTGTTTCGGCGTGCAGCCACCTCGTCTGGCTTTGCCAATGGCTGTGCCGCCGGAACCCGGGCCGGTCCTGCCACGCGGACCGGTCGCAAACACCAACTGGCGTGGACGCCAATCGGTATCAGCCGGTTGATGCTGCTTCTGCTGGTGCTGGGTTTGCCGATGGAGAGCGCACAGGCGCAGCAGCGCGGGGGAATACTGCGTATCACCCACCGTGACAGCCCGGCCAGCATGTCGATCCACGAGGAAGGAACGATCTCGGTCGTGCTGCCGATGATGGGCGTGTTCAACAACCTCGTGCTGTTCAACCAGCATGAACGGCAGAACAGCCTGGATGACATCGTGCCGGACCTCGCCAAAAGCTGGAGCTGGAGCGAGGACGGCAAGACGTTGACCTTCGCCCTGCAGCGGGGGGTCACCTGGCACGACGGCAAGCCGTTTACAGCGGCGGATGTGAAATGCACCTGGGACATGCTGGCCGGTAAAGCCAAGGAGAATTTCAAGCTCAATTTCCGCAAAGGCTGGTACGCCAACATCGAGAGTGTCACGACCAACGGCGACTATGAGGCGGTTTTCAATCTGAAGGCGCCGCAACCGGCGCTGCTGGCTTTGCTGGCGTCCGGCATGACGCCGGTCTACCCCTGCCACGTGTCGCCCCGGGAGATGCGCCAGGCGCCGATCGGCACCGGGCCGTTCAAGTTCGTCGAATACAAAAGCAACCAAAGCATCAAGGTCACCCGCAACCCGAACTACTGGAAGCCCGGGCTGCCCTACCTGGATGGGATCGAGTATACCATCATCCCGAACCGCTCGACCGCCATCCTGGCTTTCGTGTCCGGCAAGTTCGACATGATCTTTCCGTATGAGCTGACGGTCCCGCTGGTAGCCGACGTCAAGACCCAGATGCCGGAGGCGATCTGCGACATCTCCCCGATGAATGTCGCGGCCAACGTGCTGATGAACCCGGTGCCGCCGTTCGACGATTTGGACGTGCGCCGAGCGGTTGGGATGACGATCGACCGCAAGAGCTTCATCGACATTCTGACCCAGGGCAAAGGCGACGTCGGCACAGCGATGCAGCCGCTGCCCGAGGGACGCTGGGGTATGCCGGCGGACATGCAGCAGGCCCTGCCGGGTTATGAACCAGACCTGGCCCAACGCCGGGACAAGGCGCGCGCCATCATGGTCGCGCACGGCTATGGCCCGGACAAGCGCCTGAAGCTGAAGCTGTCCTCGCGCAACCTGCCGACCTATCGCGATGCCGCCGTCATCCTGATCGGCCATCTGAAGGAGATCTTCATCGATGCCGAACTGGAGCCGATCGAAACCGCGCTATGGGTGCCGAAACTGGTCCGCCGTGACTACCAGCTGGCCCTCAGCCAGGTCGGCAACGGTGTCGATGATCCGGACCAGAACTACCCCGAGAACTACGCGTGTGGTTCCCGCACCTACATGGACTACTGCAACAAGGACGTGGATGCCCTGATCGCCCGCCAGTCCGCCGAACGCGACCAGGACAAGCGCAAGCAGATCGCCTGGGAGATCGACCGCAAGCTGACCGGGGACGCGGTGCGGCCGATCATCTACTACATGCGCGGCGGCACCTGCTGGCGCCCGGCGGTGAAGAACATGACGGTCATGGTCAACAGTATCTACAACGGCTGGCGGATGGAGGACGTCTGGCTGCAGCAATAGCAGGCAGGTTTCAGCGGTTGCGCAGCTTCGGATCCAACTCGTCCCGCAGGGCATCGCCGAACAGGTTGATCCCCAATACGGACAGCATGATGGCAACGCCGGGGAAGATGGCGATCCATGGCGCGGAGGTGGCGTATTCCTCGGCGCCGCCCTGCAGCATCAGGCCCCAGGCCGGCACCGGCTCCTGCACGCCGAGGCCCAGATAGGACAACGATGCCTCCGCCAGGATGGCCTGGCCGACGAACGCGGTGATCATGATCAGGAAAGGTGCCACGACGTTCGGGACCATATGGCGAAGAATGATCCGTGTGTGGCCGTAGCCGCAGGCCCGGGCGGCGTCGACGTATGGGATTTCGCGTATTGCCAGGGCGGAGGAGCGGACGACGCGGGCGCAGCGCGGGATCAGCGGGATGGTGATTGCGATGATGACGTTCTGGATGCCGGTGCCGAAGATCGCGACCACGGCGAGCGCCATGATGATCAACGGAAAGGCCATGACGATGTCGAAGATCCGCTGCAGGACCAGGTCGATCAGACCGCCGAAATAGGCGCTGCCGACGCCCAGCACCAGCCCGGCGATCCCGCCGACGAGCGCGGAGGTCAGGCCGACGATCAGCGCCGTGCGCGCGCCGAAGATGATGCGCGACAGGAGATCGCGGCCGAACTGGTCGGTGCCAAGCCAATGCGCCGCGCTGGGTGCTTCGGTCATCGCGCCGAAGTCGTTTGCCGTTGGGTTGTACGGGGCGATCCATTCGGCTGAACATCCCGCAATTGCCATGATGATCACGATGACCATTCCGACCGTGCCCAGCGGTTCCCGCCGGCAGAAGCGGATGATCGCGGTCCAGGCTGAATGGCGGCGTGACGGCGATGCGTCGGTCGCCGCCGGCACGATGGTTGGCAACGAAACTGACATGTTGTGCTTCCCGTCAGGCGAAACGAATGCGTGGATCGAGCCAGGCGTACAGCAGGTCGACCACGAGGTTGGTCAGGACGAAGATCGTGACGGTGAGCATCACCAGGGCCTGGGTCAGGGTGTAGTCCTGGTTCTGGACCGCCTGCACGAACAGACGCCCCACGCCGTTCAGGTTGAACACCTGTTCGGTCACCACCAGGCCGCCGATCAGGAACGCGAACTCGATCCCGATCAGGGTCACAACCGGAAGCAGCGCGTTCTTCAAGGCATGCCGATTGACGATCAGCTTGTTGACCAGACCCTTGGCCCGGGCGGTGCGGATATAGTCCTCGCGCATCACCTCGATCATGGCGGAGCGTGTCATGCGCATGCTGACCGCGGCGTAGCGATAGCCAACCGTAATGGCCGGCAGAAATGCCATGGACAGGTTGCGGATGGGATCCTGCCAGATCGGCACATACTCGATCGGCGGCATCCAGGGGTGGCCGGTGATGTAGTTCGTCACGTCGAGCACGACGAGGATAGAGACGATACCGATCCAGAATGACGGCGTGGCGATCCCGCCGATGGCAAACACCCGGACAACGACATCAAGCCAGGTGTTCTGCTTCAGCGCGGAGATGGCACCGAGCGGAATGGCGATGCAGATCGCGACGACGGTCGCCAGGATGGCGATTTCCAGAGAGATCGGCAGCCGGGCGAGGATTTCCGCCGTGACCGGCTTGCCCGACCACATCGACGTGCCGAAATCCAGCCGAAAGCATCCCCAGATGAAGTCGATGAACTGCACGATGACGGACCGGTCCATGCCGAGTTCGGCATGACAGGCGGCCAGGGCGCGCGGATCGAAACTGCCGCCGCCCGAGCCGAGGCGCACCATGCAGATATCGCCGGGGATCAGGCGCATCAGCAGGAAGACGAGTGCCGCCGACCCGATCAGGGTGGGGATGACCAGCAGCACGCGTTTACCAACATACCAGTACATTATTTATCCAGCCAAATATTGGCCAGATCCTGATTGAGGTAGTGACTGGGACTGATCTTCCAGCCCTTCATGTAGGAGCGGGCGGGGACGATTCGGTACCACCACGTGACCATAAGCTGGTGCGCGGCCACATCCATCGTCTGACGCTCATATTCGCGCATCAGCACACGGGCTTTCGTCAGGTCGGTTTCATGCAGCATCTTGTCGTACAGCCCGGCCTGCACCGGATCGTCGTGGTAGGCGAAGTTTTCGCTGTAGAGTTCATGCTGCAGGAAGCGCCCGGTATCGGCGATCGGATTGACGATATTCTGGCAGTTGGCTTCCAGCGCGACGGTGAAGTTGCCGGCGCGCATCGCCTCCAGCCACGGTCCGGTCGGCAGGATCTTCTGGGTGACTTTCACGCCGATCTTGCTGAATTCATCAACCAGCCACGTGCCGACGATGACGTAGGGCTGGTCGACATTGCGATTGAGCAGCTCAAAACTCAGGTTTTCCTGACCGGCCTCCTTCAGCAGCCGGCGTGCCTCGGCGCGTGATTTCTCGATATCGGGCCAGTAGCCGGGTAGTTTCTGAAGTTCTTCCTTGGTCGCGGCAAGTGGCGAGCCGGGGAAGACGATACCGCCGACGGTGCGGACGTTGGCGATCTTCTGCAGCGCGGCGGCACCTTTCCACTGGTCGATGGCCAGGAACAGTGCCTTGCGCACGCGAACGTCGTCGAACGGCTTTTTCCTGTGGTTGGGGGTCAGGACATTGCCGCAATTCCAATCGCTTTCCTGCACGGTGATCTTGTCGCCGAGTTCCTTGACCAGTGAATCGCGCGCCGAGGGCGGCAGGCCGCGGAATTCAAGCGTGGCGCGGTCGGCGCGGATGGCATCGACCCGCACCGCCTGTTTCGGCGCGAAGATCGCTGTAAAGCCGTCAAGGTAAGGCTGGCCTTTGTGGTAGTAGTCAGGATTGCGAACGCCTTTCACCGATTGGCCAATATCGTAACTTTCAAACTTGAACGGGCCCGAACCCATGATGTTCTTCTCATACCAATGCATATCCCGATCGAGGATCGCCTTGGAGTAGATGAAGGAATAGGGATCAGCGAGCGCCGGCATGAACGACAGGGTGGCGAACTTCAGGCGGAAGATCACCGTCGTGTCGTCGGGATCCTCGATCTTGTCGACCATGACGAAGTTGTTCTGGCGCGCACTTGCCACGCCCGGCGGCGGGCTGACGATCTTGCGCCAGCTTGCGGCAACGTCATGGGCCGTCAGCTTCGTGCCGTCGTGGAACTTGACATCGTCACGGATCTTGAACGTGTAGGTCAAGCCGTTGTCAGTCGGTGCCGGCATCGTGGTGCAGAGGTCGCAGACGAAATCGGTGGTGGAGGCTGGGTTGTCCGGATTGACGCGAACCAGGACACTATAGAACGGCGCCGTTGCATGCAGCACCGCAAAGGTCGTTTCCCGATGACCATCGAGGCTGGGCCCGCCGTCGGCGGGGATCATGTAGGTCAGCGTGCCACCGCGCTTTGGTGCAACGTCCGCCATGGCCGGCAGGCTGAGCGCGGCCCCGAAGCAAACCGTCAGCCACGCAACGAACAATCCTGATCGCATTCCGGTCGTCTTCCCTGTTGCGGGGTCTTGTCGCCCCGACGCTGGTTTTGTTCGATCTATTGAACCTGGCTGCACGCGACCACGTGGCCCGGCCGCACCTCCCTCGGTTCGGGCCGCGTGTGCTTGCAGCTTTCCACGGCGATCGGGCAGCGTGGATGGAACACGCAGCCGGCCGGTGGATCGATCGGGCTCGGCACCTCGCCCTGAAGCGGGCGAAACGTCCGGCCGCGCTCGACCGACGGATCAGGCACCGGGACTGCTGCCAGTAAAGCCTGCGTATAGGGATGCAGCGGCCTGTCGAACAACATGTCGCTGTCCGCCGTTTCAACGATACGGCCAAGATACATGACCGCCACGCGCTGGCAGAGATGGCGCACCACCGAAAGGTCATGGGCGATGAACAGGTAGGTCAGGCCAAACTGTTCGCGCAGATCCTCCAGCAGGTTGACGACCTGCGCCTGGATCGAGACGTCCAGCGCCGATACAGGCTCATCGCATACGATGAACTCCGGGTTGAGCGCCAGGGCACGCGCGATGCCGACCCGCTGGCGCTGTCCGCCGGACATTTCGTGTGGATATCGGTCGGCAAAGTTCGGATTGAGGCCGCAGACCGAAAGCAGCTCCCGCATGCGGGCCCGCCGTTTTACTGCGTTGGGCTCGATGCCATGCACCTTCATCGGTTCGTCGATGATCGCACCGACGGTCATGCGCGGGTTCAGCGAGCTGTAAGGGTCCTGAAAGATCACCTGGATGCGGCGCCTGAATGCCGCAAGGTCCCGACGACCGAGCCCGGCGACGTCGCGCCCGTCGTAGATGATTTCGCCGGAAGTTGGCCGTTCCAGCCGCAGGATGCAGCGCCCGGTGGTGGTCTTGCCGCAGCCGCTTTCACCAACCAGGCCAAGCGTTTCGCCCCGGCGCACGGTGAAATCAATCCCGTCGACGGCTTTGACTTCGCCGACCAGCCGGCGCGTGAACATGCCGTCGGTGACCGGGAAGTGCATGCGCAGCTCCTTGACCTCCAGCAGCGGATCCGCGGGCGCGAGCGACGACTTCACGCGACCTCCTGCATTTCCGCGGCGATCGTCTGGGTGCGGAAACATGCGGCCACATGTCCGGCATCATCGATTGGGGTCAGTGCAGGACGTGCCTGGCTACAGGTGGCCACGGCGTACCGGCACCGCGCACGGAAGGCGCACCCGTCGTCCAGGCGGGTCAGGTCGGGCGGCTGCCCATCAACCGGATCCAGCCGGGCCTGGCGAGGCCGATCCAGCCGTGGCACCGAACGGAGCAGTGCGATCGTGTAGGGGTGGCGGGGATGGTGGTAGATCGCCGTTGCCGGACCCGCTTCGACGATACGGCCGGCGTACATGACGTTCACCCGGCTGGCGTAGCGTGCGACCACACCGAGGTTGTGGGTGATGATGATCAACGCGATGTCGAGCCGGCGCGTCAGGTCCTTCATCAACTCCAGGATCTGCGCCTGGATCGTGACATCCAGCGCGGTTGTCGGCTCATCGGCGATGATCAGCTTGGGGTCGCAGGCAAGGGCGATGGCGATCATGATGCGTTGGCGCATTCCGCCTGACAATTGATGCGGATACTGCTTCAGCCGACGCGCGGGATCGGCGATCCCGACCATGCCGAGCAACTGGCTGGCGCGGTGGTGTGCCGCGGCTTTCGTGGCGCCGCGATGCTGCTCCATGACCTCGGTGATCTGGCGACCAACGGTCAGGACGGGGTTCAGCGATGTCATCGGTTCCTGGAACACCATGCCGATATCGCCGCCGCGGACCTGCCGCATGGCCTCATCCGGCAGTTTCATCAGGTCGCGGCCCGCAAACAGCACTGTTCCGCCGGTGATCCGCCCAGGGGGATCCGGTATCAGGCGCAGGATCGACATTGCACCCACGGATTTGCCTGACCCGCTTTCGCCGACGATGGCTACGGTCTCGCCTGCCTCAACGGTGTAGCTGATCCCGTCAACAGCACGTACGATTCCTGCACCAGTACGAAACTCGGTGTGCAAATCCCGGATGTCGAGGAGTGGCGGCAAGGGCTCGCTCCCGAACGGTTTCCATGAAGCCTTGGTATTATTTTTCTATCCGTGGCTTACCGGGACCGCGGTTGAATTGTCAATGAAGCAATAAGCGATCCGGGGCAGATCGCATCCTATGGTCGTTGGACCGGTATGCCGGCGCGTGGTCGCAGGGTGGGTGTCCTGCCGAAGCATCGGCGCGCGCGGACGGATCGAAGCGGTGCGGTTCAGAAAAGACACGCGGTTTTTCGGGTTTCTGTGCGGACAGTACAGTGCTGATGGGCTTGTCATTGCCCTGCGAAACGGGTGGGCTACACGACCGCCATTCGGTTCCACGCATCCAGCGCCGCGATCTTGTAGGCTTCGGCCAGAGTCGGGTAGTTGAACGTATTCTCGATGAAGTAATCCAGCGTGCCGTGCAGGTTGAGCACCGCCTGTCCGATATGGATCAGTTCGGTCGCACCCTCACCGACGATATGCACGCCCAGCAGACGCCGGGTCTTCAGCGAGAAGATCATCTTCATCATGCCGTTGTTGAGGCCCATGATGTGGCCGCGCGACGTCTCCCGGAATCGCGCGATGCCACATTCGTAGGGGATGCCGCGGCGGCGGACTTCCTCCTCGCTCATGCCCACGGTCGAGATCTCGGGCACGGCATAGATACCGTACGGGAAGTAATCCGGCGCCGGCGGCATTGCGATGTTGAACGCATGACATGCCGCGATCCGTCCCTGTTCCATCGATGTGGACGCCAGGCTGGGAAACCCGATGGCATCGCCCGCGGAGTAGATGTGCGGCACGCTGGTCTGGAATGTTGCCGGGTCGACCTTCAACCGGCCCCGCTCATCCGGCACCAGCCCGCAGGATTGCAGGTTCAGCGTATCGGTCGCCCCGACCCGTCCGGCCGCATACAGCAGCATTTCCGACCGGATGCGCCGGCCATTGTCGAGGATCGTCACCGGCCAATGGTTTTCGAACTCGATGCGCGCCACCTTCGATCCAAACCGGATGGCCATATTCCGATCACGCAGCTGATGCGTGAAATCGTCGACGATTTCATGGTCGATGAATTCCAGAAGGGCAGGGCGGGACTCCACCAGGGCCACGTTTACATCGAGCGCGCTGAAGATGGTTGCGTATTCCACACCTATGACCCCGCCGCCGACCACCGTCAGGCTGCGCGGCAGGCGTGGAATTTCGACTATTTCGTCACTGTCGAAGACGCTGGCCCCGTCGAACGGCACGTCTGCCGGCCGATAGGGACGCGTGCCGACCGCGATCAGGATCTTGTCGCCGCCGACGACGCGGATGTCACCATCGGTCTGGGTGACTTCGATCGTGTGCGGATCAAGGAATCGTCCAGCCCCGTTGATCGTCTGCACCTTGTTGCGGGCAAATTGATGCTCCAGCACATCGACCTCATGATCGAGCGTCATGTGCAGGCGCGCCATCAGGTCCTTTGCCTGGATGTCCTTCTTGACACGGTAGGCGCTGCCGTAGAACCCGCGCTCACGCCATCCAGTCAGGTTCAGCACCGTTTCGCGCAGCGTCTTCGACGGTATTGTGCCTGTATGGACAGACACCCCGCCAACACGGCGGCCTTTTTCGATGACCAGGACGGCATGCCCGAGCTTGGCTGCCTGAATGGCAGCGCGACGCCCTGACGGGCCGCTGCCGATAACGATAAAATCGTATTGTGTCATTACCGAGTGGATCACCCGTCTGTTGGCTGCAGGTTAGCTTCATTCCGGCTCAGTGGGAAAGAGCCAATCGGCTGGATTGACGGCAATCCGGGCATGGACCAGCATTTGAGGAAAGGCCAGCGTGTCTGGACAAACAGGAGGAGACGGATCATGCCGATGCCAGCGGATACCGATGCCACGACGCCTAAATATCTGCGTGACAAATATGCCATCGTCGGGGTTGGGGAGACCACCTACGTGCGTGGCTCCGACAAGACGACGCGCGCGCTAGGCACCTGGGCACTGCGCAATGCCGCCGCCGATGCGGGTATCAAGACCTCCAACATCGACGGTATGTTGTCATATTCCGGCAATGACAGCACGTCGGCCACGTTCATGGCGGGTGACATTGGCGCGAGGCTCAATTTCTACATGGACTGCATTGGTGGCGGGTCTTCCACCGAGGCGCTGATAGGGATCGCCGTTGGCGTCATGGAAGCCGGACTGTGCAACTGCGTGGCGATTTTCCGTGCCATGAACGGCTTTTCCCAGGTTCGCATCGGCGGCACCGGTGCGCGGTCGGCGACGCCGGTGAACGGCGACATGCTGCACAACCGCGCCTATGGCTGGCAGAGTGCGGGCCAGATGTTCGCACCGACCTTCATGCGCCACATGTACGACTACGGCACCAAGCCGGAGCAGGTGGCGATGGTGAAGGTGGTCCATTCCGAACACGCCTCCAACAATCCGAAGGCGTATTACAAGAAGCGCTATACGGTGGATGACGTGCTGAGCAGCCGGATCATCTGCAAGCCGCTGCATCTGCTGGACTGCTGCGTCGAGACCGACAACGCCACCGCGATCATCATCACCCGAGCGGATCGCGCCAAGGACATGCGCCACACCCCGGCGCTGATCCGGGGCATCGTCGGGCGCTGCAGCAAGCCGCGCATGGACATGCACTACCAGCATGGCCCGATCTCACGCGTGGCCGGCCATTATGCGAAGGACATCTTGTGGCCAAATGCGGGGGTGGGTCCGGAGGATGTCGACGCGGTGGGCGCCTATGACGCGTTCACCTTCACCTCGATGCTGCAACTCGAAGACTATGGGTTTTGCAAGAAAGGGGAGGGCGGGGAATACGTTTCCTCCGGCATCACCCGTCTTGGCGGCCGGCGGCCGCAGAACACTTCCGGCGGGCATCTGTGCGAGGGCTACACGCACGGGATGAACATGGTGATCGAGAACGTTCGCCAGCTTCGCCATGACGTGGACGATTCGTGCCCGATAGGACCGGATGGCAAGCGCCAACACACCTATGACTACAGTGAGGGTGGCTGCCGGCAGGTGAAGAACGTCGAAGTGACGGCGAACCTGGGATGGGCGAACCCGATGACCGGCTCCGCCATGGTCATGCGGCGCGGCGCGTAGGGGGGAGACAGATCATGTCCATCAAAGCAGATTATCTTGGCATGGCATTGTCGATCGATGATCTCGACGGCGACAACATCGCTTACTTCAAGCATTGCTCCGATCATCAGTTCCACTTGCAGAAGTGCGACGAGTGCAAGTTGCTGCGCTATCCGCCGACCAGCGGCTGCCCGTGGTGCGCCAGCCCGAAGGCGACCTGGACGCCGGTCGAGGGTAAAGGCGAGGTGCATTCCTACGAGGAGGTTCACCACGCCATTCAACCGGCGTTCAAGGGCCACACGCCGTATATGGTTCTGCTGGTCGACCTCGATACCCAGAAGGGCAAGCCCAGCGAGGACGAATCCATCCGCGTCATCGCCAACCTGACCACGCCGGACGGTCAGCTGGCCCCACAGGAAATGGTGCGCCGGGTCGGCATCGGCACGCGGGTGCGGATGGTGTTCAGCGATGTGGCGCCGGGCCTGTCGCTGCCGCAATGGACGGTCGATACCGACGCGAAGCAGCCGGAAAAACCGTGGCGGTATCCGCAGGAGTAGGATGCTCCCCGGGAGGGGGCAGGGCGTCAGGTGGAGCAGGCGGCGGCTTGCTATAGGGGTTGCCCGCGCCGGCGCACGGTCCGTCCGGCTGGTTGCGGTGGTAACCTGTTGCGCGGGTTGCCGGCCATCCTGCCGGGCCATTTGCGGTAGCGGTGGGCTTTCCGGCGATCCGGCGTAAAGGCGTTCTGTGCGGTTTGCCGGGCTGACGGCGGCATTAGACACAAACTATTTTTTATCAATGTTGTATTGCATACAAATAGTGAACATCCATTAAGTATCCATTAAGGTTTAGCACTTAAGTCGCCATCGCGTTTCAAGGAGACACCGCGATGGCGACGCCTAAACACCTGAACACCACGAAGAACCCGATCGATGATGGGATCTTCGGGCTTGGCTATGCCGGCGAATCCAACCCGCTCAACCCACAGGGATCGTCTGTTGGCATAGGCCTGCCCGCGATGTTCGCCGCGGCGGCGCCGACGCAAACGCTTTATCTGACTGAGTCAGGCACCAGCGCGCCTGTCTGTGTATCCGACATCAATCAGGGCCAGCTCGGCGACTGCTTCCTGCTGTCATCGATCGGTGAGCAGGCCCGGTTCCATCCGAGCGCGATCATGAACATGATCCAAAGCAATGGCAACGGTACTGAAACGGTTATTCTGTACACGGACCGTAACGGTCGCCTGCCGTCGTTTGGCACCACGAGCTTCAAGGCAACAAGCGTGGTCGTGACCAATAGCTTTTCCACCCAATCGGTTAATAACGGCATCAATCAAGACAGAGTTGGCAACCAGAAGGAAATCTGGCCCCAGGTCATCGAGAAAGCCTTCGCGACACTTGCCGGCGGCTACGGCGCGATCGCCAATGGCGGTTATCCGGTGCTGGCGATGGAGGCGCTCACCGGCCGGACCGCCAGCTATATGTCGCCTGCCGCGCTTTCCCTGTCCGCGTTGCAAAGTTTCGTCGCGGCGGGTGACCTGATCACCATGGACACGTCGTCTGCCAGAGGCCTGGGATACGGCCTTGTCAGCAACCACTGCTACATGTTCGACAGGATTGTCGGCAGCGGTGCTTCGGCCGCGGTGCAATTGCTGAACCCGTGGGGCGTGGCCCAGCCGGCCGCGATCCCGATGGCCCGGCTGGCACAAAGCGGCATTGTGGAGATCGACATTGGACGGCTGAGCTGACACCTGCGGAGGCGAGGGTGTCGGACCGCGTCCCCGGGTCGGCGTGTCCCTGGGTTGGCGTGTCTGTAGGTTGGCGTGTCCGTGGGTTGACGTGTCTGTGGGTTGGCGTGTCCCTGGGTCGGCGTGTCCGTGGGTTGGGGCACGCCATCGATTACAATGACCGACTCATGGCATCACATAGCGTCATCCCTTGATACAATTGCGCGTCGCTATGGAACGGATCCAAATCCAAATGGTTAGTGGTCGGGTCCTTTATCCCGGGGCGAAGGCTATTTGACGCACGGGATGACGGGACCAGACGACAAGGCTTTTGGGGACACAGCGGGCCGGCTGGCGCATGATGCCGGCTTCGGTTGAAGTGGGAGACGTAGATGTCATTCATAATCGCGATCATCATGGGTTTGATCATCGGTGCCGTAGCGAAGTTCATTATGCCGGGCCGTGACCCCGGCGGGATCATCGTCACCTGTCTTATCGGGATCGTCGGATCGCTGCTGGCGACATTCCTCGGCCAACAGCTTGGTTGGTATGGTCAGGGCGAAGGTGCGGGTTTCATTGGCGGCATTGTCGGTGCCGTTATCCTGCTGATCATCTATCGTTTGATCATGCGGAACAGAGCTACCTATTAGGCTGTGACGGTTTAGGCTGGGACGGTTTAGGCTGTGACGGTTTAGGCTGTGACGGTTTAGGCTGGGACGGTCGGGCGGGATGCAGGTGTTCAGGCACCTCGCATCCTCGCACAGCCCGTCCATGAGAATCATGCTCAGCGGGACGAGCGGTCCAGCACAGTGTCGACCCGCCTTGCCAACGCGGCATAATCGTCCAGCTCGTTATACACGAAGGCGGACAGGCGGACCCATAGGGCACCATTCAGGGCATGCACCGGAGCGTCGGTTCCGGCGAGCATCAGCTGTTTGCGGATCGCCATGGCATGCTCCGCGGTGGTGCCGTCGACCGGCAGGCGGATAGTGGCCATCGCACCAGCCTGCCCGCCGGTCGTGCCCACCTCGGTTCCGAGGTGCTGTGCGATCAGGGCGGCGCCTTGCGCGGCCAGTAACTTGTTTTGCTGTCGAAGTTGCGGTCCGCCCAAACCCTGGTGAAAGTCGAGCGCAGCGGTGATGGCAAGGAACCGGCTGGGGTCGGTGGTGCCTGTCCAGTCGAATTCCGGCAGAAATCCCTTGCCGAAACCGTGCGAGATGGTTCCGGGGTGCAGGTCGGTCTGCGCGTCCGGCAGAGCGTGCAGGAAGGCGCAGCCCTTCGGGGCACAGAGCCATTTGTGGCAGTTGCCGACATACCAGTCAGCGCCGGTGACAGTCAGATCCAGGTCGAGCTGGCCCGGCGCGTGTGCGCCATCGACGAGGATCTTGACCCCGGCATCATGGCAGGCCGCGGCGATCCGCTGGATCGGCAGAACGATGGCGCTGCCGGACGTGACGTGGTCGATGACGGCCAGGCGAGTGCGGGGCGTGATCGCTGCCTTGACCGCGTCGACGAGGGCAATGCTGGTTGGGTTTGGAAACGGAACAAAAGCCTCGACGATTCGGGCGCTGGCCTGCTCCGCGACGTGACGCGCGGCGTTGCGGACGGCGCCATAGGCATGACTGAGCATCAGGATCTCGTCGTCGGGCCGGAACATCAGCGACCGCAGCACCGCGTTGCAGCCGGTGGTGGCATTGTCGACAAACACCAGGTCCTTGCCGTCAGCGTTCAGGAAGGCTGCGAGCGTATCGGCGGCATTGCGGATGACGGTGGGATAGACGGTGCTCATGAACCGGCTGGGCTGACGCTCAAGCTGGTCCTGCCAGATCCGCTGCGCAGCAATCACAGGTTTTGGCGTGGCGCCGAACGAGCCGTGGTTGACGGTGAGGAAATCGGGATCGAGGTCCCACGCGGGGTGACGGAGCATGAGGTTGGCTTCCAGGTAGCACCAAGCAGGCGAATAGCAGCGAACGGGCGATCAGCGGCAAGCGGGGGGCGGTTCCGACGCGGCGACACGGGAGCGTAGGATTGCCGGGCGGGCTGAGGCAAGCTGACGGTTCTCAGTTCGCTGCATCCCGTTGACCTGACGAACCAGCGGTGTTGCGATGGTGAAAACGGAGCACCAGCATGTCGAGCGATCTTCTCAACCTGACAGCCGCCGCCGCAGTGCGCCTGATCCGTGATGGCAAGCTGAACCCTGTCACATTGATGGACGCCTATCTGGATCGCATCGCGGCACGGGAGGGGAGCGTGCGCGCATTTGCTCATTTCGATCCGGCACAGGCCCGCGCTGCTGCGGCGGCGGCGCGCCCGGGTCCATTGCAGGGTATTCCGGTCGGGGCGAAGGACGTGCTCGACACCGCCGACATGCCCAGCCAGTACGGCTCGCCGATATGGGCGAACTGGCAGCCGCGGGCGGACTCCGCCCCGGTCGCCTGGGCGCGCGCGGCTGGCGCGGTGATCATCGGCAAGACCGTCACGACGGAGTTCGCAACGCGCAAGCCCGGCCCGACCATGAACCCGGTCAATCCCGCCCACACGCCGGGCGGGTCGTCTTCTGGCTCCGCCGCCGGTATCGGTGCCGGATTGTTCCCGCTGGCCTACGGCACCCAGACCGCCGGTAGTGTGATCCGCCCCGCCGCCTTCTGCGGTGCGGTGGGCTACAAGCCGACCTACGGCCTGATCAGCCGCATCGGCATGAAGATCATGGCCGACAGCCTGGACACCATCGGCGTCATCGCCCGCACCGTCGCGGACTGCGCGCTGTTCGCCGGCGCCGTGTCCGGCCGCGACCTTGGTGATCCCGACGTCAGGACCGACCGGGCGCCGCGGATCGGCATCTGCCGTTCCCCGGCCTGGCCGACTGCCGCCCCGGAGACCCAAAGCCTGCTGGATCGCCTGGCCGGCGCGCTTGCCGCGTCCGGTGCCACGGTGACCCAGCGCGAGCTTCCCGCCGCTTTCAATGCCCTGGTCGACGCCCATCCCATCATCATGAACAGCGAGAGCGCCCGCGCCCTCGGCTGGGAACTGACCCACCATCCGGACCAGATCAGCGAGGGCCTGCGCGAGCGTCTGGAATGGGGGCTTGCCCAGCCGGAAACCGCGCTTGCCGGGGCCTATGGCACATTCGCGACCACGCAACGCGCTTTCCCCGCCGTGCTGGAGGACCTCGACGTCCTGCTCACACCGTCCGCCCCGGGCGAGGCGCCGAAGGGGCTCGACTGGACCGGCGAGCCGGCTTTCAATTCCATCTGGACGTCGCTGCACGTCCCCTGCGTCACCGTGCCTGCCGGAACCGGGCCGAACGGCCTGCCGCTCGGCATTCAGATCGTCGGCCGCCAGGGCGATGACAAGGCGGTGCTGGCCTGGGCCCGCTGGGTAGAGGCAGCGATTGCCTGAAACGATCCTGTTCGCCGGCGACCCGCATCGCAATTTCGCCCCGATCCTGCGCGCCTGCGCCGATCATCCCCCCGGCACGCTCATTCTGCTCGGTGACTGCGACCTGCCGGCGCCGCTGAGGCAGGTGTTCGCTCCGGCGATCGGGCAGGGGTGGGACATCAAATGGATCGTTGGCAACCATGACACGGAAACCGCGGCGGCATACGACAATCTAACCAGCGCCCCAGGCGACCTCGGCCTGCGTGTCACGATGATCGGCGACATCCGCGTCGCTGGACTGCCCGGCGTCTTCAAGCCACGCGTCTGGCTTCCGGGCGACGACAAGCCCAGCTATCAAACCCGGACCGCCTTCCAGGCTGCGCTGCGCCCCGGCGAGGCCTGGCGGGACGGCCTGCCGCTGTTCCACCGCGACACCATCTTCCCGGAGGATTTCCGCCGGCTGGAAGCAGAACGCCATGACATCCTGGTCACCCATGAGGCGCCATCCACGCATCCGCATGGGTTTGCCGTCATCGACACCCTGGCCAGAACCTGCGGCGCCAGCCTGATCGTGCACGGTCATCACCACCTGTCGTATGAGGCCGAGCTTCCAGGCGGGATCAGGGTCCGCGGGCTAGGGCTTGCCGAACCCTGGCTGCTGCAACTGCCATAGCCCGGTTGCCCACCCCTTCGCCTGTTGCGGAACTGGCTGTTGCGGAACTGGCCTCGCAAACGGGCATTGGCCTTCGCTGCTACGGTATCGTAGTCTGGTCCCAGAAACGTCCCCTCCCAGACCAAACGTCCCCTCCCAGACAATGAGACGCACGTGAACCAGATCGCGATCACCCGCACCGCCACCCCGAAGCCGACGCCGGCGGACGACACCCTGACCTTCGGCAACGTCTTCTCCGACCACATGTTCCTGATGAACTATGAGTCCGGAAAGGGCTGGCACAATCCGCGGATCGAGCCGTATGCGCCGTTCACGCTGGATCCGGCCACCTGTGTGCTGCACTACGGCCAGGCGATCTTCGACGGGCTAAAGGCGTTCCGGGGCGCCGATGGCCGTGTCAGCCTGTTCCGTGTGGCCGACCATGCCAGACGGCTGAACAAATCCGCCCACTATCTTTGTATTCCCGAACTCGATCCGGTGATGGTCGAGGAATCCATCCGCGCCCTGGTCAAGGCAGACGAGCGCTGGGTACCGCACAAGGCCGGCACCTCGCTGTATATTCGCCCGACGGTGATCGCGACGGAGACCTTCCTCGGTGTCCACCCGTCGCATTCCTACCTGTACTACGTGATCGTCGGGCCGGTCGGTGCCTACTACAAGGAAGGCATGAACCCGGTGCGCATCCTGGCGTCGGACACGCATGTCCGCGCGGTGAAGGGCGGGCTGGGCGCGGCCAAGACCGCCGGCAACTATGCTGCCTCCCTATACGGCGCGGAGGAGGCGCAGAAGGCCGGCTACACCCAGGTGCTGTGGCTGGACGGCGTCGAGCACAAATACCTCGATGAGGTCGGCACCATGAACATCATGCTGAAGATCGGTGACGAGGTGATCACGCCGCCGCTGAACGGCGCCATCCTTGCCGGCATTACCCGTGATTCCGTGCTGACCCTGCTGCGCGACTGGGGCCTGCGCGTATCCGAACGGCCAATTTCGATCGACGACGTGATCACCGCCGCCAAGGCCGGCACGCTGGAGATGTGGGGCACCGGCACCGCCGCCGTCATCTCCCCGGTGGGCGAGCTTGGCTACAAGGGCGAGCGTTACATGATCAATGGCGGCAAGACCGGGGCGCTGACCCAGAAGCTGTACGACACGATCGTTGGCATCCAGTACGGCACCAGCAACGATCCGCATGGCTGGGCCACGACCCTCGACGCTTGATGCCGGCGAACAGCCTGCCTGCCTGCCGCATTGATAAGAAGGTGATCGTGACCGGACACACTGGCCATCCGTTGATCCCGACCGACGCGCTTCCGCTGGGTCCACTGCCCGGCGCGCGGTATCCCGATCCGCGCATTGAAGCCATTGACCGCAAGCGCTTCAAGGGCAGTCCCGGCACCGGTGCCGTCGAACGCGTCGCCACCGGGTTTCGCTGGGCCGAGGGGCCGGCCTATTTCCGGGCCGGGAACTACCTGGTGTTCAGCGACATCCCGAATAATCGCCAGATGCGCCTGTTGGCCGAAGACAACCACCTGAGTGTCTTCCGCAGCCCGTCGCTGAATTCGAACGGCAACACCGTCGATCGCGAGGGCCGCCTGATCAGTTGCCTTCATGCTACCCGCAGCGTCGTCCGCACCGAGTTCGACGGCACCATCACCATTCTCGTTGACCGTTACAACGGCAAGCGTCTGAACGCCCCGAACGACGTAGTGGTCGCATCCGACGGTTCGATCTGGTTCAGTGATCCCACCTACGGCATCGGCGGCAACTACGAGGGGCTGCAGTCACCGCAGGAGCAGGCGACCCAGAACGTCTACCGCGTTGATCCCCGCAGCGCTGAAGTCAGCAAGGTCATTGATGACTTCACCCAGCCCAACGGCCTGGCGTTCTCGCCGGACGAAAAGCGTCTCTACATCGTTGACAGCGGCCTGACCCATGGCGGGTCCGCCCATATCCGCGTCTTCGACGTCGATGTGGCGGCGGGGCGCCTGTCCAACGGCCGGGTGTTCGCCGAGGATTTTGCCCCCGGCTTCACCGATGGGCTGCGCCTCGACATCGAGGGCAATGTCTGGACCAGCATGGGCTGGGCCGACCCGCAGGAGGACGGCGTGCGCTGCTACGCGCCGGACGGCGACCTGATCGGCAAGATCCATCTGCCCGAGACCTGCGCCAATTTGTGTTTTGGCGGCCTGCTGCGTAACCGGTTGTTCATGTGCGCCAGCACCTCGGTCTATGCGCTGTATGTCAATACGCAGGGTGCCGCGATTCCCTGACGTCACAGCATGATCCGCATCAACGAACTCAAGCTGCCGCTTGACCACACGGCGGAGGCGTTGCGCCAGGCCGTTGTTGAGCGCCTTGGCATCCCTGCCACCGAGCTGCGCGATGTCAAGGTTGCCCGGCGCGGCTACGACGCGCGCCGTCGGGCGAACATCACGCTGGTGTATGCGGTAGATGCGGATGTGCACGACGAAGCCGCTGTCCTGGCACGCAATCCAAGTTTTCGTTCGACCCCCGACACGCGCTACCGGCTGCCGGTCCACGTGGGGACGCCGCGCGGCCGCCCCGTCGTTATCGGCACCGGCCCGTGTGGGTTGATGGCGGCGTTGACCCTCGCCCAGATGGGGTTTCGCCCGCTAATTCTGGAACGCGGCAGGCTGGTGCGTGAGCGCACGCGCGACACCTGGGGGCTTTGGCGTCGGGGCGTGCTCAACCCCGAGTCCAATGTGCAGTTCGGTGAGGGTGGAGCCGGCACCTTCTCCGACGGCAAGCTGTATTCCGGCATCAAGGACCCCCGCCATCTGACCCGCAAGCTGCTGACCGAGTTCGTCGAAGCCGGCGCGCCGGAGGAAATCCTGACCGCAGCAAAACCCCACATCGGCACCTTCCGTCTCGTTACTGTGGTGGAAGGTATCCGCGCGAAAATCGAAGCCCTGGGCGGTGAGTATCGTTTCTCGGCCCGCGTCGAGGACATTGCGCTGGATGCCAACCGCCAGATCCGCGGCGTGACGCTGGCCGATGGCGAGGAAATCGACGCCTCGGCGGTGGTGCTGGCCATTGGGCACAGCGCGCGCGACACCTTCGCCATGCTGCACCGCCACGGTGTTGCCATCGAGGCGAAACCGTTTTCCATTGGTGCCCGGATCGAGCACCCCCAATCGTTGATCGACCGAGCCCGGTTCGGGGGATTTGCGGGGCACCCGGTGCTGGGCGCGGCGGACTACAAGCTGGTGCACCACGCCAGTAACGGCCGGTCGGTCTACAGCTTCTGCATGTGCCCCGGCGGACGGGTGGTTGCCGCCACATCGGAAGCCGGTTGCGTCGCCACCAACGGCATGAGCCAGTATTCGCGCGCCGAGTTCAACGCCAATGCCGGCATCGTCGTGGGCATCACCCCAGCGGATTACCCGGATGGTCCGCTGGCCGGCATAGCATTTCAGCGCGTGTGGGAACGGGCGGCGTTTCGTGCGGGCGGTGAGGCTTACGCCGCCCCGGCTCAGCGCGTCGGTGATTTGCTTGCCGGGCGGGCATCGACGGCTGTGGGGACCGTGGTGCCGTCCTACAAGCCGGGCGTGCAGCCGGCCGATCTGGCCGCCTGCCTGCCGGATTTCGCCGTTGCGGCGATCCGCGAGGCGCTGGCGAAATTCGACCGCGACATTCCCGGCTTCGCCATGCAGGACGCTGTGCTGACCGGGGTGGAGACCCGGACCTCGTCGCCTATCCGGATTGCGCGTGGGGCGGATGGGCACAGCCTGAATACGCGGGGTCTGTTTCCGGCCGGGGAGGGCGCCGGTTACGCGGGCGGCATCATGTCCGCCGGGGTGGATGGTATTCGGGTCGCCGAGGCGGTGGCGGCGGCGTTGACCGGGACGGAGCTGATGGAGCGGATGACGCGGGGCGAGGGGACGGGGGTTTATGGGTAGCAGTCTAAGCAGACGGCCGCCTTCCGGTTCAGTCTTGGCCGGGTAATCCAACTAGTACCGCTCAACCAGCCAATGCTTCCCGAGCCCCCAGGTATGACGGCATCAAGGGCATACTCGATTCAACGCCCAATCGCTTAGCAACTGGTCCAACGTAACCGGACATTCCTGAGCCACCGGAAGCGGTGGCTGACCCTTGCGTTTACACGCCACAGGCCGTATTCCAATACGTATTGGAGGCAACATTGCCAAAGAAGCTCACCATCACGGTAGACGCTGAGGTCTACAATGGCCTGCACACCGTTATCGGTCGCCGCCGGATCAGTCGCTTCCTGAACGATCTCGCCCGCCCCCACGTGGTCGGGCAGGACCTCGCCGCCGGCTATGCCGCCATGGCGGCCGACGAAGCGCGGGAGGCCGAAGCCACGGAATGGACCGAGGCCCTGCTCGCCGACATCGCCGACGAACCCAAGCGTGCCCACTGACGTCCAGCCACACCGCGGCCAGGTCTGGTTGGTCACCTTCGATCCTTCCGTCGGCGGCGAAATCCAGAAGACCCGGCCCGCGCTGATCGTCAGCAACGACGTCGCTAACGCCCTCCTGAACCGTGTTCAGGTTGTCCCGATATCAAGTCAAATCAATCGGCTTTACCCCGCTGAGACATACATCTCGTTCGCCAACCAGCGACGGAAAGCAATGGCTGACCAGATTACTACGACCAGCAAGCATCGCTTGCTCCGGTTCATGGCTTCACTGCACAAAGAGGATATCGCGGCCGTGGAGCGCATCATTCGCCTTCAACTGGGGCTCTGAGGCCTACACCCCCCGCTTCGCCCGCATCTCCGCCCAGTATTCCAGGCGCCGGTTGATCTCCCGCTCGAACCCGCGGTCCTTCGGCCGGTAGAACTGCACACGCTCCATTCCATCCGGAAAGTAATTCTGCCCCGAGAACGCCTCCTCGCTCCCGTGGTCGTACTCATACCCCGCGCCGTAACCCAACTGCTTCATCAGCTTGGTCGGCGCATTCAGGATATGGGCCGGCGGCATCAGGCTGCCGGTCGTTTTCGCGGCTGCCCGAGCCTGGCCGAATGCAGTATAGACTGCGTTCGACTTGGGCGCCGACCCTAAGTAAACGACCACCTGGGCGATCGCCAATTCGCCCTCCGGCGAGCCCAGCCGCTCATATGTCTCCCACCCCGCCAGCGCCTGGGCCAGTGCCTGGGGGTCCGCCATACCGATATCCTCAGCCGCGAACCGCACCAGCCGCCGGGCGATATAGCGCGGATCCTCGCCCCCATTCAGCATCCGCGCGAACCAGTACAGCGCCGCATCGGGATCCGATCCCCGCAGCGATTTATGCAGCGCCGAGATCAGGTTGTAGTGTTCCTCCCGGTCCTTGTCGTACAGCGCGGCCCTGCGCGCCAGCAGCTCCGACAGTGCGGCCACATCCAGCGCCGCCACATCCGGGGGCAGGGCGGCAATCTGCTCCACCATGTTCAGCAGATAGCGTCCATCGCCATCCGCCATCGCCCGCAGCATGCCTGTTGCCGCCTCGGTCAGCGGCAAGGGCCGCCCGACCTCCGCCTCCGCCCGCGCCAGCAACAGCTCCAGCGCCGGGTCATCCAGCCGCCGCAGCACCATCACCTGGCAGCGCGACAGCAGCGCCCCGTTCAGCGCGAATGACGGGTTTTCCGTTGTCGCCCCGATCAGCGTGACGGTCCCGTTTTCCACCACCGGCAGAAATCCATCCTGCTGCGCCCGGTTGAACCGGTGGATTTCATCGACGAACAGCAGCGTTCCCTGGCCGACCCGCCGCCGCCCGGTGGCTTCCTCGAACGCCCGCTTCAGGTCCGCGACGCCGGAGAATACAGCCGACAACTGCACGAAGGCCAGATCGGCCTGCGCCGCCAGCAGCCGCGCGATGGTGGTCTTGCCGACCCCTGGCGGCCCCCACAGGATCAGTGACGCCAGGGAACCCCGCGCCAGCATCCGCGTCAGTGCCCCCTCCGCCCCCAGCAGATGGTCCTGGCCGACCACATCGCCCAGCGTGGCCGGCCGCAGCCGGTCCGCGAGCGGGCGGCTGCTGTCGGGCAGCGGCGTCGCCGCGGGTTCCGGGGCGGCGAACAGATCATCAGCGTCTGGCACGACGCCCACTATAGCGCTCGACCGCGCCCGCTCAAACAGCGCTCGACAGCGGGCCGCGAACCGGAAACGATGAGCCCAGCTCAATGCCGGGGGGAAATATTGCGCATCACACCAGTCAGCGTCGCGGCGCCATGACCCGAACCCGCCGCATCGGCATCACCGTCGCCGCGATTGTCGGGCTGTTCGTGGCGTATGAGGTCGCCGGCACGTTCCTCGCCTACACGGCCGACGCATACGTCCAGTCCGATCTGGTCGCGGTCGCGCCGCAGGTCGGCGGCCGCATCATCTCGGTCGACATTGCGGACAACCAGGCCGTTGCGCGGGGTGACCTGCTGGCAACGATCGACCCTGTCCCGTTCCAGCTCGTCGCCGATCAGCATCGCGCCGAAGTGGCCGAAGCCGTTGCCCAGGTCGCGGCCGACCAGGACACCGCCGCTTCCTTGCAGGCCGACCTGGCGGCGGCACTGGCCGCGGCTGCCTATACCCGGAAAAACCACGATCGCTATGCCGAACTGGCGCGTGAGCAAGACGTGTCGCGTGCCGACCTGGAGAAGGCCGACGACGATCTGCGCCAGGCCAGCGCCGCGGTCGAGGCCGCGAAGGCCGCGGTCGAGCGGGCGCAGGCGATGACCGCCATGCACCAGGCCGCCCAGCGGCGCATGACCGCCGAACTGGCGACGGCGGAATGGCAGCTCGCCCGCACCAGGCTGTTGGCGCCCGTCGGCGGAACGATCACCAACCTCACCACGCGCCCCGGCGATACCGCCCAGACCGATGTGCCGCTGATCGGCATTGTCGACGCGGCGGCGTTTCGCATCGTCGCCAACTTCAAACAAAGCTTCATCCGCGGCTTCGAGATCGGCGATATCGCCTGGGTATGGCTGGACAGCGAGCCATGGCACCTGCATCGCGCGCGGGTGGCCGGCGTCGCGCGTGGCATCAGCCGCGAGCCGGAACCGAACAAACTGCTGCCCTACGTCGCGCCGACGACCGACTGGATCCGCTTGCAGCGCCGCTTCCCGGTTACCCTGACGCTGGTCGGTCCGCCAGCGGACCTGAAGCTTTTCATGGGCGCGGATGCCCGGGTGCTGATCCTGCCATGAGCGCCTTGTCCGAGACGCGCGCCGTGTTGCACGACGCCGCCACCGGCATGCGTCATGAACTGATTGAGTTGCGGGCGATCGGCCCGCGCAGCCGCCAGAACGCAACGATCGCACTGTCGGTCGGGCTGGGCGCGACGCTGGCGCTGGTGCTGCATGTCGATTCGGCCTGGTGGGCGGCGATCAGCGCCTTCGTATCTTCGCAGGCTACCGCACCGGCATCGGTGCATCGCGGGATCCTGCGTATATTCGGCACGATCCTGGGCGCCGCCATAGCGGTTCTGCTGGCACCGTTGATCGCCGGGGACACGGTGGCCATCAGCCTGCTGCTGTTCGCCGTCAGCTTCGTGGGGGTGCTTGGCTTCCTGGTCAGCGGGCACGGCTACGCCTTCCTGCTGAGCGGGGTCACCGCCGACATGGTGCTGATGGCCATCCTCAGCGATCCGGCGTCAGGCCTCAGCGTCGGCGTCTATCGCACCGCCGAGGTCACATTGGGCACCGCATCCGCCATGCTGATGGCCGTGCTGATGGCGCCGGAGGCCGGCACCGGACCGCCCGGACCCGGCGTGGGGTGGTCGGACCTGACCGGGGCACAGTGGCCATGTGTGCGCCATGCGCTGCAGGCCGGACTGGCCGTGCTGCTGTTGCCATTGGTCTGGAACATTCTGGCGCTGCCGAGCCTGTCGCAGACTGCTATTACCGTAGCCGCGGTCATGGCCGTTCCGGCGGTGTCGGGCGATGCCGAGGCGGACCACCGCAAGATCATTGAACGGGCAATCCATCGCCTTCTCGGCTGCCTGTTCGGCGGGGTCGCAGGGCTGGCCTGCCTGGCACTGTCGATCGAGGCCTTCCTGCCCTGGATACTGATGCTGATGGCGGGACTCTGGATCAACGCCCATGTCCAGGCGAGCCAACGGGGCATCGGCAACATCGGCACCCAGGGCGCAATCGTCTTTATCCTGACAATGGTGCAGGGCGCGGGGCCGCCGGCCAGCATCCTGCCCGGAATCGAGCGCCTTGCCGGCATCGTCGGCGGCCTTTCGCTTCTGCTGGGCGTCATCGTGCTGACGGCATCCAGCACCTTTGCCGACCCGCCACCGAGCATGAGGCGTCAATGAACCCTGTCCGCCACAAGGGCCTGAAGCAGGATGCGCTGTCGTTTCTGTCGAACGTGACAATCGCCATCTCCTCGACCTCCCCGGCCTATAGCATCGCCGCGACCCTGGGCCCGATCGTCGGCTTCGCCGCCCTCGGCACCCCCAGCATCATGGTGCTGGCGTTCGTTCCGATGCTGTGCATCGCCGTGGCGTGCTACCACATGAACCGCGCCGACCCCGACTGCGGCACGACGTTTTTCTGGGTCACCCGATCGATGGGTCCCGGCGCCGGCTGGATGGGCGGCTGGAGCATCATGGTCACCAACATCCTGGTGATGCCCAGCCTGGCCGATATCTCGGGCCGCTATTCGTTCCGCCTGATCGGCATCGAGGACCCATCCGCGATCAGCGTCGCCATCGCCGGGGTCGGCTGGATCATTGTCCTGACCGCGATCTGCTACCTTGGCATCGCGCTGTCGGCCCGCACGCAGCAATGGCTGCTGGCCGCCGAACTGGGGATCCTCGCGCTGTTCGCCTGCGTGGCCCTGGGCCAGGTCTGGCTGGGGCATGTCCCGGCCGATGCCCCAAAGCCTTCCCTCGGCTGGTTCAATCCGTTCCGCATCGATGACTTCAGCCACTTTACCGAGGCGATGGTGCTGGCGGTATTCATCTACTGGGGCTGGGACAGTTGCATCTCGGTCAACGAGGAGACCAAGGACCCGCATACCGTGCCCGGCCAGGCCGCGGTGGTCTCGACAGTCATCCTGGTGGGGCTCTATGCGCTGGTGGCATTTGCCGCGGTCGCCGTCGCCGGCCCAGCCCTGTTCGCCCAGAACGGCAGCGACGTCCTCGCACCACTCGGCCAAACGGTCCTGGGTGCGGCGCTGGCCAAGCTGCTGGTTCTGGCGGTGCTGTCCTCGGCCGTGGCATCGACCCAGACCTCGATCCTGCCGGCCGCGCGCATGGCGCTGTCAATGGCGCATGCCGGCGCCATCCCGGAGCATTTCGGCCGCGTGCATCCGCACCACCTCAGTCCGGGGGTGGCAACGGTGACGATCGGCGCCGTGTCGATCCTTTGATATGTCGGAATGACCATGCTGTCGGCCGACGTGCTGGCCGATTCGATCACTGCGCTGGGGCTGATGATCGCGTTCTACTACGGGCTGACCGCGCTGGCCTGCGTGGTGTTCTACCGCCGCGAGATCCTTCGCAGCCCCGGAAATTTCCTGTCCATGGGGGTGATTCCGTCGGCTGGCGGGCTCATTATGTTCCTGCTGCTGGCGAAGTCGGTTTTCGCGCCCGGCGCGGCGACCACCAGTCAGATCTCGGTACTGGGGGTGGGCGGTCCCGTCGTGATCGGGATCGGCGCGGTCGTAACCGGTTTTCTGTTGATGCTGCTGGCGCGACGCGGATTGCCTGACTTCTTTGCGCGCAAGCGGGAAGTCGCACCCGGCGAACCGGCGGTCGCGCCGCACCGCCAAGCGATCTGACCAGCGTCGTTCAACCCGCCGCGCCGGCGGGACAACGGGCGATACGACTCTTCAGTGGTTGCGACTACAGGATATGTATTTCAGACGTCCGAGGGCTCGCCGGGGATCGGCACCTTGCCCAACTGGATGATCAGCTCCGTCACCTCGGCGATCGCCTTCTCGGCTGCCGCCCCATCCGGCCCCTTGGCGACCAGTGCCACGCCGCTGCCGGTCGAGCGGTAGAACGGATAGCTGCCCAGATCGATGTCCGGATAGCGTTGCTGGATCGCCGCGAGACCGTCGGCGATCACCCCCTCCGGCAGTCCCAGCACATGCACAGAGCGCATCTCGATCCTGGCACCCCCCTCCAGCCGTGGCGCCAGCCATTCGAACATCGACTGCATCACGCGCGGCACCCCCGCCATGACGTAGACGTTCTCCATCTGGAACCCCGGCGCGACGCTGATGGTGTTTTCGATCAGCGCCGCGCCGCGCGGCATCGTGGCCATGCGCTGCCTGGCGGCATTGAACTCGCCGGGCTTGTAGCTGGCCTCCATGCGCGGCCAGGCCATAGGATGCGGCTCCCACGGCACGGCGAAGGCCGCGGCGATGCATTCGCTGGTGATGTCGTCGTGCGTCGGGCCAATGCCGCCGGTGGTGAACACGTAGTCGAATTTGGCGCGCACCTCGTTGACCGTGCCGATGATCACCGCCGGCACGTCGGGGATCACCCGCACCTCGCGCATCGGGATGCCCAGATTGCCCAACCCGGTGGCCAGGAACTGGATGTTGGCGTCACGGGTGCGCCCGGACAGCACCTCGTTGCCGATGACCAGCAGACACGCGGTGGGATTTTTCTTCGTCGTCTGGGACATCGTGGGTTCCCTACAGGAAATCGCGCAGTAGCGGGATCAAAGGCTTGTCGGCGGGCGGCATTTCATACTCGGTCAGCTTCGCCGCGCGCACCCATGCCAGGGTCTGTTGCTCGCGGGAGGTTGGCGTGCCCTTCCACCGGCGGCAAACGAACAGGGGCATCAACAGATGAAACCCCTCGTAGTCGTGTGAGGCAAACGCGAAGGGTGCCAGACAAGCAGCGGCGACGTCGATACCGAGTTCCTCCTTCAGTTCGCGGATCAGCGCTGCCTCGGGCGTTTCGCCGGGATTGAGCTTGCCGCCCGGGAATTCCCACAGCCCGGCCATCTTCTTGCCCTCCGGCCGGCGTGCCAGCAAGACGCGGCCGTCGACATCGACGAGCGCGCAGGCCGCCACCAGGAGCAACGGCTTGGTGCCGGGACTGGCGGCATCCGCAACCGGCGCTTCAGGCCGGCCGAAGATGTCGTCTCGGGTAGCTTCGAACACCCGCACCGCATGGTCTGCACCGGTGGTCAGCGAGGATCTTACGCCGGTTCCGGTTTCCCGAAAGCCGATCCGGCGCAGCACGGCACAGGATGCCTCGTTGCCTTCGACGACCTCAGCGACGACATGGTCCAGTGGCAGGTTGGCGAAGCCCCAACTGATCATCCGCCTGGCGGCCTCGGTGGCCACGCCATGGCCCCAGTAGGCACGCCCAACCCAGTAGCCCAGGCGGCCAGTCCGTTTGCCGGTGTCGACGCGCAGCCCCACCAGACCGACCAGCGTTTCGGTGGTGCCCTCGGTGCCGGTGATGGCGAGGTGGTAGCCGCTTCCTTCGGCAAGTTGAGCCGCGGTGGATGCGATCCAATCGTCCGCCAACGCCCTGGGATACGGGTAGGGGATCTCAGCGAGCGTGCGCGTAACCTCCCAGTCATTGACCAGGCGGTGCAATGCCTCGGCGTCCTCATTACGCAGCGGCCGCAGCATCAGCCGCTCGGTTTTCAACGGCGTGAACGCCGCCGGCCTGGGTTTGCGGGCGGCTTTACGAGGACGCTTCACATGGTCGGTGGTGGGAATCGGAGGGACCCTGTCGGCAAGGTGTTGGCGCAAAGTGGCGCAGGCGGTGTGGGGCGCGCAAGGGTCGGCGCCGCACGACAGGGTATAGCCCAGCGACACCCGCAGCACAGGGCGGGGTCCATCGCGAACCAAAGTGAATTCGAGCTTGTCACGAATTCGTCAACGCGCTTTGATGGGATATGAGAGGTTCGGCATGTCAGGAAAAGTTATCGTCGTAGAGGACGATGCTGGTTTTTGTTACGCAGTTGGCAAGGCGCTGGAGAAGGCCGGATTCGATGTTGAATCCTACGTTGGCTCGACCGAAGCGTGGCCCTTTGTGGGTGCCAGCGCGAAGATCGACCTGCTGTTGACCGACCTGCTGTTCCCCAAGGGACAACCGAGCGGCGTGGCGCTTGCGCGGAGTGCGCTTTATCACCATCCGGGACTGCCGATCATCTACATGACCGCGTTTGATCACGCCGCCAAGCAGGCTTCCACGGAGGACGGCCTGGTCCTGACCAAGCCGGTCGAACTGACGACGCTTGTGGAGAAAGTACGCGAGTTGCTGGCGTCGCGCGCACGGGCGGGTGACTGAGGCCGTCCGCCATTGGTCCTGAAAATGCTCAGGAAGCGCCGCCGGCTACGGATCCACTGCCGCAAGCGCGACAGCGGGGCTGTGATCCCGCCCTGGACGGTACGCCCAAGCAATATACGGGAATTGCCACGTTCCAACCACTCCGCCCCTAACCGGCTTTGGTATTTCCATCGCCGGCCATGGTGCGGGGACTGATGTTCAGCTGCCGAGGTGCTTGATCACTTCCTGTGCGGCACGCACCACCGCCGCCGTCGTGATGTCGAACTTCTTGTAGACGTCGCCGATCTTGCCGGACGCGCCGAAGCTGTGCATCCCGACGAACCGTCCGTCGAGACCCAGATAGCGGTCCCACGACATCTGCACCCCGGCTTCGACCGCAACCCGGGCCCGGGTTTCACCCAGCACGGCGCGCTGGTAGGCGGGGTCCTGCTGCTCGAACAACAGGCTGCATGGCATCGACACCACAGCGGTCGGGACGCCCTGCTTCTGCATTTCGCTGCGGGCTTCGACCGCGAGGTGCAGTTCGGAGCCGGTGGCCATGATCGTCAGGGCGCGCGGCCCATCGGCCTCCTGAAGCACGTAGCCACCCTTGGCGGACAGGTTCTCAGTGCCGGCGTCGCGGCGCAGCAACGGCATCGGCTGGCGCGACAGCGCGATCAGCGCGGCGCGGCGGGGGGCGTCGAGAATTGCTTCCCAGCACTCCGCCGTCTCGACCGGATCACCGGGGCGGTAGACCGCGAGATACGGGATGGTCCTCAGCGCCGACAGATGCTCGATCGGCTGATGCGTGGGTCCGTCCTCACCGAGGCCGATCGAGTCGTGGGTCATCACGAAGATCGTGCGGATTTCCATCATCGCCGCCAGGCGGATCGCTGGGCGGTTGTAATCGGAAAAGCACATGAATGTGCCGCCGTATGGGATCAGGCCGCCGTGCAGGGCGATGCCGTTCATCGCCGCCGCCATGCCATGCTCGCGAACGCCGTAATGCACGTAGGAGCCCTTGTAGGCGCCGGGCCGGATCTCGACCTGGTTCTTTGCCTTGGTGTTGTTGGACGGCGTCAGATCCGCCGACCCCCCCAGCAGTTCCGGAATGGCGTCGAACAGGTGGTTGAGCACCGCGCCGCTGGCCTGGCGGGTCGCCAATTCCTTCGGTTCGGCCAGAAACTCTTGCTTCGCGGCGACAATGGCATTGCGCCAGCCTTCCGGCAGCTCACCGCGGGTGCGTCGCTCGAAATCCTGGCGCAGCCCGTCGGGCGCCGCCTTGACCCGATCGGCCCATGCCATGCGGGCAGGGCGGCCCTTGGCGCCGATCTTGCGCCAGGTGTCCAGCAGGGGCTGTGGAATTTCGAACGGCGAGGCGGTCCAGCTCAGCAGCTTGCGGGCGCCGGCGATCTCCTCTTCCCCGGGTGCATCGCTGTGTGCCTTTTGGGTGCCGGCCCGGGTCGGGAAGCCGAAGCCGATGACCGTCTTGCAGGAGATCATCGAAGGCTGGTCGGTCACCGCCTGTGCGGCCTTGATGGCCGCGCGGATCGCATCGGTGTCGTGCCCGTCGATTTCCTGCACGTGCCAATGGGAGGCCCGGAAGCGCGCGGTCTGGTCGTCCGACACCGCCAGGCTGGTGGCGCCGTCGATCGAGATGGAATTATTGTCGAAGAACGCGATCAGCTTGCCCAGCTTCAGGTGCCCGGCCATCGAGATCGCCTCGTGGCTGATGCCTTCCATCAGGCAGCCGTCACCCAAGAAGAAATACGTGTAATGATCAACCAGCGCGTCGCCGAACGTTGCATTCATGATGCGTTCGGCGAGTGCCATGCCGACGGCGTTGGCGGTGCCCTGTCCGAGCGGGCCGGTCGTCGTCTCAATGCCTTCGGCATGGTGGTATTCGGGATGGCCGGGCGTCTTGCTGTCGATCTGGCGGAACCGCTTGATCTGGTCGATCGTCATATCCTGATAGCCGGTCAGGTATAGCAACGAATACAGCAGCATCGAGCCATGGCCGTTGGAGATCAGGAACCTGTCGCGATCCAGCCAATGCGGGTCGGCCGCATCGAAACGCAGGAACTCCGAGAACAGCACAGTCGCAATATCGGCCATGCCCATCGGCATGCCGGGATGGCCGCTTTTCGCAGCCTCGACCGCATCCATTGCCAATACGCGAATGCAATCGGCAAGGTCACGCAAATGCGGATCGCGTGGAGCGGGCAGAGGCTTCGGTGCGGTCGTGCCGTCCGGCATGGCGGGTGCTTCCTTCGAGGTCGGTAGTTGGCAATGTGCGGCTTGTTGGCAGCGATGCAACACACGCGGACATGACTCTGACCCGTCCGGTGGCCGGTCGTCAATCCTGAGCGCGAACGCGTTGATATCATTGACGCTGCCGATGGTGCGGCATAATCCCCAAGTCGATCATGCTACCAGCCGGTCATGCCCAAAGCTGGTCATGCCAGAGCCGATCGTTAGGCGTTTGTGCGCATCGGGTATCCTTTGTGGCTGACATTTCCGGCGCCGGCCCCACTTGATGCGCACGGTGGAGGATCTGGGATGACCTTGGGCAGACACATGCTCACGACGACGGCCGGAGTGTTGGCGCTCGGCGTCGTCGCTGCATGCACCCTGGAGCAAGTGCTGCCGGGACAGTGGTACGCGCTTCACACCAGGCCTCAGGGCGGTTGTCCTGCGCTGGACTGGCATTTTGTCGTCGATGCCCAGCGATCCATCGGGGGATACCTGAGCCGAGAGCCATCCAATCAGATCGGAACATTGTCCGGCACCCTCAACGCCGACGACAGCTATGAAATGTGGGTGACGCAGAAGGACACGGGCCGGAAGGAGAGCGTCACCGGGCGATTCACCGCACAGGATGTGACGTTTTCCATGGACGGCTCGTGGATTTGCGAGAAGCAGGTTTTGCGGATTTCGCTGCCGCGCGGGCTGGGTGGTGGCGGCGGCGGCGGCGGCGGTGGGTAGGGCGCTGACGGGCTGATCCTACGGTCAGCCCGGCTGGTATGGAGTTTGTAACGACTTTGCAGCAACCAGGTTTATGTCAGCCCGGTCACAGGTTCAGCACCGAGCGCACGCTTGCCGGCCAGTTCTGCGGATCGAACCCGTGGTGGCGGAACAGCGCCAGGGTCATTCGTTCCATGCCAAACCCAATGCAGCCGCTGTAGGCCTTGGCACCATCCTGCATCGCGATCTGCCACGCCGCGGTGAAATGGTCCTCAGCGTAGTTGAAGCTGCAGCAGGCGGTCGGCTCCGCGCCTTCCGTGATCGGAACCAATAGTTCGAACTTCAGGTTGCGTTCGCGCTGGCTGCTGGCCACCAGCCGCCCGGTGCGTCCAAAAAACGGGTCGTTGGCAACATCGACGTGAAACGGCAGCTGGAGCGAATCAAGTAATGACCGCGCCTGGTCGATCCATCGCTCGCGCGTTGCGAGAACATCCTGGGCCGTGCCGAGCCGAACATATTCGTGCATTCGAAAGCTTTGCAGACGGGGCGCGTCGGTCGACGGCTCGCGGCGAAAACACCAGGACTGGATATGGAACAGTGCACCTTCAGCCGGCAGCTTCCCGCGGTCGGCCACCATTGGGTAGATCGGATAGCAGGCCGACGGCACCAGCATCAGGCCGGTCGCCAGATCCTCACCCGTGGCCTGCCCGTGGTCATTGCAGGTAAAGCCATGTATTGCCGCGGCGAGCTGCGGGAAGCTCTTGAGGTAGCCATTCCGCTCCAGCTGCATGCGGCTGATGACAGGGGGGAAATGCACTGTTTCCGCGCCATCCCGCTGTCCCCATTGGGCGATTACCCGATCAAGGTGGGTCAGCACATTCTCGAACGTCGCACCCCGCCCGACGACGCCATCGACGCCGGTGGCGATCAACAGCCCGGCGTCGACCAACTCGCAGCGCAGATTGCTCAATGTTTTTCTCCGCCCGAGTTTTCCCTGCCAAGGTTCGCCTGGCCGGAATTTTCCCAGCTGGCATTATTTCCACTGGAATTTTCCGCACCGGGCACGAGTTCGGTTTCGATCCGTTGCAGCAGCAACAGTTTACCCATCCCGCCGGCAATCCTGTCATTTGATACCATCAGCGGCGCCGACAGCGCATCGCGCAGATGGCGTCCGACGGCGTAAGGCGAGTCGTTTCGATAGCCCGCGATGCCGCAGATTGTCAGTGCTTGCTGGATGATCTGGATCACCCCGGTCGACACCGACAGTTTCAGGTTGTTCATAACAGTCAGCAGCGACAGCGGCGCCGGCTGGTTCGCCGCAAGATGCGTCTCGTAAAGCCGCAGAGCTGCCGCCAGGTCAGCTTTCAACCGTTGCAGCGCCGCATTGGCCTCGACCAGGTGTGCCAGCCCTGCGGTGGCGTTGGCCTTCTTGCGCAGATAGAGGCGCGCCCGCGATAAGGCATCGACGGCGATACCAAGCCAGACGGCGGACCAGGTGAGATGGGCGAACGGCGTCATGGTGTCGTTCTGAATATCGCCGTATGGCGTTGGCAGGATCTGATCAGCGTGACCCTGGGCGCGGAGGTTATACGTATTGCTGCAGGTGCCGCGCATGCCGAGCGCATCCCATCCCGCGATGCGCACCAGTTCGACATGGCGGCGCGGGAGCACCGCCAGCACTTGATCCGATGGCGCAGCCTCAGGCCCGCGGCGAGCCGTTGCCAGGATCAGGTCGGCATGATCGCCGTACGAGATAACCGCGCCTGTCTTGTCCAGCGTGAACCGGTTGTCCGCAGCCTGGATCGCACAGTCGCTGCGGCCCAGATCCCCGCCGGTCGCGGCTTCGGTCGTGGCCGAGGCGAGCAGGGATTGTTCGGCTGCCATCGTGCGCAGCAGGTCTTGGTGCCACGGGGTGGTGCCGTGCCGCACGATGCAGGCGGTCTGGATCACGTGCATGGCGAAGATCAACCCGGTGGAGGCGCAACTCTGTCCGAGCCGGTGGCAAACCGCGGCAAGCTGTGTGATCGAGGCGGACTGCCCGCCGAGGTCGCGCGGCACCAGCGCGCCCAGCAGCTGGGCGTCCCGCAGGGCGGCTATGGCCTCCAGCGGGAACCGGGCCTCTGCATCCACTGCCGGCGCATGTCGGGCGGCGACTGCGCAAACCGCGTCCCGCGCAGCGATCATGCGGCGGCGCCGGCCTTGAGACGTTCGACAACCGAGGCAATCGATTCAATCGAGGAGAACGTCCGGCGGTTCAGGGCGTCGTCGGGGAATATGAAGTCGAATGTCTGCTCGACAGCCAGCATCAGGTCGACTGCCGACAGCGAGGTCAGCCCCGCTTCATACAGGTCGGTGTCGGGCGCCAGGGCGTCCACATCCGCGGTCAGCGTGCCGTGCGCCCGCAACAGCCGGCGCACGTCGTTCTGAATTGATTGCATGGTCAGGATCAAGTCTCCATCACGAAAAGACTGCAGTAGACGGTTCAGGTCCGGCGGGCCGCAAGGTTGTCGATCGTTGCTTCAACAATCGAAAACAACTGCCGGCGGGAATAGTCCCAGGAAAAGATATGATCGCCTTCGGTCAGGATCTCGATGCCGACGTTCGGCACCCCCTTCAGCATCTGTCCGCCGCGGCCAAACACCACTTCCATTTCGTCGAGTCCCGGATCTTCTTCGACGAAGACAAAGCGGGTTTGCGCGTTGCGGGCGGCCAGAGCGCGGAATTCCGCAACCGCGACGCCGCGCGTACTGTCACGCCGCCAGAGCTTGCCCCAGGCGCCGGCGATGTTGTGGCCGGCGGCCTGGATGCTGCGCTGAACGATCGCGCGGCTGATACCGGTGATATCAACGCGTCCCTTCAACACCCGCTTCCATGTCGAAGCTTGCCTTGCCATCCGGAAATACGCCCGACGCGAGACGTAATTCTTGACGTCACCGGATTGCTGCCAGTAACCTTGAATATTCAGCAGTATCTGGCCAACGATGCGGGCATCGCGCAGGGTGGCTTCCAGCGCCAGCTTTGCCCCTGAACACAGGCCGATCAGGATGAATTCGTCGTAGCCGCGGTCGCGCAGCGCATCGAGTGCTGCCGAAACATCCACCGTCGGATCCGCCGAAAGACCGGGACGACCGTCGCTGTCGCCCACGCCGCTGATATCCAATCGTAACGACGTGAAGCCGAGCCCGGCGAGCCGGCGTGCCATGGTGACAGTCATCCGGCTGGTGCCGATATGATGGTTCAGGCCGGTGTTCAGGAACACCACCGCCGTGCTGCGTGCCACCCCGTAGGGTTTGCACAGCACCCCGAACAGGTCCGGCGCGCGGCTGAGGAATATCGGTTTTTCCTCAGCCTCGGCCAGCCGCAGCACGGTCAGCCGCGTCATAGCCGGCGTGGTCCGGCGTGTTCCACCGTGCCGCGCGGCCAGCCACTCCACGACACGTCCAAAGCCATGCACCGGGTATGCAGACAGATCTGCATTACGCAACAACAACGGATAGTCGTCGAACGGCGCATCCTCAATCGGGGCGCCACAGGTGTCGAGCCGGACGTGCAGGTCACGGTCCGGAACGGCGTTGGGGCGATGCAACAACAGGATTTCCCGGGCTGGCGGGCGGCGTCCCTGTGGCGTCGGCAACCGGCGCAGATCGGCGATTGTCTGTGCCGTGTAGACAAAGCCGGCTGCTTCCAGGCCGGTTTCAGTGACCACGGCCGACTGACGATGACGCGCCGGCGCCCGCATCATGGCCAGGGCGCGAAGCTCACGAAAACAGGTCTCACCCGAACCGACCGGTGCCAGCAGCACCAGCGCGGCAAGGTCATCAATCGATGCAGCAGCTTCCAGCGCCAGCAAGGCGCCCATCCGCAGGCCGACCAGCGCCACGCGGTCCACGCCGGCGATCCGCCGCAACGTGTCCACGGCCTGGCGTATGCTTTCCACCCAGGCCTGTACCCGGTTGGGACTTTCGTCATCATCTGCCGAATCGCCGGTGCCCGGGTAGTCAAACCGCAGCGTCGGCAAATCCTCCCGCGCCAGGGCCTCGGCGAATTCCCGCCAATGGCGGTGGACGCATAATTCTTCGTAGCCGTGCGGGCCGCACAAGACGATCCCAAGTTGAGCGTGGCCGGAGTGGTACCACCCGAAGCAGCCATCAAACACGATGGGTTCGCAGTGCGTGTCGAGAACCGGCGTAGCGCGAGCGGCGATTTCCGGCGCGACAAATCCCGCGGCGTCTGCATCCGGATTATGTATGAGATTGGTTTGGTATCCACGCATGAAAAGCTTGCTGCCTTAATATCGCTTCATCGCTGTTGATAAACAAATACGATTGGCGAAAACAGGGCCGGTAAGCAGTGCGGCGATCATTTTATGAACGCTAAGCGACAGATGCGTCGCCATGTAAACGGGATTATGTTTGCGCGACCATGACAATGCCATGAAAGCGCTTGCCAAATCAAACTATAGTGCAAATCGTAAACGACAACAGGATGATGCTGAACGCGCAAACAAATCCATGTGAGGCGCCGCGCGCGAGTGGTTTTGAAGGCCAGTGCCAGCTGGCCAATGTCGAATGGCCAGTGTCAGAAGGCCAATGTCAGATGGCCGATGTCAAATGGCCAGTACAGGTTCAGCAGCAATCGCACCCTCATGGCACAGCAGCCAGCGTTTGCGTTGCAGTCCGCCGCCGTAGCCGGTCAGGCCGGCATTCGCGCCGATGACGCGGTGACAGGGCACGATGATGGAAATCGGGTTGGCCCCGTTGGCCATGCCGACGGCGCGCATTGCCTTCGGCCGCCCAAGCCGGACGGCAAGCGCACCATAGGTCGTCGTGCGGCCGGTCGGGATCGTGCGCAGCGCGGCCCAAACAGCCTGTTGGAAGGTGGTTCCGCCGGTCTGTGCGGCCAGCTGGTCGATTGCCGCCAGCTCGCCGGCATAATAGGCCTCGACCGCGTGGCGCGCCGGCGACGGGGCCGGCCGCGTGTCCAGCCGAACCGGCCCTTCGTACAGCCGCATCAGGTGGTGCAACCGGTCGGCATGATCCTGCCAATCGAGCGCACGCACCCGGTCAGCCGCATCGGTGACTAGAAGCATCGGGCCGGTCGGCGTGGAAAACGCTTCCATAAAGAAATGACCATTCATGTGCTTGCCCACAAATGTTGTGCGGCGTAGGCGCGCCAGGGGCGCCATGTCTCGGCGCGGGCCAGCAGGGCGCTGGCGGTCGGGCGCAGGCCGTCCGCGCCGGCCATTGCGCGCATCAGGCCGATGTCGGCGGCGGGAAAGGCGTCCGGCTCCCGTAGCTGGCGCATGGCGATGTATTGGGCGGTCCACTCACCGATACCGGGCAGCGCCTTCAATTGCGCCACAGCCTCATCCAGGCTGCGCCCGGCGGCGAAGATGTGCGGGTCGGCGACGACGGCGGCAGCCACGGACAGCAGTGCCGCGCCGCGGCTGCGCGGCATGCCCATGGTGGTTGGGTCAGCGCCGATCAATGCTGACGGTTCCGGGAATACATGGGTAAGCGCCCCGTCAGGCTCACACAATGGCATGCCGAACCGGGTCACCAGGCCACCCGCCAGCCGGATCGCCCCCGCCACCGTGATCTGCTGGCCGAGCACCGCGCGCACAGCCAGTTCGAAGCCGTCCCAGGCGCCGGGAACCCGCAGGCCGGGTCGTGCGGCCACCAGGGGCGCCAGGGTAGGGTCCTTGACCAGTTGCAGCGCGATCGCGTCAGGGTCCGCCGCGAGGTCGAACACCCGGCGCAATCGCGCGATGATCTGGGGCAGGGCGGACAGTTTCGGAAATCGCACGCTGGCCTGCAGCGCGTTGTTCGGCGCCGGCTGTACGGTGACCGACCCCTGCCGGCCGCCCAGCCCGATGGTCCGGCGGTAGACGCCATCCTGCACACTCTCCACCCCGGCAATTGCCCGCATCCGCAGAAAACCCAGCATTGCGGGCCAGTCATAAGGTGGCCGATAGCGCAGCAACAGGACGATTTCCCCACGCGGGCCGGCCGACACATCGGCACCGGCGGCCCGTCGCAATGCCGTCGGCGGACGCTTGAACAGCGTCTGGAATGTGTCGTTGAAGCGCCGCAGGCTGCCGAACCCGGCAGCCAATGCGACCTCGGTCATCGGCAACCGGCTCTCATGGATCAACTGCTTCGCCAGCAGGACCCGCCGGCTTTGGGCGACGGCAACCGGCGAGGCGCCCAGGTGCTGCTGAAACAGCCGCCGCAGCTGGCGTTCGCCAACCCCGACCCGCCCGGCGAGATCGTCAACCGATCCGTCGTCAAGCGCCCCCATCTCCAGCAACGCCAGCGCCCGCGATACGGTGTTGGAGGCGCCACGCCAGGCGCCGAGGTCCGGCGCAGTTTCCGGTCGGCAGCGCAAGCAGGGGCGAAACCCGGCCTCGTGAGCGGCCGCGGCGGTCGGGAAGAACACCACGTTATGCTGCCGCGGGGTGCGCGCGGGGCAGATCGGCCGGCAGTAGATGCCCGTGGTCCTGACGCCCAGGAACAGCCGGCCGTCAAACCGCGGATCGCGCACCGCGACCGCCCGGTAGCAGGCATCGTGGTCGAGATCGAGCAGCAGCGGGTCATCGGGTTGCAGCATGGCGGGCTGGGTCACGGCGGGTTCTTCATCCGGTGCGGGGTCATCGTAGCCCACCGCCGGATCATGTCTCGCCGTTTTCGGACGTGATTGACTGCCGCGTGCAGGGTCGCCGCAGCGGCCGGAAAACGATGACCCCTATGGTATCAGTGCCACCGTCAGCCCAACTTCCAGCCGACCTCGGCGGCGAACTCCTCAAAGAAACCGACGTCATAAGCCTGTTCCGGCGTGGCCCGAACCCGACTGTCGATCGCATGGGCGTCATTCCCCACCAGGATCCGCCAGCGATCGGCCTTCACCCCATCAAGGATGGTTGTCGCCGCCTGCGCCGCGGTCATCGGCGCGTCCTCCTGAAAGCTTCGCGCCCGCTCGGTCATCCGAACCCGGATATCATCGTCCGTCAGTCCCGACGGCTCCGCTCCGGTCGACGCCAGGCGGGCCCGAAACTGAGCGATCTCCCGCTCGCCGATCGTATCCGTCTGATTGCCGCTTTGGACTTTGCGGGAGTTGGCAACGATCGACGTGCCGATATGCCCCGGCATCACCACTGAACATTTGATATGCGGCGCATTGAGCCGAAGATCGGTGATCAGCGCCTCGGTGAAGCCCTTGACGGCGAATTTGGCCGCCGCATAGGCGGTGTGCGGGATCCGCGGCCCGATCGAAGCCCAGAAGCCGTTGACGCTGCTGGTGTTGACGATGTGGCCCTGGTCGGCCTGCAACATCATCGGCAGGAAGGCGCGTGTGTTGTAGTAGACGCCGCCCCAGCAGACGTTGAAGGTTTTTTCCCATTCCTCGCGGCTATTGGCGATCATGCTGCCGCCGCCGCCGATGCCTGCGTTGTTGAACAGCAGATGGATGGTCTCGCCGTGCTGTTCGGCCACCTCATTGCGGAACCGCTGCACGTCGGCCTCATCGGACACGTCGGCGGCATGGCTGGTGACCCGCAGGCCCTGCGGAATGCCTGCGGCGTCACACAGCCGCCTGGTTTCGGCCATGTTGGCCGTCGAGACATCGCACATCGCCACGTTGCAGCCTTCGGCCACAAGCTGACGCACCAGCTCGCGCCCCATTCCGGTGCCGCCGCCGGTCACCACCGCTGTCCTGCCAGTGAAATCCTGCATGTGTTTCATCTCCCCAGACTTGTTGGCGCCCGACCTGTTGGCACCGATCTGTTGGCGCCCGACATGTTGGCACCGGTCTGACCGCGGGATCGGCGTCCGTCAATTGGTCGTGCCGCTTAGTCGGCCAGCCCTTCAGCCCGTCAGGCCGGCCAGGCTCATTAACGCGCGCATGAGCATTGCCACCGCGCCCAGTGCCAGCACGCTGCCTGCCCAGATCGCGACGAACCAGCTCGTACGGCGAACCCACATCAGTGGTAGCCCTCGCTGTCGGACACTTTGCCGCGGAACACGTAATACGCCCAGGCGGTGTAGGCCAGGATGATCGGGATGATCAGCAGGGCGCCAACCAGCGCGAAGCCTTGGCTTTGGGCCGGCGCGGCGGCATCGCGAAACGACACGCCGGGCGGGATGATGTTCGGCCACAGGCTGATCGCCAGGCCGGAGTAGCCGAGGAACAGCAGGAACAGCGCCAGCAGGAACGGGCCGGCGTGGGGGATGCTGCCGTCGGACCCGCCTGTCAGCACCCGCATCAATTGCCAGCACGTCGCCAGCACCAGCACGGGCACCGGCGCGAACAGGAAGATGTTCGGCACCGAGAACCATCGGTCGGCGATCGCGCCGTGCGCCAGCGGCGTCCACAGGCTGACAACGCCGATGCCGATCAGCAGCACCGGCACGATCCGCCGGGCAATGCCGATCATCCGGCCCTGCAGCGCGCCGTCGGTCTTCATCGTCAGCCAGGTGCTGCCCAGCAGCGCATAGGCGACAATCACCCCAACACCGGTGAACACGCTGAACGGCGTCAGCCAGTCGAGTGCGCCACCATCATAGGATGGACCGGTCACGGTGAACCCGTCGATGAACGCGCCCAGCGCGGCACCCTGGCAGAACGCTGCCAGGTAGGATCCGCCGGCAAACGCGCGATCCCAGAGCGGGCGGTGCGACTGATCAGCCTTGAAGCGGAATTCGAACGCCACGCCGCGCAGGATCAGCCCCATCAGCATCAGCACCAGCGGGACGTAAAGCGCGCTCAGCAGCACCGAGTAAGCCAGCGGGAATGCAGCCAGCAACCCGGCACCGCCGAGCACCAGCCAGGTCTCGTTGCCGTCCCACACCGGCGCCACGGTGTTCACCATGGTGTCCCGTTCCGCCGTGCCCGGCACGAAAGGGAACAGGATGCCGATGCCCAGGTCGGACCCGTCCATGAAGACATACATCATCAGGCCGAAGGCTATGATCAGTACCCAGATCAGCGGCAGGTCGATACCCATGGCTCTATTCCCCCGCGCCCATCGGATCGATATCCGGTGCGGCGGACAACGGACGCGCCGGGCGCTGCTGCGGCCGGTCAGCATCGGCCGGCGGCGGGCTGCGCTCCGGCTCCACGGCCACCAGTTTCAGCAGGTAGCTGATCCCGGTGCCGAACACCGCGCAATACAGCAACACGAAGATCAGCAGGCTGACGCTGAGGGTCAGCGCCGAGTGGTGGGATGCTGCGTCGGCGGTGCGCATCACCCCGTAAACCACCCAGGGCTGGCGGCCGATCTCCGTCGTCATCCAGCCAGCCAGCATGGCGATGATGCCGGCCGGGCCCATCGCCACGGCAAAGCGCAGGAATGCGTCCTGCCGGTAGAGCTTGCCGCGCCAGCGGAGCACCACGCCGATGACGCCCAACAGCAGCATCAGCAGGCCAAGACCGACCATGATCCGGAAGGTCCAGAAGATAATCGTGGCGTTCGGACGATCCTGCGGCGGAAATTCAGCCAGGCCCTTGATCTGGTCGTTCCAGGTATGGGTCAGGATGACGCTGCCCAGATGCGGTATGGCGATGGCACCGAGGGTTTTCTGCTGCGCCATGTCGGGCAGGCCGAACAGGATCAGCGGTTCGCCCTCACCCGGCCGGGACGACCAGTCGCCTTCCATCGCGGCGACCTTGGCGGGCTGGTAGCGCAGCGTGTTCAGGCCGTGCTGGTCGCCCGCGGCGATCTGGATCGGCGCGGTGATCAGGATCATCCACATCGCCATGGAGAACATCGTCCGCACCCGCGGGGTGTCGCGCCGGTGCAGCAGGTGCCAGGCGCCGGTGGCGGCGACGAATAGCGCGGTCGCGAGATAGGCGGCGAGTCCCATATGCACCAGGCGATAGGGGAAGGACGGGTTGAAGATCACCGCCAGCCAGTCGGTCGGCACCACGCGCCCATCGATGATTTCATAGCCCTGCGGGGTCTGCATCCAACTGTTGGAGGCCAGGATCCAGGTCATCGACACAAGCGTGCCGGCGGCGACCATCAGCGTGGCGAAGAAATGCAGCCCCGGCCCAACCTTGCGCCAGCCAAACAGCATCACGCCGAGGAACCCGGCTTCAAGGAAAAACGCGGTCAGCACCTCGTAGGCCAGCAACGGGCCGGTCACTCCGCCGGCAAAGGCGGAAAATCCGCTCCAGTTGGTGCCGAATTCGTATGCCATCACAAGGCCGGAGACCACGCCCATCGCGAAATTCACCGCGAAGGCGCGCGACCAGTAATGATACAGGTCGAGGTAGGCCGGATCCTGCCTCAGCAGCCACAGCCCCTCCAGCACCGCCAGGAAGCTCGCCAGGCCGATGGTGATTGCGGGGAACACGATGTGGAAGGAGATCGTGAAGCCGAACTGAAGGCGTGCCAGCAGAAGTGGATCGAGGTGAGACATTGGCAGTCACGGTCCTGTGCAGTCGATTGCCATGTCGGCACTGCCCGCCCTGTTACAACAGGCCGTTACAATGGGGGGGCCGTTACAACGGGCCGCCGAAACCCTGTTACTTCGCTGCGCCGGCCACCACGACAGCAACCCGGATCGTGCCATTGCCGGGCACCAGTTTGACGCTGAAACCGTCGTTGCCGGTGAAGCCCCGATCGGGTGTGTAGTCGATGCGGGTGTTGTCGCCCACCTGGTGGATCAGGACCGTGCCGTGGGTGGGGCGGGCCGTCAGCAGGCCGGCGTCAAACGGTTTCGGTCCATCCTGGTGCACCGGTAGACCACACCACCCGCCGTCGTTGCCGACCGCCATGATCGCCTCGGTGGTCTGCCCGCTCGCCGGGCTGATCTGAGGAACGTCGCAACGCTTGGCCGCACCGGCAAGATCGGCGGCGAACACCCGCAGCCGCGAGCCTGCGGGCCCGTTCGCGTTCGGCCCGCAGGCCTGCAGCAGAACACCGGTCAGCAGAAGTGCCAGCCAGGCGAAGTGACGCTTTGTGCCCGGACAGGTCGGGCCCCGGTTTTCGGTCATGTCGGCTGCGCCTCTATCAATGTCGTTGTCGGGCCAAGACGAAGCACGACCGAGTCGCGCCCGCGGTCCGGCCGGCGCTCATAGCCCGCTTCCGACGGTGATTGAAAGCCGGTAGTGCAAAATCGATCCCAAATTGCAACGCCGACGGTTATCACGACCGCTGTCCCGCCAACTGGGCGTTCGGCGGGCGTGACGGCAGCGCGACCGGGAGGCCTTATCATTGACCCGCTCGATGTGACCGGCTAACGACCGTAAGGGTCATTTTTTCGCCGGCATTCGGATTGTCATGCAGGCCTCAGCCCGCAAGCAGTGTCCTTTGCAGTCGAGGCTTCTGCAACGATGCCGTCATGGTCCTGTCCCGTCGATCTGAGCCGGTCCAGTCGGCTCCTGGCCGTGCGGCTCGTGGTGTCCGTCATTGCGGCACTCGCGATTGCCTTCTGGCTCCAGGTGCAGGATCCGCAATGGGCAGGGCTCACCGCCTGCCTGGTCATACAGCCGACCGCCGGCGCGGTGGTCGCCAAGAGCGTTTTCCGCATCATCGGTACCGTCGTTGGCGCGCTGTTTGGCCTGTTCGCCCTGTCGCACTACGCCGAGGCCCCGTTCGCCTTCGTCGGCCTGATCACGTTGTGGCTCGCTGTTGCGACCTATGGCGCCGCGCGCGTCCGCAACTTCACCGCCTATGGCTTCCTGCTGGCCGGATACTCCGCGCTCCTGGTCGGATTCGAGGGGCTTGCCTCGCCCACCGGCGCCTGGACGATTGCCGTTGACCGGAGCGCTGAGATCCTGATTGGGATCGGATGCTCGATGGCAGTGGCCGTGACGTTGGCGCCGGTCCATGCCGGTGATGTGCTGCGTCGCTCACTGCGGCAAACCTTTTCAGGCCTGGCCGACTATGCGGCCAAGGCGCTTGACGTCGAGACACCGCTGGCGGTCTTCAGCACGACGCGTCGCGAAATGATCGCGGACGTGGCCAAATTCGACGCGCTGCGCTCCTATACCGCGTTCGAGTCCTCGGAGTTTCATGCCCAGCAAGGCGCGTTGCGTCGCGTGACCCGCAGCTTTCTCGGCGTGCTCGCGGTCGCGCGCAGCGTGCATTTCCGCATTACGGAACTGCACCAGGAAGCCGCTGCGCCGACCCTCGCGCACGTCGCACCCGTCCTTGCAGAGGTCGCTGCGGTCCTCAAAGGCGTTTCGGCAGGCGCGCAAGGCGGCGCCGTTGCCCAACAGATACATCATGACCTGCTGGGCGCGCGCCGCAGGCTTCTGCAAGGCCGCGAGACGCTCGCGTTGCTTGCCGGGACGCTGCCGTTCGACGAGCTTGCCGATTCGCTGCTGATCCTCAGCCGGACAAACGACATGGTTCGCCGACTGTCGACGGTAATGGCCGCAGAGACCGGCGGCTTGCGCCGACGCGGCCCAGTGCCGCACCGCGGGCCTGCGCCGCCTGCGCTTGAGCGGACGGAAGCAATCCTGCAGGCGGCGCGCGCCGGCCTTGCGCTGCTGCTGGTAACCGGCTTCTGGAGCACCACAGGCTGGTCAGCGGGCTTTTCCGCGGTTTCAGGCGTCGCCATCATCGTCTTTTTCCTGGTTAACCAGGAAAATCCCGGCAAGATCGCGTGGCCATACATCGGTGGCGTCGCCCTGGGTTATCTTGCCGCGTTGCTGGCAATCGCCTTCGTTCTTCCGTGGTTGGAGGATTTCACCGGCCTCGCCATCTTCCTGGGGATCGTGTTGTTGCCGGCCGGCCTGATGATGAACACACCGCGATTCGCCTCGTCCGCCGTCGGCTTCGCGGCCTTTTTCGTGGCGGGGATCGCGAACGGAAATCGGTTTGACCCTGACCCGCAGTCGTTTGTGAACAACGCCATCGCCCTGCTCCTCGGGCTGGTGGCATTCCTCTTTGTCAGCTCCGCCATCCTACCGGTGTCACCCCAACGGTTCCGCCGCCGCGCCTGGCGGCAGATCGTCGCGGTGATGGCAAGCGCCGCGCAGGGCAGCCTCACCGGTCGCGCTGCGGCAAGGGATGTATTGACCATATCGGCCACACTGCTGCTGCGCCTTGACCTGACGCAGCAGCGCGAGGAGGAGCTGCTGCGAGGCTGCCTGGGTGCTGCCTCAACCTGCATCGAGATCGGCCGCATCCACCGCGTCAGTGATGCAACGGACTTGCCGCCGGCCATCATCACGGCAATCCGCAACTGGCTCGGCACCATCGCGACAATGTACCAGGAGTTGCAAAAGCCCAGCCTCGCCGACCCGGTGCTCACTCGTGGCGAAGCGGCAACCCGCGATCTTTATGGCGCACTCGCCGCCGCACCGGTGGCGTTGGGCTCGCCGCAGGCACGCCTCATGGTTCGGACCGCGGCGTCCCTGCGATTCGTGATCGATCGGTTCGACAGCGACCGGGCCTTTCTGCGGCGCGGTTCCTGCTCCGCGTCCGCAGGCGCCGAATGATGGCGACACTGCCCCCGCCCGTTAGTCTTGCGGCGACCGGCTGGCTCATGGATCTCGATATCCTTGGGTTCTACATGCCTGCGCTGCCAGCCTGGGCATTGCTCGCGCTGATCCCCTTCCTGCTGGTCCGCTGGCTGCTTGTCGCCGGCGGGCTGTATCGTTTCATCTGGCACGCGGCGCTGTTCAACATGGCACTCTATCTGTTCATCCTGAGCAGCATCATTCTCAGCGGTGGCCGCGGATGGCTTTGATGCGAATGGTCCTTCGCGTTGCGGTAACGATTGCCGTCGTGGCCGCAACGGTGTTCATCGGCTGGCGGCTATGGGCGTTCTATACCCGCTCACCGTGGACGAGGGATGCGCTGGTGCAAGCCAATGTCGTCGAGCTAGCCCCCGACGTCTCCGGCTGGATCAGCCAGCTCAGCGTCGTGGACAACCAGTTCGTCCATAAGGGTGATGTGCTTTTCGTCATCGACCAGGAACGATTCCAGGTCGCCATGCAGAAAGCCGAAGCCACGGTGGCAATGAAGCGGCAGGGCCTGCAGCTTGCTCAGGACAACGCGCGGCGCAACCGCAGCCTCATTGTCTCCGGCACGATTTCGGCTGAGGAGAGTGAGCAGACTTCGATCGATGCCCAGCAAAGACTGGCGGACCTGCAGGTCGCGGAAGCCAATCTTGCCGCCGCCAACATCGATCTCAACCGCACCTCCGTGCGCTCGCCGGTCAATGGATATGTTACCCATCTGACGATGGCGGTTGGCGACTACGCCACCGTCGGCACCGGCATGATGGCCCTGGTCGATGCTGATTCCTTCTACATCGATGCCTATTTCGTCGAGACCAAGCTGCCCGCCATCCATGCCGGCGCCGCTGCGACGGCACGATTAATGGCCGGCAACGCGGTCATCACCGGCACCGTCGAGGGCATCAGCCGCGCCATTGCCAACCGCAACGGGTCCGGGGGCCTGCTGGCCGCGGTCACGCCAAACTTCGACTGGATCCGGCTGGCGCAACGCATTCCTGTCCGCATCAGGCTGCAAAGCGTGCCGCCCGAGGTGCGGCTGATCGCCGGTTTGTCCTGCACCGTCGTCATAGACCAGACGCCGCCGGACGCAGGGAACCACTAGACGATCAGGTCGGTGCGGCTGCAGCACAATTCGGTCCCGATCCCCGCTTGCCAGCCCACGACCGAATGCGTAATTCCGCCCCGGTGCGCAGCGCGCGCCAGATCCACCCGACAGGCTGACCGAACCATGACCGCAACCGCCCCCAGCTTCCAGGACCTCATTCTGCGCCTGCACGGCTTCTGGGCCCGGCAAGGCTGCGTCATCCTTCAGCCGTATGACGCCGAGATGGGTGCCGGCACTTTCCATCCCGCAACCACCCTGCGCGCGCTTGGGCCTAAGCCCTGGCGCGCCGCCTATGTGCAACCCAGCCGCCGGCCCACCGACGGCCGCTACGGTGAAAATCCCAATCGCCTGCAGCACTACTACCAGTACCAGGTGATCATGAAACCGAGCCCGGAGGATGCGCAGGATCTGCTGCTCGCGTCGTATCGCGAGATTGGCCTGGACCCGCTGCAGCATGATTTCCGCTTCGTCGAGGATGACTGGGAGAGCCCCACCCTCGGCGCCTGGGGCCTGGGCTGGGAGGTCTGGTGCGACGGCATGGAGGTCGGCCAGTTCACCTACTTCCAGCAGGTCGGCGGCATTCCGGTGACCTACCCCAGCTTCGAGATGACCTACGGCCTGGAACGCCTGGCGATGTATGTCCAGGATAAGGAAAACGTCTACGACCTCGACTTCAACGGCGCCAAGGGGGATCAACGCGTCAGCTATGGCGACGTCTTCCTGCGCGCCGAACGCGAATACAGCGCGCACAATTTCGAATTTGCCGACACCGCGATGCTGTCGCGCCATTTCGCCGACGCCGAGGCCGAGTGTGCCGTCCTGCTGGGGCACAGGCTCGCGCTGCCGGCCTACGACCAGTGCATCAAGGCCAGCCACCTGTTCAATCTGCTGGATGCGCGCGGGGTGATCAGCGTGACCGAACGCGCCAGCTATATCGGCCGCGTCCGCGCCCTGGCCAAAGGTTGCTGCGAGGCCTGGGTCGCCGGCGAGGCCGCGTAAGCGGTGCCCGGAAAACTATCGCGTGTGGTTCGGCCGCACTTGTTCTACCATGTTGCCGCAACAATCTACCCGGATCGGAAGATGGGCACGCAACTGAACATCAAAAGTGAGGACGCCTACCGTCTGGCGTCGCGTCTGTCCGAGCTGACGGGTGAAAGTCTGACCACGGTCGTCACGGAGGCGCTGCGCGAGCGGCTTGACCGGCAATTGCGGGCTCGCGACCGTGATGAACGGATCCGCCGCATTCGCGCGATCACTGCTGACATCCGTGCCGGTATGGGCGATGACCTGCCGTCGTCCGATCATAGCTGGCTCTACGACATCGATACGGGCTTGCCACAGTGATTGTCGACACATCGGCCTTGTTGGCGGTCATCTTCAACGAAGCGGACGAGGCACGATTTGTTGCCACCATGGTCGACGCGACGGTGCTTCGTATGTCGGCCGCGAACTGGGTGGAGGCGGCCCTGGTCATCGATTCGCGCAACAGCACGCGTGCCAAGGTCCGGTTTGAGGATCTGATCCAGGAGCTTCAGGTCACACTAGTACCAGTATCGGTTGAAATGGCGTATCGTTGCCGCCTCGCTCATTCCGAGTATGGTCGTGGTAACCACCCGGCGGAACTGAACTACGGCGACTGCTTCGCCTACGCGCTCGCCAAGGAAACCCGCGAACCGCTGCTGTTCAAGGGCGACGACTTCGTCCAAACCGACATCGAGCCGGCTCTGAAAGACTGAACATGCCCGAGTTGTTCCTGGAATTGTTCAGCGAGGAAATTCCCGCCCGCATGCAACGCGGCGCGGCGGCAGAGCTTGCGCGCGCCCTGACGGCGGCGCTGTCCGCCATCGCCCCGGCCGCCGTTGCAACCTGGTTTGGCCCCCGCCGCATTGCCCTGCGTGCCGAGGTTGCCGCCGAGGTCGCTGCAGCCACCTCCATCGAACGCGGCCCGCGCGCCAGTGCGCCGGAACAGGCGCTGACCGGCTTTCTGCGCAAGCACAACGCCAGCCGCGATCAGCTGCGCCAGGAAGGCGACTATTGGGTACTGGAGAAATCGGCCGCAGCGATCAGTGCCGCCGCCCTTATCGCTGCCACCGTTCCCGGTCTGCTGCGCCGCTTTGCCTGGCCAAAATCGATGCGCTGGGGCGGCACCAGCCAGTTCGTCTGGGTGCGCCCGCTGCGCCGGATCACCTGTCTGCTCGATGGCGCGGTCGTTCCGTTCGATCTGCGTGACGCCGCTGACGACGGCCATGGCCTTGCCAGCGCCGACCTGACGGAAGGCCACCGCTTCCACGCCCCCGGTGCGTTTGCAATCGTCAATGCCGCCAACTGGCAGCAGCAATTGCTGGCGCACAAGGTCCTGGTCGATGCTGCCGACCGCAAGCGCATCATCGCCGAACGCATTGCCGGGCTTGCCGCTGAAAAGCAGCTGACCGTGGTCGACGACCCCGGCCTGCTGGACGAGGTCGCCGGTCTGGTTGAATGGCCGGTCCCGCATCTTGGCAGCATCGCGGACGAACACATGGATCTGCCGCCCGAGGTCATGCAGGTGTCCATGCGCGTCAACCAGCGCTACTTTGCACTGCGCACCGCCGACGGCACCGCCGCCCCGTGGTTTGCCTTCGTCTCCAACATCCAGGCCGAGGACAACGGCGCCGCCATCATCGCCGGCAACGAACGCGTCCTGCGTGCGCGCTTTTCCGACGCCCGGCATTTTTGGGATCTCGACCGCAAGGTCAGGTTGGAAAGCCGCGTGGGCGCGCTGTATAACGTGATATTCCAGGCCAAACTCGGCACCCAGGGCGACCGTGCGCGCCGGCTGGCCCGGTTGGCCGCCACAATTGCCCCGCTGGTGGGCGCAGATGCCGCAAGGGCTGCCCGAGCGGCGTTGCTGGCCAAGGCCGATCTCGTCTCCGGCATGGTTGGGGAGTTCCCTGAACTGCAAGGCGTCATGGGCCGCTACTATGCCCTGCACGATGGCGAGGGGGCTGACATCGCCGATGCCGTTCGCGACCATTATGCCCCGCGCGGCCCGGCCGAACCCGCGCCATCCGCGCCGGTGTCCATCGCTGTCGCCCTTGCCGACAAGCTCGACCAGCTGAGCGGGTTCTTTGGCATCGGTGAACGACCCACCGGGTCCGGCGATCCCTACGCCTTGCGCCGCGCCGCGCTGGGTGTGATCCGCATTATTCGCGAAAACGGCCTGCGGGTGCGGCTGCGCAGCCTGCTGGCGGCCACCGGGGCGCATGCCGCCGTTGGCCAGGCGGTGTTCGACTTCGTCATCGAGCGTCTGGTGGTACAGCTGCGCACCGACGGCGCCCGATACGATGTGCTGAATGCGGTGTTTGCAGCCAGGGGCCTGGACCAGGACGACGACCTGGTCGCGTTGCTGGCCCGCACTGAAGCGGTTGCCGCCCTGCTGACCACGCCGGATGGCGCCAACCTGCTGACCGCTTATCGCCGCGCCGCCAACATCCTGCGCATCGAGGAGCGGAAGGACGGCGCCTTCAACGACCGGCCGGATCCGGCCCTGTATCGGGAGGCCGCGGAGATTGACCTGGATCATGCCCTGTCGGCCTGCGATGTTGTAGTCGCGCTGCTCAACCAGGAAGCCTATGGTCGCGCGATGAGCACCATGGCCGGACTCCGCGCGCCGCTGGATGCGTTCTTTGAAAACGTCACCGTGAACGCCGCCGAACCGGAATTACGCCGTAATCGTTTGTGTCTGTTGAGCCAGGTCCGGTCCATTATCGATCAGATCGCAGATCTTTCCCGTATCGAAGGCTAGAATGAGGTCCGCAATGTCCAAGTGGGTTTACAACTTTGGGGCCGGTCATGACGAAGGCCGGGCGGATATGCGCAACCTGCTCGGTGGCAAGGGGGCGAACCTGGCCGAAATGGCCTCGATCGACCTGCCGGTGCCGCCGGGTTTTACCCTCACCACCGAGGTGTGCACCGCCTTTTATGACAACAACCGCAAATACCCTGACGACCTGAAGCCCCAGGTCGACGCCGGCCTGGCGCTGGTGGAACAGGCTGTTGGCCTGCGCTTCGGCGATCAGGGCCACCCTTTGCTGGTGTCGGTCCGGTCCGGCGCCCGGGTGTCGATGCCCGGCATGATGGATACGGTGCTGAACCTCGGCCTGAACGACAAGACGGTGGAAGGCCTCGCCAAGGCCTCCAGCGACGACCGGTTCGCCTGGGATTCCTATCGTCGCTTCATCCAGATGTATGGCTCCGTCGTACTGGGGGTCGACCACCATCGGTTCGAGGAGATCATCGAACACGCCAAGCTCGATGCCGGCGTGATCGAGGATACCGCGCTGACCGCCGAGAATTGGCGCCAGGTGGCCGAGAGCTATAAGGAACTGGTCCACCAGGAGACCGACAAGCCGTTTCCGCAGGACCCGCAGGAGCAGTTGTGGGGCGCGATCGGCGCCGTGTTCGGATCGTGGATGAACCCGCGTGCGATCACCTATCGCCGGCTGCACGACATTCCGGCCGAGTGGGGCACCGCGGTGAACATCCAGGCCATGGTGTTCGGCAATATGGGCACCGATTGTGCGACCGGCGTCTGTTTCACACGCGACCCGTCCACCGGCGAGAACATGTTCTATGGCGAGTACCTGGTGAATGCCCAGGGCGAGGACGTCGTGGCCGGCATCCGCACCCCGCAGCCGCTGTCCCAATCGGTCGCCAAGCCTGGCGAGATCCCGCTAGAAGCGGCGATGCCCGATGCCTACCGCGAACTGATGGACGTCCGCGCCAAGCTGGAGGCGCACTACAAGGACATGCAGGACATCGAGTTCACCGTCCAGCAGCACAAGCTTTACATGCTGCAAACGCGCAACGGCAAGCGTACTGCCGCGGCCTCGCTGCGTATGGCGGTCGAAATGGCGCACGAAGGCCTGATCGACGAGGCCGAGGCGGTGATGCGCGTCAACCCATCTTCCCTGGATCAGCTTCTGCACCCCATGCTCGACCCCAAGGCGCCGCGTACGCTGCTGGGCAAGGGCTTGCCGGCCAGCCCAGGCGCGGCCTGCGGCACGGTCGTGTTCACCGCCGATGAGGCGGAATCGCGGGCCGCCAAGGGTGAAGCCGTCATCCTGGTGCGCATCGAAACCAGCCCGGAAGACATCCACGGCATGCACGCCGCCCAGGGTATCCTGACCACACGCGGTGGCATGACCAGCCATGCGGCGGTCGTCGCGCGCGGCATGGGCCGTCCTTGCGTCGCCGGGGCAGGTGGCATCAGCGTCGACTACAACAGCCAGGTGCTGGCCGCCGGCGGCAAGTTCATCCATGCGGGTGAAACGATCACCCTGGACGGCGCCACCGGCGAAGTCTTTGTCGGATCCGTGGCCATGATCGAGCCCGCGATGTCCGGCGATTTCGGCACCCTGATGGAATGGGCCGACAAGCATCGCCGGATGGGCGTGCGGTCCAACGCCGAAACTCCGACGGATGCCGAGACCGCGCGCAAGTTCGGTGCCGAGGGGATCGGCCTGTGCCGCACCGAACACATGTTCTTTGATCCCGAACGCATCCTGGCCGTCCGCCAGATGATCATCTCCAACAACGAGTCCGGCCGACGCACCGCGCTGGCGCACCTGCTGCCGTTCCAGCGTGAGGATTTCCGCCAGCTGTTTACCATCATGGCCGGACTGCCGGTAACCATCCGCCTGCTCGACCCGCCGCTGCACGAGTTCCTGCCGCACGGCGATAATGAACTGCAGGACGTGGCGGATTCGCTGGGCACCGATGTGAACACCATCCGCCAGCGGGCCGCGGAGCTGGCCGAGGCGAATCCCATGCTGGGCCACCGCGGGTGCCGCCTGGGTGTTACTTTCCCGGAAATCTACGAGATGCAGGCGCGCGCGATCTTCGAGGGCGCCATTGCCGTTGCCAAGGAGACCGGCAAGGCGCCGCACCCTGAGATCATGATTCCGCTGGTCGCGATGAAGCGGGAACTGGAGATCACCCGCGCCCAGGTCGACAAGATTGCCGCCGAGGTGTTCGCCGAGGCCGGCACCCGGATCGAATACAGTGTCGGCACCATGATCGAGCTGCCCCGCGCCGCGCTGCAGGCCGACAAGATCGCCGAGGACGCCGACTTCTTCAGCTTTGGCACCAACGACCTGACCCAGACCGTGTTCGGCCTGTCACGTGACGATGCCGGCAAGTTCCTGCCGTACTACGTCGACAACAACATCCTGCCGAAGGACCCGTTCGTGTCGATCGACATCGAAGGCGTCGGCGAAATGGTTCGCATTGCAGCGGAGAAGGGCCGAGCCACCAAGAACCACCTGAAGATGGGCATTTGCGGCGAGCACGGCGGCGACCCGGCGTCAATTTCGTTCTGTGAGCAGATCGGCCTCGACTACGTGTCCTGTAGTCCTTTCCGCGTCCCTGTCGCTCGCCTGGCCGCCGCCCAGGCCGCCTTGGGCGCAGCCAGCGACCGGACCGCGTAGATATAAGAACGGGAAGGCTCGCCGGCACGGTCAGGACGTCGGTCCGCGCGGGCATATGAGGAGGGCCATCCACCGGCCTTGATGTCCTGCATCCGCGTCTGCATCGACGCGGGTGCAGGAACCGACCGCCGCGGGATCTGGCCGGGGGAGTCTACGGCGGGACGAACCGCTCCATCACGCTCAGCAAGCCACGTCGCGCAAGCGCTGCATCCCGGCCTACCGCCCACAGCCCCGCGATCTGCCCCGGTCGGCGAACGAGTGAACACAGCACGGCCGTCAGGCCAATTCCTCCATTTGCAGTCAGCGCCACCAGCGCGGCCGGCGGGAGATCCCGCTCCGCCGGATCGCACACCGCCCGAACCACGGCGAACGGCAGGCCGCGAGCCGCGGCTACATGGGCCACCGCGCCACTTTCCAGGTCGACCGCATGCGCCTTCGTGCCCTCAAACAGCGCTCGCTTGGCTGCGGCATTGGCCACAACCTGCGTGCCTGCCAGCACGGTCTGGCCGGTGATCCCGCCGAATGCCGCCCCCAGTTTCAAATCCGTACGCAACCGCTGATTGTCCGACAGCACGTCCAAAGCGACAATGACCGCCCCCGGCCGCAGTGCCGGATCCAATCCGCCAGCCAGGCCGAAGCTGACCAGCGCCGAAGCGCCCTGCGCGACCAGCCGGCTTGCCGCCGCCTCGGCGCCCGCTGGAGTACCGCCGCCGGCCTCGACCAGCCCGCCGGACCGAGCGGCGATGCGCGCTTCCGCGGTCAGCCCGACGACAAAACCGAGGGTCAGAATCCGACCTCGACGCGGCGCAGATTGCTGCGCATGAGGCCGCGGTAGCGCGCCAGGGCCAACAACGGGAAATACAGTTTGTAGCCGTGGTAGCGCAGGTAGAACACGCGCGGGAAACCCACGGCCGTGTAAGGCTGCTCGTCCCACTCCCCATCCGGCTTCTGGGTTGCAGCCAGATAGGCGATCCCGCTTGCTGTCGCCGGATGATCCGTCGCGCCCGCGGCCATCAATCCCAGCACCGCCCAGGCCGTCTGGCTCGGCGTACTCTCGGAAAATCGCCCGTGCGGCGCGTCACCGTAGCTTTCCTCGTCCTCGCCCCAGCCACCATCCTCACGTTGCACCGATACCAGCCAGTCCACGGCCCGTGTCATCGCCGGGTCGTCCGGGGCCACCGAAGCAGCATTCAGCGCACACAACACCGACCACGTGCCGTAAATGTAGTTGGTGCCCCAGCGCCCGAACCAACTGCCGTCGGCCTCCTGCTCCCGCCGCAGATAGGCAAGTGCCTTGATCATCACCGGATCGTCCGCCGCCATCCCGATCTGAGCCAGAAACGACACGCACCGCGCACTGACATCGGCCGTTGGCGGGTCGAGCAAGGCCCCGTGATCGGCGAACGGGATATGGTTCAGGTGGTGGTGCGTGTTCTCCGGCTCAAACGCGCCCCAGCCGCCATCCGACGACTGCATGCCGACCACCCATTCCGCGGCGCGACCGATCGTTTCGGTATAGGCGGGGTTGGCATTGCGGTGCAGCAGCATTCCAACCACCGCGGTGTCGTCGACGTCGGGATAATGCGGGTTGGCATATTGGAACGCCCACCCACCCGGCCGCAGGCCAGGTCGCCGCACCGCCCAGTCGCCCACCACGTCCAGGATCTGCAACGGGTTCAGCCAGGCACACGCCGCATCGGTCGACACCCCGGCCTCGGCCAGCGCATGTCCCGCCAGCCCGGTATCCCACACCGGGGACAGGCAAGGCTGGCAGTAGGCCCGATCTGGCTCCACCACCAGCAGCTTGCGCACCGACTGCCAGGCGATCGCCGCCGACGGATGATCGGGCGGATACCCCAGGGCATCGAACATCATCACGCTGTTGGCCATTGCCGGGTAGATCGCGCCCAGCCCGTCTTCACCGTTCAGCCGTTCGATGACAAATGCCACGGCTTTGCCGATTGCCCGCCGCCGTCCGGAGGCGGGAAACATCGGCTGCACCGCCCGCAGCACGACGTCCACGCCTTTGAAGAACCGCCCCCAGCCGGACCGGTATGGCCCGCGGATCCAGTCCGTCACCCGACCCGGCGGCGTGCGGAACAGCTCATCGATCCCCACGCCATGTGGATTGCGTGCCCGCGGCCGCAGCGCCATCAGCACCAGCAGCGGCACGATCACCGTGCGCGACCAGTACGAGACTTTCGACAGGTGGAACGGAAACCACAGCGGCAGGTGCATGATCTCGATCGGCATCACCGGCACCGCCCGCCACGGCACCGTGCCGAACAAGGCGAGCTGCGCCCGGGTGAATACGTTTGTCCGCTCCGCCCCGCCTGCCGCCAGGATCGCTTCCCGGGCGCGGCGCATATGGGGCGCCGCGGGATCGTCCCCGATCGCCTTCAACGCGAAATACGCCTTCACGCTGGCGGAGATGTTGAACGCCCCGTCATGGAACAGCGGCCAGCCGCCGTGGGCGCCCTGGATGCTCCGCAGATACACCCCGATCCGCGCCTCCAGCTCCGGTTCGATGCGATCGAGATAGTGCTCCAGCAGGACATATTCCGCCGGGATCGTCGCATCGGCCTCCAGCTCGAAGACAAAATGGCCGTCCGGCTTCTGCCGCCGCGTCAACGCGTCCGTCGCTCGACTCACAGCATTCAGCAGCGCGCCGTCATCGACGGCCGGCGCAATTACGACATCGAGGGCCATCTCATCCCTGTCGTCAAAATGGGGGCGGTCAAGATGCGAAGTCACTGTGCGAGCAGACTATTCGCAGCGGTTCGGCCGGACCTTATGGCGCCCTCGATCGTTGCCGGCAAGCCGGTGGCCGTCCAGTCCCCCGCGAGTGCGAGGTTGGCCGCATGCTGCGTGCTGACGCCCGGCCGCCGCTTCTCCTGCTGCGCCGTCGCGGCGAACGTGGCGCGTCGCTCCTTCACCACGCGGTAGGGCGGGATCGGCAATCCGGCCGGCAGCCCCAGTGCGGCAACGATATTCGGCCAGACCCGCCCGGCGATCGCCGCCGCCGTATCGTCCACCTGGGTATTGGCGGCGCTGATGGTGACCGAGACGTGGGCCGGCTTCATGAACACCCATTCCGCGATGCCGGAGGTCATGCCAATGAGCCCAGCCTGGCCCAGCGGCCCGTTCGGATCGGCTTCGTAGCGGAAATGGATGTTGAGGATTGCCTGGAACGCGTCCGGTGCCACCAGGCCGGGCACGAGCTCCGCCGCAACCCAGGGCGGTACTGCCAGTACGACCGCGTCGTTGGGGCCCAGCGCCATTGCGCCGTCAGGTCCACGCAGCGCGGTGATCCGTCGGTCGGCGATCGTCAGCGCCGCGATCCGGCTGTTGAACCGTACCGTCGCGCCGCGTTGCTGCAGCGTGGTGACTGCCGGACTGACCAGCGCATCCGACAACCCCAGCTTCGGCAACATCGGAATGCATGCCCGCCCGCCCCGCATCAATGTCTCGCGCATGACCGCGGCGAGCAATCGCGCGAGCCCTTCCTGCGACGGCGTATTCAGCGCCGCCACCGCCAGCGGCTCCAGCAGCCGCCAGAAGAGCCGGCCGCGACGCATGCTGTCGGCAACCACCCTGTCATCGCGAATGCGCGCGATCCCCGCCATGCCAACATAATCGGCGAACCGCGCGTTCGGCACGTTGCGGCCACTGCGCACCACCCACCAGGGAACCCGTCCCAGATTGGGCCGCACTGTCCAACGCTCCCCGGTTTTCAGGTCGACGAACGGGAACGTTGGTTGCGCCGCCATCTGGAACGCGTCTTCAGCGCCGATTTCCGCAATATAAGCGCGCGCCGCGGTGTTCCCTGACAACAGCAGGTGGTTGCCGTTGTCGATCGGGAGTTGGAGTTCCTTGTCGATATACGACCGGCAGCGTCCGCCGGCCGCCGGGCCTGCTTCATGGACGATGACCGACTTGCCCGCGCCAGTCAGCGACAAGGCTGCGGACAAGCCCGCCAGACCGGCGCCGATCACATGATAGTGGCTCATCAGCGCGAACTTCTGCCCTTCGACCATCCCGCCCAAAGGCCGCGCGGGCGGCTCAGGACGGCGGCCTTGCGAACCTTCTTGCGCCTGCCGACCGGCGAAACAGCAATCAATACAGGGCCCCGCCTATGCGGAGGTATGCTGTTTGTTGACCGGCCGCGGGCGCCTTGTTGACCAGGCGCGGGCATCGTGTCAACGCCGCGAACAACACACTATAGCAGGCACAATGCCTGCAGCTCATGCCGCAGCGTCGCCGGCAACAGGTCCAGCCCCATGATCGCGCCAAATGACGCCATGTCGGGCGGTGCGGCGTCCGGTTCCAGATAGCGCCATCCCTGGAACGGCCGTGTCGGCCGCCCCATCAGGGAGACCAGCTCCGGATCCAGGATCAGGCTCGTGCACGGCGTTTGGTCTTCACGCTGATCCTCAACGATGTCGACGATCCGCTGGCGCGCCAGCATCGTCCCTGCGATGACCCAGTACATCGAGCCGCCATCCAGCACCTCAGCGCGCCGACGCGGGAAGCTGCGTGTTCGATGCCACAGCCGCGCATGCTCACGTAAGCGCGCACGCTGAAATTCCCGCAGATGGTCGACGTCGCGGACGCCAACGGCCAGTTTCGTCAGATGCAGCATGCTTCGCCGACTCGGTTCCCGATGATCCTAGCATGCGAGTGTAGCAGCAAACATTGGGCCTGGCACCGGACGAGGGGCACCGGACGAGGGCACCGGCGACGCGGTTGATTTCATGCGGCACTGCAACATATTGCGTCTCGCATGTTCGAAAGGCTGTCGGCGGCATGAACTGGTCTGACAATCTCCGCACCCTTTACCGTGGGTTAAAGCTTGGTGGTCAGGTGGTGAAGGCAAAGCTGGACAAGCCGCGCGTCGAACCGCGCCTGACCATGACCGAGGCCAGCCGCCTGGTGGAGATGCAGGGGTTCGGGGATAATCCCGGCCACTTGCGGATGTTCGCCTACGTCCCAGGCGCCACTGCCGGCCGCGCGCTTGTCGTCGTGCTGCACGGCTGCGGCCAGGATGCCGCTCAGTTCGCCGCGGATTCCGGTTGGGTGGAACTCGCCGATCGCCTGCACATCCCCCTGGTGTTGCCCGAGCAGCGGGAGGCCAACAATGCGGGCCGTTGCTTCCAGTGGTTCCATCCGGCTGACACCGCCCGCGACTCCGGTGAGGCTGGTTCGATTGCTGCCATGACACGCGCGGCGATCAACCAGTTCCGGAGTGATCCGTCCCGCGTCTTTATCGTTGGCCTGTCCGCCGGCGCCGCGATGGCTGTTGCAATGCTGGCTGCCTACCCGGACCTGTTTGCCGCCGGTGCCTCGGTCGCCGGCCTGCCGGTCGGTGCCGCCCGATCCAGCATGCAGGCGGTGTTGCGGATGGCCTCCGCCGGCCCGAAGCAAACTTCCGAGGCCTGGGCCGCTCAGGCGCGGGCCGCCGCGCCGATCGGCTTCAACGGACCCTGGCCGCGCCTGTCGATCTGGCAGGGCCAAGCCGACAGTACCGTCGCGCCGGACAATGCCACGCTGCTCACCACGCAGTGGCGTGCGCTGCACGGGCTCGATGCCCCGGCCATGGTGGAGCAGGTGCGCAGTGGCGTCATCCACCGGGTTTGGCCGGACGGCAGGAAGCGCCTTGTCGAGCTCTGGTCGCTGCCACTCCTGACGCATGCCTATCCGGCAGGGAGCCGGGTCGTTGCGCCGGGCCGTTACATTGAACAGGCGCCGATCGATGCCACCGTGGCGCTCAGTCGGTTTTTCGGACTGGACTGACCCCGATTCCCGGTGCCTACTGATGGGTAGGGGATAAAGGAGCACCGACAAATGAGTGGTGTCGTGTCGACCGGGGACGATGTCGCGGAAATTGGGTCGCTTGAAGAACGGTATCGTGAGTCGGCTGCGTTTCGTGCCGCTTCAGACCAGACCAAGATCACCCCGACCCATATCCACATCGCCGTTGCCAATGGGTTGGGCTGGGCTTTCGACGGCATGGACGGCGTGATCTTCGCCCTTGCAGCCCCGCTGGTCATCCGGGATTTTCACCTCACCATTCCGGAGTATCGCTCCGGGCTGCAGATCGCCCTGCTGGTAGGCATCATCGGCATGTATGTCTGGCCCTGGCTAGCCGACCGCTATGGCCGTCGAACGTTGCTGGCCGTCAACATCGCCCTGTTCTCACTGATGATGCCGGTGCTGGCGATTTGCACCACCTGGGCCGCCTTTGTCGTTGCCCGATGCGTGGTCAACTTCGCCCTCAATGGCGAGTGGTCGCTGGGTTCCATGTTGGTGGCGGAGACCTGGCCGGCCCGATTGCGTGGCCGTGTCATCGGGATCAACCGCGGCACCTGGTGCTTCGGCGCCGCCCTGGCCGGGGCGATCGCGACCTATATCATTGCCGATTTCGGCTGGCGCATGGCGTTTGCGGTTCCCGCTGTGGTCGCAGTGATCGCAGTCTATGTCCGCGCCAAATGTCCGGAATCGCCTTATTGGGTTCGCATGCAGGACCGCAAGAAGCGCATTGCCGAGGCCCAGTCGATCGGCCTGAAGCTGTCCGCTGCCGACGCCGAATGGGTCGACAAGGCCAAGCGACTGCCGCTGCGCCAGTTGTTCCTGCCCGACATGATCAAGAGCACCGGGGTTGCGACGTTCATTGCCTGCTGCTCGACCACCATCTATGGCACCGTCGGCGGCTGGATGCCGATTTACCTGTCGCAGGAGCGTCATTGGTCCACCGCGACCTACGGCACCTTCTACATCTGGTGGGGGCTTGTTGGCTTCCTCGGCCTGCTTGCGTCGGGATGGATGTCCGACCGCTTCGGCCGCAAGCCGGCCTTCTACGTGATGCTGGCCGAGGGTGCGATATTCATCACGCTATGGGTTTACGCCACCACCGATACCGAACTTTGGATCTACGGCCTGCTGTGGAGCATCGGCTTCCTGGGCTTCTGGGGCCCCAGCATGGTGCTGACCGCCGAGGTCTTCCCAACGCGCATCCGCGGCGTCGGCAACGGGTTCGCGTGGTCTGTTGCCTGGATCTTTGGCTTTGTGCTGTGGCCGTTCCTTGCGGTTGGCCTGCAACAGCGCACCGGCTCGTTTGCCGCGGCCTTTCTGCTAATCCCGGCTGCCATGCTATGCATGGCAATCGGCGTCTGGTGGTTCACGCCCGAACACGCCGGCCGTGACCTGGACCAAATTGCAACCTGATGGGGAGGCCAAAACCGTGGCCAAGGGCTTACTGCTGGTAGCGTTCGATTTCTCGACCGCGCATGAGGACGAGTTCCATGATTGGTACGACCTTGAGCACATTCCGGAGCGCCAGCGCGTTCCCGGCTTCGGCCTGTGCGAGCGCTGGATCAGCGTCGCCAACCCGAAGCAGGCCGTAGCGAGCTACGACCTGGAAAAGCTGGCTGTCCTGAAATCCGAACCCTACCTCGCCATTGCGCACGACAATCTGTCGCCGTGGTCCAAACGGGTCGGCCCGATGTGCAAGCGCCTGATCCGCTTCGACGGCGAGCAGACCCTGCCGGGCGACGCCGACAGCCCGCCGGCCGCCGGTGGGCTACTGGTCAACGCAATGAACGTGCTGCCGGAACACGAGGCGGACTTCAACGAGTGGTATGACCACGAGCACATTCCGGCGCTGTCGGCGGTGACTGGGGTCCTGTCGGCCCGCCGTTTCAAGGATCCGACCGGCACCCATCGCTATCTGGCGCTGTATCACCTGAAGACGCCCGAAGTCGCGATGGGCGATGAATGGAAGGCTGCCGCCGCCTCGCCCTGGACAGAGCGCCTACGCGTGCATTTCCGCGATCATCTGCGGATTCTGTCCCGCCGCTATGTCCGCGGCGGGTAGAGGGCGCTGATAAGATTTCAAAGCTCGGGAGGCGGACGTTGGGACCAGCGTCCGCCGTTCGCGCTATCGCCAGCCTGACGGGCGCCAGCCGCGTCGATATTACATCGATGGAATTGTTGTTGCGAGGAACCGCTCTATCCTGTGGAACTCGATCGGCAATTTGGCCGGGTCAATAACCGGAGCGTCTTTCCGGTTTGCCGACCTACATCACCAGCGGTTCAAACCCGGTAATCCCCATGGATACCGCTTGCGCCGGCAGCGAGATCGGCATGGGTGGCACCAGCGTCCCGGTCAATATGATTTGCCCCGCGCGCAGCGACAGCCCGTTGCGCGCCAGTGCCCCGGCCAGCCAGCGCAGCGATTCGAATACGGTCAGCACATCCCGAACGGAACCGGTCCTGCGCTCGTCATCGATTTCGATGAAGCCGTCAGCGACAGCCAGATCCTGAGTTCGCCATGCGGTATTTTCGGCGCCGACGACGAAGCCAACCTGGAAGAAATCATCAGCGATCAGCGATGGCACGCCAACCGCTTTCGGGTCGCCATACCGATTGTCGATGATTTCGCAAGCAATATGGCATGCCTCGATCGCTTCGGTGATCGTCGCAATCGGCAAATCGGCGCCCGAGAGATCCCGTCGCAGCACCACCGCGATCTCGCACTCCAGCGACGGCCGGGCCAGCTTACGGCTCAAACCCTGGGCCAGTGAATCCGACCGGTCGCTGGCAAGCAACCCTGCATAGACCGGTTCCTGCAATCCGAACCCTTGCTGGCCAGACACCGACGTCGACCCGACCTTCCAACCCACAAGGGCGTCGCCAGCGGCTTCGAGACGATCATGCACCGCATCCTGCAGCCGGTACCCCTCGGCGATCGTTACCGGCCGAAGCCGGGCTTCGATACCCGGCCAGTTCGGACGCTTGCTGCGAGCCTGCACAAAGGTCTGAACACTTTCCTCGTTCATGGACGCACCTCGTTTAACGACATGATCGTTTGCATGATTACATGCTTCACGCCGATACGACGACGCCGAGCGTTTTGAGCCGGCGCCCGCGTGTCTACATCAGCATATCGATAAACGTCTTCAGTGGCATGCCAACCTTACCGCCCGCGCGTAACGCCGGGCCGTTCAGGTGAGACAGTATGCCATCACGGAAGAGCGCTTGTGAGTCGCCGATCGGCGCACTATCGGCCGACGCAGTTCCGGCAACGATGTTTTTGCGATCGAGGTCGTGCAGCCGAGCGATGCCAGCGCCATCGCGGCCACCGCCGGCACCAGCGTCGCTGAAGAACACCGCCCGGATCTTGAGCGGGACAACATTATCACTTTGTCCGTTTGACAACGCGCCATGTGATGCCGTGACGACAATGCGGCCGGCATCTTCAGGTTCCAGCATGCCGATCGAGTCCGCGCCGATAATGTCGGGTTTGCCCGGGGTGCGGCTAATGACGAAGCGTGCCCCGTCACTGATCGGAGGGGGAACAGCGTCGGACACCGTCGCAATCCGCATTTGTTCAGCACAGGCTCGAACCGCTTGGCCGGGTTCGCACCCCAGAACTGCGGCGGCTTTGTTGACGAAGCTGATAGTGCCGTGTTCGAGAATGTGCGCGCCGTCACCGATATGACAGCTTTGAGCGTCTGCCGTCGCAGCCGCCACTCCTATCTGATCAAGGTAGCTGAGCCCGCTGATTCCGGCGTTATCCTTGCCGATTCCGGCATCGTTCATGATCACACCGCGAATGCCCCATTTGGCGGCATTGAAGGCATTGTAGCGCCCGCCGTAGGACCCTGAGACGATGACGGCGCCACGATGGCTGGCGTCGATAAAGGAACAGCTTGCGACGCTTACGATCGTAGAACCCGAGGTGTCGATGGTCATGCTTGCTACCTTGTGCTGCGAACACCGTACCATCAACCGGGACAATTGTCAGAAGGGAGCAAAGAGCGCAGGTTACCGGCAGGGCGCGAAGCTTACTGCCGTAGCCCATGCCGAGTCGCCCTGGGCCCGAACCTGTCACGGCCCCTGCAGCACATCCAGCCGATAGCCTTCGCCGCGCACCTGCTGCACCGGCGCCGCCGCCTCGGCAATCGCCGCGATGAACTGCTCCGCCGCCGCCTCCCCAGGCGTTGGATCATCCGTCTGACCCAGCCAATTCACCAGGACAACGCTCGCACCCGGCAGCAGGCACGCGCGAACCCGTTCGGCACACCGGCTGATGTCCGTGGGCGAGAGGAAATACAGCACCTCCGACAGCACGATCAGATCGAACTGGCCGTCCGGCCAGGCCCCCGGCACCTGCATGCGCTGGAACCGCACATGTGGCATATCGGCACATCGCGAAGCGGCCTCCTGCAATGGCGCCTGCACGATGTCGATCCCCAGCATCTGCTCGCAGGCCGGCGCCAGCAGCCGGGTCAACACGCCGATCGAGCACCCCACTTCCAGGCCCGATCTGAAACGGCTGTCCCCTAGAGCGGTCAGTGTCGCTGCATACTTGGCCTTTTCGTAGTCGCTGGTCTGAAACCCCCAGGGATCCGGGTTGGATTGGTAAAGGCGTTCGAAATGCGCGGCGTCGCGGGAATCGGTCATGCGGGAAAGAACGTCTCAAACGGCATATCGAACACCGACAACAATCCGTCAGGCAGCCGAAACCCATTTGGATCATCGGTGATCAGGTCGCCGTATTGCGACTGGTGCGCCGCGATCGCCCGGCGTTTGCTGGCCAGAAACGGCTCGACATCCAGCCGGAATCCGGGCGACGGCGCCCCTGGAACCGGGGTCTCCGCTGGCAGGGTCCAACCCCAAACCGGATACGCCACATGCCGGATCAATACCTGCGCCGCGACAGAAGACGCCATCATCGACGCCGCCTCATGGTCGCAATGGGGGTCGTGCCGCCAGGGCGCCAGGATTGCGGTGCAATCCGCTTCGACCAGTCCCGCCAACGCCGCTACCACAGCCTCAAACGCCGGGCCGGCGACCGGTGCCGCGGTATCCGGCTGACCCAGGAACACCAACCGTTCCCGCCCGAGCCCTAACTGGGCGAGGGCGGTTCGGGCTTCGTCCGCTCGCACGGCCCGCAATCGATCCGGCGGAAATGCCCGCGACCCCGGGTGCGAGCCTGCCCCGTCGGTCAGGACGACGACGAGCGGCAAGCGGCCAGCCGCGACACACGTGGCGATCAGCCCGCCACAACCCAGGCTTTCGTCATCCGGATGCGGCGCCAGGATCAGGCATGTGCCGGTGCCGATGATGTCGTTGAGCCCGGCCAGCGGCAACTGCCGCCAGTGCCGATGCCATTCCCCAGCGGAACTCATAATGTGACCGACGCGTCGGGATGCCGCGCGAACCAGTCGCCTGATTCCGTCAGCACCTCATCGGGTGCGGGCTGGCGCAGATAGGTCGACAGATCGCGGCAGATCCGTTCGATCGGGGAACCCTGCCGGAACGACGAAAGCCCCAGTGACCGCTGCACCAACTGCATTGCCTCCAGACACGCTCGCTCGACCGCGATGCGCGCCAGGCCGACGGTTGCCACCTGAAGACCCGCCTCCATCCGCGCATCCTCCGCTGTCCTGGCGGCTGAAGCGACCCATAACCGGCTGGTTTCCCGTGCGATGATCGCCTGTGCCACGCGAGCCTCGACATGCGGGCTGTCCAATCGTCCCGATTGCCGCAATGCCCCGACCGCATGATCGATCAGGCTGATCAGCCCGCCCAGTGCCACGGCCGACCCGCGCCATGCGCCGGCGGAGAAATCCGGTTCCCGCAGGTAATCGCCCGGCTCACCGAGCAGGGCGTCGGTGCCAACCCAACATCCGCTGAAATCGACCGCCCCGGTGACCGCCGCCCGCATTCCCGCCAAGGGCGAGGGCAGGGGGTGTGCCACCTCGCCGATGCCCAGCGGCACGACGAGCATCCGCGTGTTACCGTCCTCGTCCGCCGCGGTGACCACGGCGCCGCCGACATGGCCGGCGCCGGAGCAGAACTGTTTGCCACCGCTCAGCAAGATCCGTCCGCCCGACTGCCGCATCCGCAGGCCGTCGCCGGGGGGATCCGTCACCCAAAGCCCATACAGCCGACCATCCACGCGCCAAGTCCCGTATCGCGCGATCAGGTGCAGGGCGTTGATGTGCGCCTCCATGATCCGCCCGACCGAGAGGTTGGCCTGTCCCACCAGGATCAGCAGTGCGGCAAGATCGTCGGCCGTTCCCAAGCCGGCGATCGGCAATGGCGGTGACAACCCGCCGACCCCTGCAAGTGCGGCGATTTCTTCCGCCGGAAAGGATGCGTCCCGATCCGCCGCTTCGGCCCGCGCCTGGATCCAGGGAACCAGATCCGCTATCGCTTGGATCATCAATCCGCTGCCAGCACATCAGGCACGGTGGTTGCGCCCAACAACGCCTCGGCCGCGGCGATTTCAGCGGGAAGGTCGACAAACCGGACCCGCCGACGCCGCAGTGTCGGGCTTTCAGCCTCCAGCGCCGCCCACACCGATCCAAAATACCTCAGCTTAAGGCAGCCGCGCAGCCAGTCGCTGCACACCGCCAACGCAGCAGCCAGCCCCGGATCCCGTTCACCCAGCCACGCCTGCCGAACCCGCCCACGCAGGGCGTAGCGCCGGAACGCCTCGGCGGTCGGCTCAACCTGCTCATCGGTAAACACGTCCTGTCTGATCATCCTGCGCCTGATCGCATCCGCCATACCGCCTTCCGCCCGCCCGACAATGCGCCCCGATACCACAACCTCGATCGCCGGGTCGTGCCGTACTCGTGCATCCATCATCCACAGCGCCCGCACGAACGCCCGATCTTCTCCGGCCGCGATGTCCGGTATGCCGCCGACCCTGAGATGGGCATCCACCCGCACCGCCAACGTTGCGCCCGACGCTTCCGTATGGCGCGGCTGCGGGTCATGCGGCTCCGGATCAAGCCCGCTTGCCAGCATGTCCTGCAAGGCGATCAATCGGCATTCCAGGGCGTCATCCTCATGCAGATGTGCCGGAATCAGCCTCGCCTCCAGCTTGTCGATGACGGCCCGGCCGCAGACGATGTCCGCACCGCGATCGAGCGCGCTGAGGTTACGCTCTATCCAGTCCGGGGCGACCACGCCATCCGCATCGGTCGTCAGCAGCACGCCATCCGCCCCGGCCAGTGCGGCAGCACGCTGCATCGCCAGCCGCCTGGCATGACCGGCATTTGCCTGCGCCGGCGCCAGGTCGCGCAGCGCGATGTCAAGCGTGAACCGCAGCCGCGGCGCCATCTGCCGGGCGATTGCTTCAGTGTGGTCCGTACAGTTGTTCAGCAGCAGGACCACCGCATCCGGCGACCGGGTCTGTGCATCCAAAGCGGTGAGGCAAGCACCGATTCGATCGGCTTCATCCCGAATCGGAATCGCAACGACACATTTAACCAAGGGCGGGCCACACCAAGGCGCTATTCCTGTCCAGATAAGAAGCTTAAAGTTTAGTTAGGGACCGCGACGCGACGATGCGAGCTACGTCACGCGGGTGTTATGCTGCTTGCGCTGCTGAAAAAGCGCCGTATAGGGCGGGGATGACTCAACACATCGAAACCGACGTGGCGATCGTGGGTGCCGGCCCGGTTGGCCTGTTCGCCGTCTTCGAACTGGGCATGCTGAAGCTGACCAGCGTGCTGATCGACGCGCTGGCCGAAGTCGGCGGCCAATGCACCGCGCTCTATCCGGAAAAGCCGATCTACGACATTCCGGCCCACCCGGCGATCGAGGCCGGCGCGCTGATCACCCGTCTTGAGGAGCAGATCGCTCCGTTCGCCGCCCCCCGCCTGCTTGGTCGCCAGGTCAATGGTCTTGCCGGAACGCGCGGCGATTTCACCCTGACGACCGACCAGGGCGATACGGTCCATGCCAAGGCCGTCATCGTCGCCGCTGGGGCTGGGGCATTTGGTCCAAACCGCCCGCCGCTTGACCGCCTGCCCGAATACGAGGCCACCGGCGCCGTGCAGTATTATGTCCGCCGCCGCGAGGATTTGCGCGGCAAGCGTGTGGTGATCGCCGGCGGGGGTGATTCCGCGGTCGACTGGGCATTGGCGTTGAAGGACATTGCCAAGGTGTCGGTCGTCCATCGTCGCGCGAAATTCCGAGCCGCGCCGGAAAGTGCCGCTCAGCTGGATGCGGCCGCACAAAACGGTGAGATCGAGATGGTGATCCCCTATCAGCTGCACGCCCTCACCGGTAGCGATGGCATGCTATCGACCGTCGAGGTCGCTACCCTCGACGGCGCGGTGAAGTCGTTGCCGGCTGACGTTCTGTTACCGTTTTTTGGCCTGTCGATGGACCTTGGGCCAATTGCCGCATGGGGCCTGCAGGGCGAGAAACATCACGTGACCATTGAACCGGCGACCTGCCAGACGAGCCATGCCGGTGTATTCGCGATCGGTGACGTTGCGGTTTATCCCGGCAAGCTGAAACTGATCCTGCAGGGCTTCAGTGAGGCCGCTGTCGCCGCCCACGCGATCTTTCCGATCGTGCATCCCGACCAGGCGCTGCACTTCGAGTACTCGACCAGCAAGGGCGTGCCGGGGTAGCGCCCGAGCTGCCGGTTCCGAGCGTGGGAACGTGCAATGCCGTTTTGCTTAGGTGTTGTTGACTGGTCCGGTCAGCCGAGTTGGTAGTCGGAGAGGTCGGCCGACATGATCACCACGTCACGCTTTGGCGTGCCGTCCGGCATTCTTGGGTAGGTCCGGCGGCGCGTTGGGAAGACGATGCCGTCAAACGCCTGATGGCCGTCGATGTAATGGCACCGGGATCGGTTCCGGCGACCTCGACAGCGTAGTCTTCGCGGCGAATCAAGCCTTCTTCGTTGAAGTCAGGATCTGCTCGGATGACAGGGTGGCGTTCGATGCAGGGAAGGTGACTTTCCCGGTCTGCCGGATTTCGTTACTTCAGTCCGAGACTGCGGCTCCTCCCACTTGACGTCGTTTCGAACAAGCAGAAACGACAGGTTGGGATAGGTCCACAGGCGTGTCCGGTAAAGTAGATCAGCTGCGGCCTGCTTTAGGGCTATGTTCGGCTGGAAGCTGCCGCGCGGATTATCGGGCGTCTCAACGACCACGCCTGCCGCGGCCATGATTGTTGTCCGATCGGGCTGGTAGAGTCCGCCATGACCGGGCTTGATGAAGATGTTGATCGTTACATAGTGCTCATGAGTCCTGGCGTTTTGGATTGGGGCCATGGCTACGTTCTGCATGACGGACGAGGGTGAACCTAATGAGCAGCGCGCGAACCGGTATCGTTGTAAATGCCAATTTCAGGGTCATTCACGCTATGTCGGAGCGTTGCAATGCAGACGGCTCGCGCTGACGTTGATCGGAAACCATAAGGGTTTCTGTCTGCGCACAAGTTGATGCTGCAAATATTTGTCAGGCGGCAGACTTATATCACGATAATCGGAGATCACGCTGAAGGCATAGTTGCAAACGCAACATGTTTGTCCGCGTGTACACGCTCGTCAGCATGCAGCGCCGAACACGCCGGCTTCATTGCCTCCGCTGCACCGTGGCCGCAATGAGCCGGTCGTAGGGAGCTGAATGCAGGCCGAGTGATCGGGCGGCACTGGTAACGCTTCAGATGCAGCGAACGTTTCAATGTTATACAGCACATTATCGCGAACCGCTTTTTGCGCGCGGCATACGTGGGTATGCGCCTGAACTATGGATACGGCCCTAGGAAGCCTGGCTGAACATTCCAATACACGATGTTTTGCGTCGTTTTGAACCCGTCTCTTGCGTCTTGCACTTTTATTGGGAAGCGGGCGTAGCCACGTCGGCATCGGTAGGTAATCCAAGGAGACACACACCATGAAGTCGCTTGCACTCGCGACTGTTGCCACCGTTGTTTTGGCCAGCGCCGGTATCGCTCAGACCACGACCGGCCCGAATTCAACGAGAGAAACCGCACCGGCGACGGCGCCCATGACACCGGCGCCCATGACACCGGCGGCCAGGAACAACGGCGATAAGGCCGCTGCATCTGGAAACAACAACCAGGCGGTTGCCACCACCAGCGCCAATGCCGCGGTTCCGGCCAAGGGGGCCAACAGCTTCACGATGGGTGAGGCGCAAAGCCGGATTGAGAAGCACGGCTTCAGCAACGTCAGTGACCTTGCCAAGGACGAAAACGGCGTCTGGCGCGGCAAGGCGCAGAAAAGCGGCAGCCCGACGTCAGTCTGGCTGGACTACAAAGGCAATGTTGGCGCAACGAACTAGGGAGATTCTCCATGGCACAGCGCACGATTACCCGGATGTATGACAACTACGAAGAAGCCAGGTCAGTTGTCACTGACCTGGAGCAGGCGGGTGTTCCGCATGGCGATATCAGCCTGGTGGCAAATTCCGATGCCCATGGCCGGTACGCCGGAACAACCGAAACTGAAAAAGCGGCCGGATCCGGAGCTGGAACAGGTGCAGTCGCCGGCGGTCTGCTCGGCGGAGGCGCCGGCCTGTTGGCCGGGATCGGGGCACTCGCCATTCCGGGCGTGGGGCCGGTCGTTGCTGCCGGCTGGCTGATCGCGACACTTGCGGGCGCCGGTGTCGGGGCGGCCTCGGGCGGACTTGTTGGGTCGCTAACCGGAGCGGGCGTCAGCCGCGATGAGGCTCACGTCTATTCCGAAGGTGTCAAGCGCGGCGGGTCATTGGTGACAGTCCGGACGGACGAAGCTGATGCAGCCCGGGTGGAAGCCGTTTTCGCCCGGCACACGACGGCGGATTGGCAGGATCGCCGCGCTTCGTACGGCTCCGACTGGACCGGGCTGGATGAGACGTCAGGCGTCGATCCGACCCTTGGGGCGGGCTCGACCTCCGTGCCGCCTGGCACCGGAACCACGCCTCGCGGACGGGTATAACCGTTGAAGTAGCCCCGGAGAGAAATCTCCGGGGCGCATCACGTTCCGGCCAGTCTGTGCCCTTCAGCTGCAAGGGCATGTAATCTCGTCCTGCGCCTCGGCCCCATACTGATGGCGCGGCTACTCCATCTTACAAATTATCCCGAACAGGCCCTTTCGTTGAAGCGCCGGTTGTTGGGCGCGAGCGGTTCCGCTGTGCACGTACATGACGGATGCTGATGCCTGTTGGGTGAAGCGCACTGAAGGCTGGGAGCGAAACCTTGCGTAAGAAAGATATCGCGAGGTTGGCGGCTATAGCTGCGGTGTCAAACTTCTTTAGCTTGGTCCGCGACAATCAGGTCCACCCGAGCTCCTTCATTGCCCATGGCGCGTTCCAGATCTTGGTCATGTGACAAATCTTTCCGCCGTCAAACTGCATGACATAAACATAGTCCGTTACGGTGGTTTTGCCCGTAGGCGGCAGCGGCCCGCCGTGGCCAGTGTGTGTGGCCGAGAAGACGCCATAGGCGCACACGTTGCCGCGTTGCTCGTCCGTCGCGAACGACTTCACCTCGTAGCGGCCGTTCGGCATGAATGCCAGCAGGCCCTTCATCCACTCGGTATATTCACGCAGGCTCTTGATCCCAGCCAATGGTTCGGCCTGGGCGGTGAATGTCGCGTCCGTCGTGCAAAAAGCGCTGCAGCCGTCCCAACCTTTTCCGGTTTCGCAAGCTTCGAAGAACTGTTCGGCTTTCTGTGTGATCAAGGTCATGACCATGTTTCCCGTTCGGCTAAAGGATACCAACTGTACCAATAGGCGCCCCAATGATGCTGTCTGCCTATTGCAAACTTCAAGGCCTTCAGTGCATTTCGCTGCCGAATAAAAGTTAAAGAAGCAGGGCAGGCATCGCTCGTTTCGGCAGCTCATCAGACGACGCGCCGCCGCGTCTTCAATTACTCAGTCGGAACCGGACCGGCACATCAGCAATCGCCGCAACCGCAATTCCATCGCGCCTTGCAGGGTTAAAGCGCCATTGTCGCACCGCAGCCTCAGCTGCTCGGTCGAGGCTGGGGTAACCGCTGGTGACAGCCATGTCGACCGCCAGCGGCGCACCGTCGGCCGAGACGCTGACACGCAGCATCACGTTACCCTGCTCGCCGCGGCGCAACGCCGATGGTGGATAAACCGGCGCGCGATTGGTCTCGATACCCGCGATCGGCGACGGTGGCACAAACGGCGCAGCAGCGGGTGGCGGGGCCGTTGCATTGGGTTGTGGTGCCGACGCTCGCGGCGCCTCAACCGCATGGTGCGGCGGCGCGGCCCGCATGCCGGCATGTCTGGCCACCGTTGACGCCTTCGGCGCTACAATGGGGGGAGCAGGGGCCACGGCCGGGGCCGGTGGTTCGGCCACCGGGCTTTCCGATGCCGGCGTCGGCGACGGCGTTGGAGCCTGCTGCGGTTCCAACATCGGCGCAGGCGGGGGTTCGGCGGTTGCCGCCGGAGCATCCACCGGCGGTGAGACTTCCTGGACGGCGACTGGCGGCGTCAGCGGCTGCTGCACCGGCGGGTCAACAGCATTGGGTGCAAGCTTCGTCGGCGGCGCGAACACAAGCTGGAAACTCTGCTCGCCCGATGCCGACAGCGGTTGGGACCGTATCGGCTGCAGCAGCAGCGCGATGACCGCACCATGCGCCAGCAGTGAGGCGCCGAAAGCGATGACAGACCAGCGCCTGATGCCCCTGCGACGATCCGTCAGCCTGGCCGGGTCGCCGGCGCCCGCCGCGGATCCCGGCCCGGCGCCCGCAATAGCGAACCGCGCCAGTTCCGATCGATGCCCGGCTACGTCGATCCCAGCCACGTGCCTCCCTGCCTACCCCTTGACGCCGCCCATCGTCAGCCCTGCGGCCATGTATCGACGGAAGCCATAGTACAGGATGATGGGTGGCATCGCATAGATGATCGCCGTTGCCATCATGAAGTTCCACGGCGATTCGTCGCTGTTGAGAAACTGCGCCAGGGCTACGGCGACGGTCATGCTCTCCGGCGTCGACAGCAGCAGGAAGTTGTAGAGGTATTCGTTCCATGCCAGCAACAGAGCGTAGGTGCCCACCGCCACCAGCGCCGGTGCCATCAACGGGAGGTAGATGCGAAAGTAGATTTGCCAGGGGTTTGCCCCGTCGATCCGGGCGGATTCATCGAGCTCCATGGGGATCGACTTGCCGTACTGCGAGAAAATGAAGATCGCATAGGGGGTGGAGAACGTCGACAGCGCCAGGATTACGGACCACAGGCTGTTTGTCAGCCCGTAGACTCCCATGATGCGGTAGATCGGAATGGCCAGGAACGACGCCGGAATCACGTAGGTCATCAGTGCCGCGTTGGTCAGCATCCAGCCTTTGCGCAGGCGCATCCGCCCGACCGTGAAGCTGGCAAGCGAGCCTATGAACAACGTCAGGAACATGACCATCAGGCCGACATAGAAGCTGTTGCCGAACTGATGCCAGAACCGCGCGAGGTACCAGAAGTCTTCGTAGATGACGACGCGAAACGCTTCCAGCGTTGGGTTCGATGGCCACAGGGTGCCGCTGAAGATATCGCCATGCGCGCTGAGCGCGATCAGCCACATGTTGTAGATCGGCGTGATCGACCAGACGACGAGGACAAAACCCAGCACCATGCCGGCCGCTTCGACGGCATAGCGTTGCAGCCGGTAGTGTGGTCTCGAACGCAGTCGCCGCGGCCCGGCCGTCGTCGCGCTCATAGCTGTCCCTCCGACATCCGTAGTTTCCGCATCAGCAGGATCACCAATGGGATCAGCAACGGCAGCGCCGACATGACCGCGGCCACCCCCAGTTTCGGTAGCGCCACGGTAAACGCATAGCGGATGCCAAGCGTGGCGAGCACCTCGGTGGACATTGCAGGACCACCACCGGACACGAAATACGTTGCGTTGAAATCGCCCAACGCGAAGACCATGTCGAGCAGGGTGCAGACTAAGTATAGGTTAGCCATCATCGGCAGGGTGATATGCGCGAACCGGCGCAGTCCGCCCGCGCCGTCGACTGAAGCGGCTTCGTAAAGTTCCTGCGGCACCGCCATCCGTCCGGCCAGCAGGATGACGGTCCAGAATGGCAGCGTCTTCCAGATGTAGGCGCTGATATTGGCGCCCAGGCCCGTCCAGTGCTCGTTTAAGTAGATCGGGCCGTCGAAGCCGAAAAATTCGTACAGCGCGTTGTTCAACATTCCCCACTGGCCGTTCAGGAACCAGTGGATCGACATGTAGGCAGGCAGCGCCGGCGTTGCCCATGGCAGGATGAACACCACCAGGATAGCCTTGATCCACCAGCGCTTGCGTATGAAGAATCCGGACAGTAGAAACGCCAGGAACATCTTTATGTTCACGCCAATGCCGACGTACAACAATGTATTGACCACGGCGGTCAGATATCGCGGATCGGCGTACAGTTCCTTGTACAGCGCGATATCGCTGCCCATCCAGACCCCGTAACCGATTGGATAGACGACGAACAACAAGAAGATTGCAGTGTAGGGCAACGCGAATGCGATGGCCCAGGCATAATCCCCGCCATGCAGCCCGCCGAACCATGTTCGTTGCGCCGAACGTATCCCGCTGAAGCCCCGGCCGATCGCTGCCGCCTGCGTTGAGCTCATGTTTGCCTCACCAGCTTCAGTCTATCGCCATTTTCGCGAAGATCTGTTCAGCGCGCTTGAGCGCCTTGTCGACCGCGTCGGACACTTTCATGCCGTTCTTGATCACGTCGGCATGGGCCTGGCCCCAGAGCTGCTCTGCATTCGCTTGTCCCCAAGCCGGTGTGAATCCCTCATAGAGCGGGACTGTCGGGTTGAGTACGGCCTCGGTCACGTACGGCAGCAGGCACGGCATGTCGGACTTGAGCCAGAACGCCGCATCATCCTTGACCGCCTGCGGGATGGCCGGCACCCATCGGCCCAGCCCTGCCTTGAGGTTTTCGTTCATGACCGCAGGCTGCATGAAATACTTCATGAAATCCTTGGCGACTTCGACGTTCTTGGCACCTTTCGGAATGAAGCCGCCGCCGGCATTGACCTGGGTTTGCATCGGCGAGCCGTCGTTCTTCTGCACCGGCGCCAACGTTACCAGATCGTGGTAGAATGCCTGCTTGTCCTTAATCATCGCCAGTTCAGTGGACAGTGTCCCGTCGAAGTCCATCACGAACAGCTTTTCATGAAAACCGTTGTTGTCATCGGCGTCGTTCCAGCTGAGTGCCTCCGGTGGCACCACGCCCTCCTTGTAGGCGTTTGTCATGAACTCGACCGACTTGATCGCCGCCTCGCGCACCTGCGGGTCGTTGGCGTGCAGCTTGCCGTCCGGCGTGACGATGCCGCCGCCGCCGTTGGCGATCAGGAAGTGGGTGAAAACGTTGTTGCCGTCGTTCGGTCCGACGGTGGTGACCTGCAGGCCGAGGGCATATATTTTCCGCATCCCCTTGGCGCGCAGCGGCTTCTGGGTTTCCTTGAAGAAGTTCCAGGTGTCATCCCACTTCTTGGGAACGTCCGAGATCTTCATTCCGGCTTTTTCGACCAGGTCCCCCCAGACGTGGAACGGGGTAGCGCCCTGCTTGATCGGGCACAGGTAGTAGCTGCGTTTCTTCGTCGCCTTGTTGTAGAAGGTCGAACACAGCCTGGCGGTTTCCGACAACTGCGACTCGTATGGCTTCACCACGTCGCTGACGTCCACCATCTTATCGTCGTAGCAGTTCTGCGGCAGGATCGACGAAGGTGCGTCCGCGAAAATCAGGTCAGGCACATCACCGCTGGTCAGCGCGGAGATTGTCTTCTGGTTCATCGCCATGAACGGCATGATGCTGTAGTCGAGCTTGTTGCCGCTGGCCTTCATGTAGTCTTCCGCTACTTTGCGCATGGCCGCGTCTTCTTGCGGTATAAAGCCCTGGTTAAGCCAGCAGACAGCCGTCTTTGCCTGTGCATTGGCGATGTACGGCCGGGCCAGCGAACCGAGCGCGGCCACCCCGACAGCGCCGGATATAGCTTTTCGACGACTCACGGTGACCATGGTCGTTAGTCCTTCCCTGTTGTGGCCGGGCGTTGGTTGCCGGCTCGTTGGCATGGTTATTGGTAGATACCTGCCTGATTGTCAGCATGAAGTCAGGTGATCGGTTCTGTCATCCTTTTTTTTCCGCCTGCGGCCGGTTCTTGCCCGTAATGCTGGCACCAGCCGGCGGCAACGCTGCCTGGTGTCGTTTCATCGGGTCGGATATGATCAAGACATGCATGGCCCAGCCCTCTCCCAGTCGGGGCTTCAGCCGGTCGACGGCATTCGTCGCGGCAACCACGTATTCCAGTCAAGCGGGTGCATACAGGCGCACCCTGCTCGCCGGATAGACAGGGTCATAGGCCCGTTTCGGCCGTTCTTTTAGACACTGAAGCCTGAGCATACGCTGAGCGATTTTCCCGCCGGGCGCAAGTCAGCGTTTCGATAGCGCGTGATCGGTGCAGCCCGGCGCAACTGCTGGGTCAGGAAGAGTGCGCCGGGCGTTCATGGTCAGCCGGCGCCGAAGGCAGCGCCACGACACCGACGCGTCCTGTACTCCGGCGATGGGCGATTGTGTTGGCCACTCTGTCCAGGCTCCCGGCGCGGGATCTGCGTTCTACACCAGGTGGCACGCTACGCGATGACCCGGCTGGATCTCGCGCAGCAGTGGCTCCTCCACCCGGCAGCGCGGCTGGGCCATTGGACAGCGCGGATGAAAATGACATCCCGCCGGCCGGTCGATCGGGCTGGGCACATCCCCCATCACGTGCTTCTTGTCCCGCCGAACCGACGGATCGGCCACCGGCACCGCTGCCATCAGCGCCTGGGTGTATGGGTGCAGCGGCTGCGCGAAGATCGTCACCTTGTCGGTATGCTCGACGATGCGTCCCAGATACATCACCGCGACGTCGTGGCTGACATGCTCCACCACCGCGAGATTGTGGGAGATGAACAGGTATGACAGCCCGTCCTGCGCCTGCAGGTCCATCAGCAGGTTGATCACCTGCGCCTGGACGGACACATCGAGCGCCGATACCGGTTCGTCCGCCACGATGAACCGCGGGCCAAGCGAGAGCGCCCGCGCGATCGAGATCCGCTGGCGCTGCCCGCCGGAGAACTGGTGCGGGTACAACGCCATCTGCCGCGGCTGCAGCCCGACCTTGGCGAACAGCGCCTCGGTCATTGCCCGCCGCTCCGCCGCGCGGGCGACACCGTGCACCATCAGCGGCTCCGCCACGATCTCACCGGCCCGCTTGCGTGGGTTCAGCGAGGAATAGGGGTCCTGGAACACGATCTGCATCCGCCGCCGCAGTGCCCGAAGCTCACCCGGCGGCAGTGCCGTGATGTCATTGCCCTCAAACCGGATTGCTCCACCGGATGGTTCGATCAGCCGCAGGATCGCGCGTCCGACCGTGGATTTCCCGCAGCCGCTTTCCCCCACGAGTCCGAGTGTGCGTCCGGCTGCGATGCTGAAACTGATGCCGTCCACGGCATGGACGCGATCGATGACGTTGCCGAACAACCCGGTGCGAGCCGGAAACGATTTTCGCAGGTCAGTGACGTCCAGCAACATCGTCAGTTCACCCAGCATGCGGCTGTATGGTCGGGCCGCTTCGTCTCCAACGCCGGCACTGCGTTGCGGCACGTCTCGATCGCCGCGGGGCAACGTGGTGCAAAGGCACAGCCCGGCGGAAGCGCGCTCAGCGGCGGGACGATGCCAGGTATCTCCCGCAGCCGTGCATTTTCCGTCCCCCCGAAGCGGGGGATCGAGGCCAACAGCCCCTGCAGATACGGATGACACGGATCGGCGAACAGGCTTCTGGTCAGGCCCTCTTCCACTTTCCGCCCGGCATACATCACGATCATCCGGTCGGCGACTTCAGCCACCACACCGAGATCATGCGTGATCAGCACCACTGCGGTACCAAGCTCGCGCCGCAGATCGTCGATCAGGTCCAGCACCTGCGCCTGGATCGTCACATCCAGCGCAGTGGTGGGCTCGTCTGCGATCAGCACCTTCGGCCGGCAGGCCAGCGCCATCGCGATCATCGCCCGCTGCCGCATGCCGCCCGACATCTGGTGTGGATATTCACGGGCACGCCGTGCCGGCGCCGGAATCTTTACCTGATGGAGCATCTCCACCGCCCTGGCGTTTGCCGCGCGGCGGGAGACGTTCTCGTGCAACGACACCATCTCGGCGATCTGCCGTCCCACGGTCAGCAGCGGGTTCAGCGCGGTCATCGGCTCCTGAAAGATCATCGCGATCTTGCTGCCACGCATCCGTCGCATGCTGGCCTCGTCCAGCGCCAGGAGGTCGGTTCCCGCCAGTTTCACCGTGCCGGCGGTGATCTCCCCCGGCGGCGTCGGCACAAGCCGCATCAGGGACAGCGCGGTCATCGTCTTGCCACAACCCGACTCGCCCACGATCGCCAGTGTTTCCCCAGGTTCGACACTGAACGACACATCCTGCACCGCCCGCACAATTCCCGTGCGGGTGTGGAACACGGTGGTCAAGCCGGAGACTTCCAGAATCGGCGCCATCAGTCCCCCTGCCTCGGATCAAGAATGTCCCGCAACGCGTCGCCGAACAGGTTGGCCCCGAATACCACCAGGCTGATCGCCAGGCCCGGAAAGATGACCAGCCACGGCGCCGAACGGAGGTATTCAGCCGCTGATTCCGACAGCATACGCCCCCAGGACGGATACGGCTCCGGCACCCCAAGTCCCAGGAACGACAGCGACGCTTCGGTCAGGATGGTGGACCCCAGCTGGGCGGTCGCCAGCACGATTAGGGGCGCCAGCGTGTTCGGAAACACATGCACCAGCGCGATGCGTGACTGCCGCATGCCGACGGCGCGCGCGGCCTCCACATAACTCAGCTCCCGCAGCGACAGCACATTCGCCCGGATGACCCGCGCCACGTTCGGGATCAGCGGGATGGCGATGGCGATGATGGTGTTGACCAGCGAAGGCCCCAGTGATGCGGTAATGACCAGCGCCATCACCAAGAGCGGCAGCGACTGCATGATCTCGGCGAAGCGTTGCACGATGAGGTCGAACCAGCCGCCCAGATATCCCGATGCCAGCCCCAGCATCGCCCCCAGCCCGCTGCCGATGCAGGTCGCCCCCAGTGCGACCGCCAGCGAGATGCGCGAGCCATGGATCATTCGGCTGAACATGTCCCGGCCCATCATGTCCGCCCCGATCCAGTAGGTATGGCTGGGTGGGGCCAGCGACGCCCGGGCGTTGGTGCTCAACGGATCGAATGGCGCAATGACACCGGCAAAGATCGCCGTCAGCACGAAGCCGATCATGATCACCGCGCCGATCACGCCCAGCGGATATCGCCGCGCGTAGTATGCTACATCGCTCATGAGCGGAGCCTGATGCGCGGATCGACGAACATATAGGCCAGGTCGACGATCAGGTTCACCAGCACGACGATCACGGCGATGAACATCACCAGGTTCTGCACCATCGGGTAATCGCGCCAGCGGATCGCTTCGACCAGGAAGCGTGCGATGCCGGGAATGTTAAACACCGTCTCGGTCACGATCAGCCCGCCGAACAGGAAGGCGGTCTCGATCCCGATCGTGGTGATCACCGGCAGCACCGCATTGCGCAGCGCGTGGATGAATGTCACCGCCGGCTCCGACAATCCCTTTGACCGGGCGGTGCGCACGTAATCCTGGCGCAGCACCTCCAGCATCGATGACCGCGTCAGCCGCATGATCAGCGCCGAACTGCGGAACCCCACGGTCGCCGCCGGCACGCCATACATCAGCAGCGCCGCCCCCCAGGTGGCTGGCGCCTTGTCATAGATCGGCAAAATCCCGAACCAGTTCACGAACGCCATCAGCACCAGCAGCCCCAGCCAGAACGACGGCATCGACAGCGCAGCGAGGCTCATGTTGCGCAGCAGGTAATCCAGCCAGGTGTTCTGCCGCACCGCGCTGATCACCCCGAACGGCACCCCGGTGCACACCGCGAACAGCAGCGCCAGGCCGGCCAGGCGCGCAGTGATCGGAATGCGCGGCAGCACCTCATCCAGCACCGGCTTTTCCGAGACGTAGGAATACCCCAGGTCGCCGTGTGCCAGCCCCGCGATCCAGCGCGAATACTGGACCACCAGCGGCTGGTCGAGGCCGAGGTCCTTGACGATCTGCTGTTTCTCCGCCGGATCAATCAGTCCGGCGGAGTCAAACAGGATGTCGGCGATGTTGCCCGGCACGATGCGCAGCAGCAGGAAGATGGCGATCGACACCCCGAACAGGGTCAGCACCATCAGCCCGATGCGCCGCAGGATGTATTCGAACATGGGCGGCTACTGGTCCAGCCAGACGTCCTCGAACCGCCAATGATTATAGATCGTGTTGTTGGCGATCTTGATGCCATGCACCCGGGGCCACCAGCAGGTGGCGCCCTTGCCATGAAACACGACTGGCCGAGCGCCGTCCTCTTGCAGCGTCTTGTCGATGTCCCACACCAGCTTGCGGCGGGCGTCGATGTCTTTCATCTGTGACTGTTGATGGAATTTCTTTTCCAGATCGGCATTGCAATAGGAGGTATAGTTGCGTTCCGACCCGCACAAATAGTTCTCGAAGAACTGCACGTCGGGATCGTCGATGCCGGTCCCCTGAATGTTCATGGCGACCGAAAAATCCTTTCGCGTCAGCCTGGCGTACCAGACGGAGGTGTCGATCGGTTCCAGTTCCGCCTGGATGTAGATCGACTTCAGATGATCGATCAGGATCACCGCGGCATCGCGGTAGTCCGGGATGTTCCGCGTGGTGACCTTCAGTTGCAGCATCTTGTCCGGGCCATAGCCAAGCGACTTCATGATCTGGCGGCCCTGTTCGCGGCTTTTCTCCACATCGGCGCCGTAGCCTGGGACAGTTTCCATGTAGTCCTTGGACCAGCCCCAGAAGCCCTCGGGCGGCGGCTGGTTGGCGCCGCCGATCTCATAGACCCCCCGGCTCATGATGTCGGAGAACGCCTTGCGGTCGATCGACAGCACCATCGCGCGGCGGACCTGTTCATTGTCGAACGGGGGCCGCTCGCGGTTGACCAGCAGGTTGCCCTGCGTGCCCGTCGGCTGCAGCTTGCATTGCACCGAAGGCGCCTGCGTCTGCAAATCCTTCATCAGTTCCGGGGTCAGTTCGCCAGTGAAGGTCAAGTCGAACTTTCCCGTCGCCATCGCCAGGATCATCGTCGAGCGGTTCGGGATGATGGTATATTCGATCGCGTCCAAATACGGCTTGCCGGGTTTCCAGTAGTCCGGGTTGCGCACCACGCGGATCGACTCGTTCTGCCTGAACTCGGCGAACTTGAACGGGCCGGTGCCGATCGGATGGGTCCGCATCTCATTCGCCGGCACGTGGCACGGATAAACCGCCGAGAACCCGCCGGCGAACATCGCCATGATCGAGGGCTGCGGGTCATGCAGATGAAACACCACCTTGTTGTCGCCGTCGGTGGCGACATCCTTGACGTTGAACCACCACGTCTTCCTCGGATTCTTCCGCAACTTGCCATTGACCTTGCCGGTCAGCATGTCCCATGTGCATTTGACATCGGCGCTGGTGAACGGCTTGCCATCATGCCACTTAACGCCATCGCGCAACTGAAACGTCAGCGTGTGGTCGTCGTCGCTCAATGCCCATGACGTCGCGAGGTCCGGCACCACCCGGTCCAGCCGGTTGACCTCGCTGTTGGGGTCGAACACCACGAGGTTGTTGAACACCCCCATGAACGGCATGTCCGTCGAAATCGTCGCTTCCTCGATGATCGAGGCGCTTGGCGGATTGTCGCGATGGGTGACCCGCAGCGTGCCCCCCTGCTTCTGCGCTGCAGCGGTGCCCATGGTGGCGAGCAGGCAGAGCGACGCCAGACCCAGACATGACCGTTTCACGACGCCTCCCTTAAGATTTTTGTAATCCTACCTTAACGGAGGATCGAGAGCCTGGGAATGCTGGTCAACGGCCTGGCGCGACCGCGGCGCTGTTTGGCATCATGGACTCCGGCAATCGCGTTGAAGCCAATACGACTGCATTCTTATCGCGCTAAATTTCTTCAACCTGGTCGACACCCGGCAGGGATTTCAGCGCTTGCGCCAACCGGGGTGTGACGTTGTAGCCGCCGGGCAGCGCGATCTCGACGTCCTGTTCGCTGCCGATATGCGGCACCAGGGTGACGCGCCCGCGGCCCCCGGATTCGCGGCCGAGGACATCGCGGATATGGGGGACAGCCGCAGATTCGCGAAGCCAGATACGAATGGATGCGCCGGCGGCGGCCGCGGCCTTGTCCAGCGAGGTGACGTCCATGGCGGTGACGCGCACGGCCTCGCCCTCGGTTTTCAGTTCAGCGGTGACCAGGACGTTGGAGCCGGAGCCGAGGATTTCCCGGGAGCGACCGAGCACCTCACTGAAGCAGGTGACTTCAACCGATCCGGCGGCGTCGGAAATGCGGACCCAGGCCATGCGGCTGCCGGTGCGGGTGATGCGTTCCTTGGTGGCCACGACGGTGCCGGCGATCTTGACCCGGCTGACGCCGGCGGCGGCGCGGGATTCGACGTGAACGGACTGGGTGACGCCAAGGCGCTTGAGGGCCTGGGCATAGGTATCGAGCGGATGAGCGGTCAGGTGGAAGCCAATCGCGTCGGCCTCGAACGCCAGTCGTTCCAGTGTTGGCCAGTCGGGGATGTCGGGCAGGCGCAGCGGTTCGGGTTTGCTGGACACGCCGCCGAACAGGCCGATCTGGCCGCTCTCCTTTTCCTCCTGATCAGCCTGCGCGCGGCGCAGGATCGTCTCGGCGCCGGCGAACAGCCGGGCACGGTTGGGGTCGAGGCGATCGAAGGCGCCGGCGCGGGCGAGGTTTTCGATCTGCATGCGATTGATCTGACGCGGGTCGACGCGGGCGGCGAAATCGGTGGCGTCGGTGAATGGTGCGTCGCCGCGGGTGGCGGCGAGTGATTCCATGGCGGCGAAGCCGACCTTCTTGACTGCGGCCAGCGCGTAGCGGATGGCCAGGCGGCCGTCTTCCAGACGTTCGACGGAGAAATCGGGCCCGGAACGGTTGATGTCGGGCGGCAGGATGCGGATGCCGGAACGTTCGGCTTCCTGTTTCAAGGCGGCGAGGCGGTCGGTGTTGCTGATCGCGAGACTCATGCACGAGGCGAGGAACACTTCGGGGTGGTTGGCCTTCAGCCAGGCGGTCTGGTAGGCGACCAGGGCGTAGGCGGCGGCATGGGATTTGTTGAAGCCGTAGTCTGCAAACTTGGCCATCAGGTCGAAGACTTCGGTGGCCTTTTTCGGATCGATGCCGTTCTTGATCGCGCCATCCGTGAAGATGTTTCGTTGCGCCTCCATCTCCGCGGCGATCTTCTTGCCCATGGCGCGGCGCAGCAGGTCGGCGCCGCCGAGACTGTAGCCGGCCATGGTCTGGGCGATCTGCATCACCTGTTCCTGGTAGACCATGATGCCGTAGGTCTCGGCCAGGATGTCATGGATCACCGGGTGCGGGGCGGTCCAGGCTTCGCCGTGCTTGCGGCGGCAATAATCGGGGATGTTGGCCATCGGGCCTGGGCGGTAGAGTGCAACGGCGGCGATCAGATCCTCGAACCGGTCGGGGCGCATCTGGCGCAGGGTGTCGCGCATGCCCTGGCCTTCCATCTGGAACACCCCGCCGGCATCACCTTTCTGCAGCATCTCAAACGTTTTGAGGTCGTCGAGTGGAAGGCGGTCGAGGTCGACCTCGATGTTGAGGCCCTTCAGGAAATTCTCGGCGCGGCGGAGGATGGTGAGGGTGGTCAATCCCAGAAAATCGAACTTGACGAGCCCGGCCTGTTCGACGTGCTTCATCGAATACTGGGTGACCAGGAAGTCCGATTTCGGATCGCGGTAGAGCGGGACGAGTTCCACCAGGGGGCGGTCGCCGATGACGACGCCGGCGGCGTGTGTGGACGCATGCCGATACAGCCCTTCCACACGCAACGCGATTTCCAGCAGGCGGCCGATGGCTTCGTCGTCGTCGCGCAGTGCCTGAAGGCGTGGCTCGCCGTCCACGGCCTGCTGCAGGGTGACCGGCTTGGCGGGGTTGTTGGGGATCAGTTCCGCAACCTTGTTGACGTGGCCGAACGACATGCCAAGCACACGGCCGACGTCACGGACCGCGGCGCGGGCTTGAAGTTTGCCGAAGGTAATGATCTGGGCGACGCGGTCGCCGCCGTATTCGTTTCGAACGTAATCAATGACCCGATCGCGGCCTTCCTGGCAGAAGTCGATGTCGAAGTCGGGCATCGAGACGCGTTCAGGGTTCAGGAACCGCTCGAACAGCAGGTTGAAGCGCAGCGGGTCGAGGTCGGTGATGGTCAATGCCCAGGCGGCCACGGACCCGGCGCCGGAGCCGCGGCCGGGTCCGACCGGGATGCCCTGGGACTTCGACCACTGGATGAAGTCGGCCACGATCAGGAAGTAGCCGGAGAAGCCCATGCTGGCGATGACGCCGAGTTCGTATTGCAGGCGGGTGCGATAGATTTCCCGGGTGGCGGCGTCGGCCCCGGCGGCGTCCATGCGGGCTTGCAGGCCTTCCATGGCCATGGCGCGGACGGTTTCTTCCTCGGTCTGGCCGGGGCGGACCTTTGGGCAGACGGGCAGCAGCGGTTTGCGGGTTTCTGCCATGACGGCGCAGAGGCGGGCGATGGCCAGCGTATTATCGCAGGCTTCCGGCAGGTCGGCGAACAGGGTGCGCATGTCCGCGGCCGGTTTGAACCAGTGTTCGGGGGTGACGCGGCGGCGGTCCTGTTCGGACAGGGTGCGGCCTTCGGCGATGCACAGCAGGGCGTCGTGGGCCTCGTGCATGTCCGGCTTGCCGAAGTAGCAGTCGTTGGTGGCGACGAGAGGAATGCCCGACGCGTCGGCGAGGCCGATCAGGGCGGGCTCGATGGCGGGCTCGACGGGCAGGCTGTGGCGGTGCAGTTCCTGGATGGTGCGGCCGGGAAAGGCTTCCGACATCTCGGCCAGCAGGCGTTCGGCTTCGGGTTTCTGGCCCTCGGCGAGCAGGCGGCCAATCGGGCCGGTGGTGCCACCGGTCAACAGCAGCAGGCCGGCGGCATGTTCGGCGATGCGGGCCAACGGTATCTGCGGCTTCAGCGTAAGATCGGTTTCGAGGAAGCCGATGGAGGACAGGCGCTGCAGGTTGGCCATGCCGGTGGCGTCCTGCGCCAGCAGCACCACGGGATCGGGTGCCAAGCGTGGATTATCGGCGCGTGCAAGCGCGAGCTGGCAGCCGACAATGGGCTGGATGCCCTTGCCGGCGCAGTACTGTGAAAATTCCAGGGCGCCGAACAGGTTGCCGGTATCGGTGATGGCCGCCGCCGGCATTCCGGCATCCTTGGCAAGCGCGACAATCTTGTCGGGCCGGATGGCGCCCTCGCTGAGAGAATAGGCGGAGTGGGTGCGCAGGTGGACGAAGTCGGCGTGGGGCATTGCTTCAGGGTATCAGACCAGGCCGGAGTCTGTCCTGTATTTGATGGGATGGCCTGTACTTGATGGGATGGCCTGTATTTGATGAGTAGCGGGCGTCCTGGCTGGCGCAGGGCGCTGCGAGCTGCCGGGCTCCGCAGAATCGCGGCTAGGCCCTCGACACATCCGACGCGAATGGCATCATTGCCGTTCCGATCGTGGTCACACGATCCGCTCAACCAGGAAACACGATGCCCCGTATGACCACGGCCGAGGCCGTCATCGAAACCCTGCTCAGCCATGGTATCGACACGCTGTTCGCGCTGCCGGGGGTGCACAACGACCCGTTGTTCGACGCCGCCTTCAAGGCGGGTGACCGGATCCGGGTGATCCACCCGCGGCATGAGCAGACCGCGGCCTATATGGCGCTGGGCGCGGCGCTGGTGACCGGCAGGCCGCAGGCGTTCGCCGTGGTGCCGGGACCGGGGGTGCTGAATGCCTCGGCGGCGCTGTTGCTTGCATCTGCGATGGGCGCGCCGGTGATCGCGCTGGCGGGCCAGATTCCGTCTTTCGCGATCGACCAGGGGCATGGCCATCTGCATGAAATCCACGACCAGATTGGGCTGCTGCGCCACATCGTGAAGCAGGCGGAGCGCATCCGCTCACCGCAGGAGGCTTCCGAGCGGGTGGCGCAGGCGGTTGCGATGGCGATGTCGGGGCGGACCGGGCCGGTGGCGCTGGAATGCGCGATCGATGTCTGGGGGCAGGCGGCGGAGGTCTCGCTGACAGCGCCGATCCCGATCGTGGCGCGGTGCGCGGACCCAGCGGCCATCGAAGCCGCCGCCGATCTGCTGGCCGGCGCCGAACGGCCGCTGATCGTGGTGGGGGGCGGCGCGCTGGAGGCGGGGGCGGAGGTGCAGGCGGTGGCGGAGTTGCTGCACGCGCCGGTGTCGTCATTCCGGCGGGGCAGGGGGGTGATCCCGACAGAGCATCCACTGGCGGTGTCATTCACCGAGGGGCATGGGTTGTGGAAGACCGCCGATGCGGTGCTGGCGATTGGGACGCGACTGTATTGGCAGCAGTCGAACTGGGGACTGGATGACGGGCTGAAGGTGGTTCGGCTGGACACCGATCCTGAGGAGATCGGGCGGTTTCGCGCCCCGGCCTGCGGGCTGCTGGGCGATGCGGCATTAACGTTGCGGGCGTTGCTGGGGGCGTTGCGGGCGCGTGGCGGGGCGTGGCAGCCCAATCCGCAGCTGCCCGGCGTGCGCGCGGCGTTTGCGGCGCGGCTGGGCCGGCAGGAGCCGGTGATGGGATACCTGCGGGCCATTCGGGCGGCGTTGCCGGAGGATGGGATTTACGTGGAGGAGGTGACGCAGGTTGGCTTTGCCAGCCGGCTGGCATTGCCGGTGCCGGGGCCCCGGCTGTTCCTGTCGCCGGGGTATCAGGACACCTTGGGCTGGGGATATGGCACGGCTTTAGGGGCTGCCGCGGCGGCGGCGGGTCGGCCGGTGGTGCTGGCGACGGGTGACGGTGGGTTCATGTTCCAGGCAGCGGAGCTGGCGACGGCGATGCGGCACCGGCTGCCGGTGGTTGTCGTGGTGTTCGATGACGGGGCGTTTGGCAATGTCCGGCGTATCCAGGCCCAGGCTTATGGCAACCGGCTGATCGCGAGCGATCTGACCAACCCTGATTTCGTGCGGTTCGCCGAGAGCTTCGGCATGGCGGCGTTCGGCGCGACATCGCCTGAGACGCTGGAGGCGGCGCTGCGGGCGGCGCTGGCGCTGAACGCACCGGCGCTGGTGCATGTGCCGGTTGGGGAGATGCCCAGTCCGTGGGATATGATCCTGCTGCCGCGGGTGCGGGGGCCGCAGGGTCGGCCGCCGTTGCCATGATTGCGAGGTTCGGGGGGCGATGATGCGGCGTTGGATGTTGGCATGCGTGGCGATCGTTGCGGGCGGTATCGGATCGGCGGTGGCGGCGCCGCAATGGATGAATTTGCCACCGACACCGACGCTGCCGGAGGCGGTGCAGAGCGGCCGCGCGCCGGTGAGCGGGATCCGTATCTGGTATGCAACATTCGGTCATGGCGAGCCGGTGATCCTGCTGCATGGCGGGCTTGCCAACGCGAACTACTGGGGGAACCTGGTGCGGGCGTTGGAGGGCCATTACCAGGTTATCGTAATGGACAGTCGCGGGCATGGTCGCAGCACCCGCGACGCCACGCCTTTTGGGTACGATCTGATGGCGTCGGATGTCGTGGGGCTGATGGATTATCTGAAGATCCGCCGGGCGGCTGTGGTGGGCTGGAGCGACGGGGCGATCATCGGGTTGGATATCGCCATGAAGCATCCGGAGCGGGTGAGCCGGTTGTTCGCGTTCGCCGCCAACTCCGACCCCAGCGGCGTTGCCGACATCGCGGGCAGCCCGGTGTTCAACGCGTTCATTGCGCGTGCGAAGACCGAATATGCCGGGTTGTCGCCGACACCGGACGGTTACATGTCGTTTCTCAATCAGATCGAGAAGATGTGGGCATCGCAGCCCAGATGGACGGCGGCAGACCTGCATTCGATCAAGACCCCGACCTGGATCGTCGACGGCGACCGTGACGAGGCGATCAAGCGGGAAAACACCGCGTTCATGGCGGCAAACATACCGGGTGCGGGGCTGCTGCTGCAGCCTGAGGTCAGCCATTTTTCGTTTCTGCAGGATCCGGCGCAGTTCGACATGGACGTGCTGCATTTCCTGGAGCACGTAAAGGCGCAGTGACCGGTTGGGGGAGATCGTGGTGGTAGACGTGCAGCATCGGTTCATCGAGGCGAACGGCATTCGCATGCATGTGGTGGAGAAGGGGACGGGCCCGCTTGTCCTGTTGTGCCATGGCTGGCCGGAATCGTGGTATTCATGGCGACACCAGATCGAGGCGCTGGCCGTGGCGGGCTACCGCGTCGTCGCGCCTGACATGCGCGGCTATGGGCAGACCGAGGCGCCGGAGGCGATCGACCAGTACACGCTGCTGCACCTGATCGGGGACATGGTGGGCGTGCTGGATGCTCTCGGCGAAGACAGTGCGGTCATTGGCGGGCATGACTGGGGGGCACCGGTGGCCTGGCACGCGGCGATGATGCGGCCGGACCGGTTTCGCGCGGCCATGGTGCTGAGCGTGCCGTATCGGCCGCGCGGTGCGATGCGGCCGACTTCGGTGATGCCGCGGACGGCTACCGCGATGTTCTATCAGTTGTATTTCCAGACGCCTGGCGTGGTGGAGCGGGAGCTGGAGGCGGATGTGCGGACGGCGATCCGCGGCACCCTGATCCGGGTCTCAGGCGACGCACCGGCGGAGACAGGTGGATTTGCCATGGTGCCGCTGGCGGGCGGCGTACGGGCGGGGGCGCGCGCGGCGGAACAGGCATCGCTGCCGGGGTGGCTGACCGAGGCGGACCTGGATTTCTACACGGCCGAGTTCACCCGGAGCGGGTTTCGTGGCGGATTGAACTGGTATCGAAACATCGACCGGAACTGGGAGTTGCTGGCGCCGTTCGCGGGGGCGAAGATCAACGTTCCGGCACTGTTCGTGGCTGGGGACCGCGACCTTGTGCTGCGCTTTCCGGGGGCGATGCAGCATGTCGCGAACCTGCCGAAGTTCGTGCCTGCGTTGCAGGGACCGGTGCTGTTGCCGGGATGTGGTCACTGGACCCAGCAGGAGCGCCCCGCTGAGGTGAACGAGGCGATGATCGGGTTCCTGCGGGGGCTGTAGAGTGGGGTTGCGGCGTCTGTGTCCGCGGAGTGGCGTCCGCGTGGGTGGTCAGGTGGCAAGGATAATCAACCACAGATGAACGCAGATATCCGGGTGTTTCCCGAACTGGTCTACGTTCATCTGGATTCACTACTACAGTTTGCCTGCCGGGGTGCTTTCGGGGGACCCGCGCCGGTCGGCTACTATGCCAGTGCGAGATCTTTATAGCCGTTGGCGGCGACGGCGTCGCATTTGGCGCGGTAGTCAGGGGCGCTGCCGCTGTAGCGATTGACGATGCGGACCTGTTTGCCATCGACGTTGCTGTTAACGCCGGTCATCCAGGAATCGACCTCGAAGCTCAGCAGGCCTTCGCCCAGCGACTTGACGTGGTCGGTCCAGGTCTTCACCTCATGGGCGGTGGGCTCTGCCCGGGTGATGTCGTGGTCGCGGATGTGGCGCATGAAGTCGCTGACCCAGTCGACGTTGTGTTCGATGCTGCGCGGAATGTTGCCCAGCGCCATGTGGGGACCGATGATCATCATCATGTTCGGGAAACCGTTGACCATCACGCCGAGATAGGTCTCCGGCCCGTGCTTCCAGCGGTCCTTCAGGCGCTGGCCATCGCTGCCGCGGATGTCGATGCGATCGAAACTGCCGGTGATGGCGTCAAAGCCGGTGGCGTAGATGATCATGTCAAATTCATAGTCGGCTTCACTGGTCCTGACGCCGGCCGGAGTGATTCGCTCAATCGGGGTTTGCGTCAGGTCGACCAGCTTGACGTTGTCCTGGTTGTAGACTTCGTAATACTTCGTCTCCATCGGCACGCGGCGGGTGCCGAAGCCGTGGTTCTTCGGGATCAGCTTCTCCGCCACGGACTGACTCTTGACCCGCTGGCGGATTTTGTTGGCAACGAAGTCGCTCAGCGCGGCATTGGCCTCCCGGTTGGTGAGGATGTCCTTGAAATTGCCCAGCCAGATGCCGAAGCCGGGTTCGGCATAGCGCTTCTCCCAGAATGCGGTGCGTTCCTCGTCGGAGACTTCAAAGGTGTTGCGCGGGTCGGTCGTATGGATGAAGCAGGAAAAGGTCTCGTTACACAATTCAAACATCGCCGGATAGTTGGCGCGGATCTGCGTCATCTCATCCGGGGCGATCTTTCGGTTGAGCAGCGGGGCGCACCAGTTGGGGGTGCGCTGGAACACCGTCAGTTGCTTCGCGGTCTTGGCGACTTCCTGGATCGTCTGCACCCCGGTGGCGCCGGTGCCGATGACGGCCACGCGTTTGCCCGCGAAGCTGACCGGTTCATGCGGCCAGCGGGCGGTGTGGCAGGATTCGCCCTTGAAGGTGTCGACGCCTTGGATGTTCGGCATCGTGGGGGCTGAAAGCGGCCCCACGGCGGTGATCAGGAAGCGCGCGCTCAGGGTGCTGCCGTCCTCCAGCGTCACCTCCCAGTTGCGGGTGGCCTCCTGGTAATGAGCCGACGTCACGCGACTGCGGAACTGGATGTCGCGGCGCAGATCGAACTTGTCGGCGACGTGGTTGAGGTAGCGCAAGGTTTCCGGCTGGCCGGCGAAATGCTCGCTCCAGTCCCATTCGTTCAGCAGATCCTGCGAGAACGAGAACTGATAGGAATAGCTTTCGGAGTCGAAGCGGGCGCCGGGATAGCGGTTCCAGTACCAGGTGCCGCCGACGCCGGTGCCGGCTTCCAGCACGCGAACGGAAAGCCCCAGTTCGCGCAGTCGGTAGAGTTGATACATGCCGGATATGCCGGCACCGACGATGATGGCATCGAAGTTCAAGGGTCTTCTCCTGGTGCGCATTCGCGCTGGTAATCTCGTGATGCGCATTCGCGCCGGAAATCTTGTGATACGCAGTCGCGCGGCACTGCTACCTGTCAGTAGGTTATCATACTTAGCCGTCGGGAGGCAAGGTATTGAAGCGATGATCCGAGTTGCGCGCGGGCAGGCGGGACGTGAGCGGGCAACGGTTGCGTTCGGTTGTCGCGCTTCCCGCTGAACCAGCGCGTCTATCGCATCGTGTCGGCGATTGCCTTGACTGCCTCGGCGATTCCCGCCGCATCGACATCGAGATGAGTGCATGCCCTGACCCGATACGGCCCGACTGTCGAGACCGAGATGCCGGATTGGCGCAATCGGCCGGCCAGTGCATCGGCAGTCAGGCCGGTGCCGCGTGTGTCGAAGAACACCAGGTTGGTTTCGGGGTCCTCGACGGCCAGGCCCGGTAGCTGGGACAGACCACGCGCCAGGGTCTTGGCGTTGGCGTGATCCTCGGCGAGGCGGTCGATGTTGTGGTCCAGCGCGTAAAGGCAGGCGGCGGCGCAGATCCCGCCCTGGCGCATGGAGCCGCCGAGCCGTTGTTTCCAGCGCCACGCCTGGTCGATGAAGGCTTCCGATCCACACAGCACCGCCCCAAGTGGGGCACCGAGGCCCTTGGTGAAGTCGAGCCAGACGGAGTCGCAGTATCGGGTCATTTCGGCCGCCGATACGCCGGCGGCGACCACGGCGTTCATCAGCCGCGCACCGTCCATGTGCGTCTGCATGCCCTGCTCATGGGCGGTGGCCAGGACCTCGTTCAACAGTGCCAGGGGCCATACCGAACCCCCGCCGGCGTTGGCGGTCTGCTCGACCTCCACAAGGGTCTGGGGTGGGGCGTTGCGGCGGCGGGCGCGTACCGCGTTCAACAATGTGGCGCTATCGAACATGCCGCGGGCGCCGCGCAGTCCCAGAACCACCGCGCCCGCCAAGGCACCCGGTCCGCCGCCCTCGTTGGCGATGATGTGGCTGCTTTCATGGGCCAGGATCTCGTCGCCGGGGCGGCAGTGGACGAGCATCGAGATCTGGTTGCACATCGTGCCGGTCGGGAGGAACAGCGCGGCCGCCTTGCCGGTCAGTGCCGCCATCCGGTCGCACAGCGCATTGATGGTAGGGTCGTCGCCGTTCTGCTCGTCACCCACTTCGGCCCGCATCATCGCGTCCTTCATGCCCGCCGAGGGACGGGTCTGGGTGTCCGAGAACAGGTTCACCCGGATGGGCGGCAGGGTTTGATCCGGCCGGGTGGGGGCGTAGACCATTGGCGGGCGCGGAGCCGTTTGGGAGGCTGCCTGGGGCATCGATGCGTTCCTGTCGAAAGGGCGAGGGACCATAGACGTCACGGGCGCGCTTGCGGAAGGCGTTGACCATCCGCTTGGTCGCCTCGTTGAACACGACCCCGATCGCGGCTTGCAGAATGCGGCTGCGAAACTCGAAATCGACAAAGAAGGAAACCTCGGTGCCGCCGTCGTGGGGCGCGAAGTCCCACTGGTTATTGAGGTAGCGGAAAGGGCCGCTCTCGTATTTCACGTTCACCCGCCGGGGGTGGTCGAGAGTGACGCTGCTGGTGAAGCTTTCCCGGAACGGACCGAAGCCGATGGTCAGGTCGGACGTCAGATGCGTGTCGGTGCGGTGGCGGACGCGGGAGGCGACGCACCAGGGCAGGAACCGGGGATATTTGTCGACGTCCGCCACCAGGTCGAACAATTGTTCCTGGGTGTATGGGAGGATTTGCTTCTCCGCATGCGTGGGCATCAGGCGGAGGCGCGTGCCAGGTGGGCCGCGCGTGCGGCGCGCAGCGCGGCGAAATCGGAGTCGGCGTGGTACGAACTGCGGGTCAGCGGCGTGGCCGACACCAGCAGGAAGCCCTTGGCTCGGGCGATCGAGGCAATTTCGGAAAATTCCTCCGGCGGGACGAAGCGGTCGACGGCGGCGTGCCTGACCGTCGGCTGCAGGTATTGGCCGATGGTGAGGAAGTCGACATCGGCGATGCGCAGGTCGTCCATGACCTGCATGATTTCCGACTTCGTCTCGCCCAGGCCGACCATGAGGCCGGACTTGGTGAAGACGGCAGGGTCGATCTGCTTGACGCGGTCGAGCAGGCGAAGCGACTGGTAGTAGCGGGCACCGGGCCGGATCGAGGGATAGAGCCGTGGCACCGTTTCGAGGTTGTGGTTGAAGACATCCGGATGCGCGGTCGCGACGGTTTCGCCGCCGCCTTGCTTGCGCAGGAAATCGGGGGTCAGCACCTCGATCGTGGTGTCGGGTGCGGCCTGGCGGATTGCCTGGATTACGGCTGCGAAGTGAGCCGCCCCGCCGTCCGCGAGGTCATCACGGTCGACTGAGGTGATCACCACGTGGCGCAGACCGAGCCGGGCGACGGCGTCGGCAACGCGCGTGGGTTCGTCGGATTGCAGCGGGCCGGGTTGGCCGGTGCGTACGTTGCAGAAGCTGCAGGCGCGGGTGCACGTGTCGCCCATGATCATCATGGTGGCGTGACGCTGCGACCAGCATTCGCCGATATTGGGGCAGGCTGCCTCTTCGCAGACCGTGACCAGGCGGTTGTCGCGCATCAGTGCGCGGGTTTCGTGATAAACCGGATGGTTCGGCGCCTTGACGCGAATCCAGGCAGGTTTGCGCTGGATCGGGTTCTCCTGCCGATGGGCTTTCTCCGGATGCCGGAGGGCGATGCCGGTACGATGATCGATGGTCAGGCGGGTTGTTGACATGACGGAGCTGATGTGGACGGCAGGTGGCGAACCGTCAAGCAGTCGAACCGGCGTGATTCATCCCCGTGCTCCGAGTCGCAGATGAGAAGATTGTATCGCCGTGGAATTATGTGTCTCAATGGTTTCACGGAAGGGAGTGACACGAGACATGGGAGGCGTTGCACGCGCTGCGGGAAAGCTGATTTCTTCTGCGCTCGCAGCTTGCTTGTCTCCATACCATGTTTACGTGTAGTTGCGATTTCCTGGCAGAATCCCGATAGGGTCCCGGTTTAATTGCGTTAAAGGCCGACAATGGAATTTGAGTGCGACGTGACGATCAGCTTCGCCTCGAGCGGCAACAGCCTTGCCCATCTAGGCGGCGGCTGGGCCCGTGCCGAACCGGCTTTCACCTGGAGTGTCGGGGTCGAAAGCCACCTGATGTTGCCGCTGCTGAAGCCGGCGGACGAGTACATCCTGACGCTGGACGTCATTCCATTCATTCATGTGCCGGAGGTGCCGGGCCAGCGCCTGGCTGTGTCCATTAATGATACGGTTGTTGGTTCCTGCACACTGACGCGACCGACGCTGCTCGGCTACCGGATCCCGACCGCGGTTGCTCGCGGCGCGGAACAAGTGGTCGTCACGCTGCACCATCCCGATGCGGTCCGGCCCATGAATTTTGGCGACTCCGGCGATGAGCGCGATCTGGCGCTGGCGTTGTCCGAGGTGAAACTTTACCGCGTGCGGAACGCCGACGATCGAAGGCGGCGTCATCTGCCGGCCGGGCTGATGCTTGGGGCCGTAGCCGAGCCGGGGGCTGCGGATGATCTGATAGCCTGGGCCGTGGAGCGGACCGGCCTGACACTGACGGAACTCGCTTTTCGGTTCGAATCGCTGGGGGAAAACTGCGAATTCGGTCTGTTCCAACGACGGTGTGATGCCGAACCGCTGGGGCTGCTGCGGTTTTCCAGCACGTTCATGCGCAACCTGATCCGCGGTGTCGAAGACGGGTTCGCCGATCTGGGCGCGAGCGAGCATATCGAGCCGCGACTGGAAGGTGGATCGCGCAAGGAGTTCATGATCCACGAGCAGAAATACGGATTGGTCTACCACACCTTCGTTTACGAAGGTGAGCGCAGCGTGTGGCTGATGCGCGAGCAGGAGGCGGCGCGGCTGAAATTCCTCCGCCGCAAATTCGCTGAGGAACTGGAGGCGGCGGAAAAGATCTTTGTGTATCGCTATCGTGCAGGTACGACGCTGGAGGAGATCCTGCCATTGCATATGGCGCTGAGCCGGTATGGTCAGGCGACGCTGCTGTGGGTGGTGCCGGCGGAACCGGACCGGCCAGCCGGTACAATCGAAATCATGATGCCAGGGTTGATGAAGGGCTACATCGACCGTTTCGCGCCCGACGATAATGCGCCCGACTTGTCGTTTGACGGCTGGCTGCAGGTGTGCGCCAACGCCTGTGTGGTGCAGCGGTTGCAGCAGGGGATGAACTGGCAGGCGCCATTGGCCGGGGTGCAATCCTGACCGCGATCGGTCCATCAGTTTTGTTGTGGGACTGGGACAATACCCTGGTCGATGGGTGGGCCGGGATCGCCGGGGCGTTGAATGTCACGTTCGCGGCGTTCGGACATCCGCTTTGGACGGTGGCCGAAACTCGGGAGCGGGTGCGTGTTGCGTTGCGTGAAAGCTTCCCGGTGATGTTCGGTGCGCAGTGGGAGGACGCCAGGGACATATTCCAGCGGGCGCTGACGGAGCGGCATCTGGAACATGTGCGCCCAATGAGCGGCGTGCCGGCGGTGCTGGAGGCCGGCCTGAGCTGGCCGCAGGGCGTTGTGTCGAACAAGGCCGGCGCATTTCTGCGGCGCGAGGTGGCCCATCTTGGCTGGTCGCACTTCTTTGGAACGGTGATCGGCGCAGGTGACGCGGCGGCGGACAAGCCCGACCCGGCGCCGCTGCACATGGCGCTTGGCCAACTTGGCCGCTCTGCGGACAGGTCCGTCTGGTATCTTGGCGATACCGCGTTGGATATGCAGGCGGCGAAGGCGGCGGGCGTGACGGCCGTGCTGATTGGCCAGGCGGATCACGATGGGGGCGTTGACAGGGCCGCCCCGGATATCCATTTCCCCAACGCACACGACCTATGCGCTCGATTACGTGACCTTGCGTGAGGGGGATGGGCTGTTAGGATGAGCTTCCCGGCGGCCGTGCCACGCACCGCCGGACTATCGGTTCGATGGGAACCTTGCACACAAAAAAAGAAGGATTGTGGCCGTGGCCAACGAGAAATCGCAGAACGTTCAGGATGTCTTCCTGAACCACGTGCGGAAAAGCAAAACGCCGGTAACGGTTTTCCTTGTGAACGGTGTCAAGCTGCAGGGGATCATCACCTGGTTTGACAATTTTTCCGTTCTGTTACGCCGGGATGGGCATACCCAACTCGTTTACAAGCATGCGATCAGTACCGTTATGCCGGGTGCGCCGATTCAGCTGTTCGACGCTTCTAAGGTTGAAGGTGCCGCCGCTGCGCCGGCTCGTGAAATGAGCAGCGTGGTCGGGGACTGATCCGTCAACCCAAGGTTCAAGCTGGTGGCTGAGTCAAACGGTGCCGAACCGAACGGTGCTGAGTCGAGCGGCGGCGATTCAAACCGTCGGGGTCCGGATACCGCGCGCGCGACTGCGACTGGACCAACGCGGGCCGCTGTCATCCTGCCATGGGAGCGTCAGGGCCGGGAAATGTCCGGCGCGGAGCAACCGCGGGCGGCTGAGGCGCGACTGGCGGAAGCCGTCGGCCTGACGGCATCCATTGGACTGGTTGTGGTGCATGAGGCAATCCTGCCGCTGCGTGCCCGCCGACCGTCCATGCTGCTGGGCGAGGGCCAGGTCGAGGCGCAGCGGCAGATCATTGACGACGAGCACGTCGAGGTTGTCATCGTTGACGCGGCATTGTCGCCGGTGCAGCAGCGCAACCTCGAACGCGCCTGGTCCTGCAAGGTGATCGACCGGACTGGTCTGATCCTGGACATATTCGGTGAGCGGGCGGCGACACGAGAGGGCACGCTTCAGGTCGAACTTGCGCACCTGCAGTATCAGCGATCCCGGCTGGTGCGATCATGGACCCATCTTGAACGTCAGCGTGGCGGTTTCGGTTTCCTTGGTGGTCCTGGTGAGACCCAGATCGAAGCGGACCGGCGGCTGATCGATGAGCGGCTTGTGCGTATCCGGCGTGATCTTGAGCAGGTGCGGCGGACGCGTGGACTGCACCGGTCCGCCCGCCGGCGAGTGCCGTTTCCGGTGATTGCGCTGGTGGGCTACACCAATGCCGGCAAGTCGACATTGTTCAACGCACTGACCGGTGCCGAGGTGACCGCGAAGGACCAGCTGTTCGCCACACTCGATCCGACCATGCGCGGATTGGCGCTGCCATCCGGCCGGCGGGTGATCCTGTCCGACACGGTGGGGTTCATCAGCGAGTTGCCGCATGAGCTGGTCGAGGCGTTCCGCGCAACGCTGGAGGAGGTGGCGGAGGCCGACGTCATCCTGCATGTGCGCGATGCCGCCCATCCAGAGTCGATTGCCCAGCGCGGCGACGTGATCAAGGTGCTGGACGACATGGTTGCGGACGGCACGCTGGGTGCGAACTGGCCGGACCGCACGATCGAGGTGCTGAACAAGGCAGACCTGCTGGGGGGCATCGCCGAGGTGCCGCTGCGCGCGGACGCCGTGGCGGTGTCGGCGATAACCGGCGATGGGTTGGACGGGTTGAAGGCGGCGATCGACCAGCGCATTGCCGCGGGGATGGAGGTTGCCGATTATGCCATACCGCCGCAGGACGGCGCGCGGATGGCATGGCTGTATGAGCACGGCGAGGTTGTCGCGAGAGCCGACGAAGAGGCTGTTGTGCACATGAAGGTCCGATTGCTGCCGGCCGATCGCGCTCGGTTCGAGCGTCAGTAGACGTTGAACCGTCTGGACCGGTCTGCCGTTGGCGGCCCGGATGGACGCCCGGTGCTCGTGTAGCCTGGCTTCACGGGCTTTACCAAAGCATTTGCAGGCTGACGGTAGAGCGCCTTCAGCCTGACCGTAAACAGTCAGCGTGCTTTATCTCGTTGTTTGAGCGAGCAGCCTGATCACCCTGACCGCCTTGGTCAGGGTGTTGTTGCGATGTCGACACTCTTTCTGGCGGTTGGCGAGGGCGCCGGATGCTCTCAGTTCAGTCGCAGATCGATCAGATGCTTTGGGTCGGCTTTCAGCTCGCCCTTTTCCACGCGCTTGACGATGTCGGTCAGCGCCGCGTTGGCTGGGGTGGCCAGGCCGATCTCGTCGCCCTTGCGGGTGATGAAGCCGTTCAGGAAATCGATTTCGGTGCGACGGCCCTTCACCATGTCCTGGCCCATCGACGGGCGGTGCTCGCCACCACCGGACTTGTTCACTTCCTCCAGCCGGTGCGCGTCGTATTCGCGCGTGGCGCCGGGATCGCCCTCACCGGCCCGGGCGATGATTTCCGGGTCGATATGATGGATGTCCTCCAGCTCATAGCCCAGCGCCTGGCCGACGCGGATCGCCTCACTGCCCAGGCGGGCGCCGAAGCGGCGCAGGGTGTCATTTCGGAGAATATCCTTGCTGATCAGGCCGGTGCTGGCGGACATGCCATTGGCCATGGCATTGGTAACCAGCTTCGACCAGCGCTCACCCCACAGGTTTGAGGTGACCAAGGCGGAGTCGGAGAGTGCGACCAGGCGCTTGATCTCCTGGACGCGTTCAGTGATGCGGCCATGCACTTCCCCGGTGCGAAACACCGTGTGTTTGTCACCGCTTTTGCCGGCGGCGCGGCGCACATGCCCTGGCTCGAACAGGTCGACGGTGATGGAGCTGGCGATGCAGCCGACGACCTTGCCCCAGCCGACGACGCCGGCGATTGTCTCTTCATTCATGCAGTTCTGTAGCGAAACGATAAAGCCGTTGGGCGTCAGGTATTGCGCGATCATCACGGTCGCCCACTCGGTATCATAGGATTTCATGCAGACGAAGGCGATGTCGAAAGGCTTTTCCTTGGCGGCCTGCTGAAGTTCGGTCAGGTGCAGGGCACGAACCGGCGTCGACCACTCGGGCACATCGCGAATGTGGGACACTTTCAGGCCGTTCGCCCGCATCGTCTCCACGTTTGCCGGCCATGGATCGATGAATGTAACGTCCTCACCATTGCGGACCATGTGAGCTCCCGCGTAGGCGCCAACTGCGCCGGTGCCCATGATTGCGATCTTGTAACCCATGTTTTTCTCCTGGTTCGGACCCTTCATCGCAGTGTGCCGAGACTGAGAGGAAACGCAACCTGCGCCTTCCGCGCCGGTTTGCACAACATCATGTTGCGCTGCGGAAAGTGGTTACGCTCTGTTACGCATGTCACGATCCAGGTAGGGCACTGGCGCGGCGAAAATTTGGCGACAAATTGACCCTTGGACGCTGCAACCGACGGAGCGGTGATGAATATGAAGCGCAGGCTTGCGTTGGTGGAGCTCGGGGCGGTGCTGGCGGCGGCACTGTTCGGGGTATGTTTGGTGAAGTCTCCGGCCGCAGATGCCGCCGGGCCGGCGCCGCCACCCGGTGCGGTGCCGGTCAACACAGCGGTGGCAAAGACCCAGAACGTGCCGATCTACCTGAACGGGATCGGCACGGTGCAGGCGCCGAACGTTGTTGAGATCAAGGCGCAGGTTACCGGCACGCTGATCGCGCTGCCGGTGCAGGAAGGTGCCGAGGTGCACAAGGACGATATCGTCGCCGAGATCGACCCGCGGCCGTTCAAGGCTGCACTGGATCAGGCGATGGCGCAGCGCGATGAGGACTCGGCGCTTCTGAAGGCGGCGCAACTCGACCTCAACAGGTTCCGCAGCCTGGCGAAGAGCCAGTTTGCCCCGGTGCAGCAGGTGGAAGACCAGCAGGGCACGGTGGACAAGGGGATTGCGGCGGTCGCGGTCGATAATGCGCAGATCGAGACGGCACGGATCAACCTGAGCTACTGCGTTATCCGAGCGCCTTTCGACGGGCGGGTCAGCTTCTACCAGTTGAATGTCGGTAATCTGGTGCAGGCGGCCAGCCAGACCGGGATCATTTCCATCACCCAGGTGCAGCCGATCCAGGTCGTCATGACACTGGCCGAGGCGGACCTGCCGCCGATCCAGGCGGCGCGTGCGAAGGGGGCGGTGCCGGTGGCGGTGTTCGATGGCACCAGCAACCAGCAACTGGCGACCGGCACGCTGATGACGCCGAACAACATGATCGACACCGCGACCGGCACGATCCCGTTGAAGGCGACGTTCGAAAATCGAGACAATCACTTGTGGCCGGGCCAGTTCGTCAACGCCCGGGTCCAGGTGGGTACGGTGGACAATGCCATAACGGTGCCTGAACTGGCGGTTCAGCATGGACCTGACGGGACGTTTGTATATACCGTGGCTGATAACGGCACGGCGGCCCAGACGGTGGTGCAGACCGGCGAGGAGGTCGCCGGGCGGACGGTCATCAGCAAAGGCCTGACCGGGCGGGAGACTGTTGTCGTGTCCGGCCAGTCGCGGCTTGCGCCGGGGCTGCGTGTGACCGCGACCGATGTTTCGAATGCAGGTTCCGAGGTCGCACCGCCGACCTGAGACGCGTTTCCAAGGACATTTGAGCCATGAGCATTTCGACGCCCTTCATCCGGCGGCCGATAGCGACGTCGCTGCTGACTGCGGCGGTTTTCCTGGCCGGGCTGGTGGCCTATCCGCTGCTGCCGGTGGCACCGCTACCGAATGTGCAATTTCCGACGCTGACGGTCACGGCGCAGTATCCGGGGGCCAGTCCGGAGACCATGGCGTCCACCGTGGCGACGCCACTGGAAACCGAGTTCGGGCAGATGTTGCCGGGGCTGTCGCAGATGACCTCGGCGAGCGTATTGGGAACGACGCAGATCACGCTGCAGTTCGGCCTGGGCACAGATCTCGGCAATGCGGAAACGCTGGTGCTGGAGGCAATCAACGCCGCGCAGGGTTCGTTGCCGAAAGCTATGCCAAATCCGCCGACGTTCAGGGCGGTGAATCCGGCGGACAGCCCAATCATGATCCTGGCAATGCAGTCCGACCAGGCGCCGATCACCGACGTCGACAGCTATGCCGAGAACATTGTTGAACAGCAATTGTCCCAGCTTCCAGGCGTGGGGCAGGTGCTGGTCGGCGGCCAGCAGACTCCGGCCATTCGGGTACAGGTCGATCCTGCGCGGCTCGCAGGCATGGGTCTGACAATGGAGGATGTGCGCACGGTGCTGACCAATGCGACGGTCGACAATCCGAAAGGCAGCATCGATGGACCGCAACAGTCTTTTACCATCTATGCCAATGACCAGCTGACGCAGGCAAAACCTTACAACGACGTTATTATCGCTTATCGCAACGGTTCGCCGATCCGCATCGGAGACATCGGCCAGGCGGTGGCTGGACCGCAGAACCGAGAGCTGGCGGCGTGGACGAATGGCAAGCCGTCGATCCTGCTGCTGGTGTTCAAGCAGCCAAACGCCAACGTCATTGCAACGGCGGACGGCGTGCGGGCGCGGCTGCCGGCGCTGCGGGCGGATTTTCCGCCCAACATCCATTTGAACGTGGTGTCGGACCGCACGCAAACGATCCGCGCTTCGGTGGCCGACGTGGAGTTCACCCTGATGCTGGCGATCGGGCTGGTGGTGATGGTGATCTTCCTGTTCCTGCGCAATGTGTGGGCGACGATCATTCCAAGTGTAACGATCCCGGTGGCGCTGGTGGCCACGTTGGGCATGATGTACGTGTGCGGATTCAGCCTGGATAATCTGTCGCTGATGGGCCTGACCATCGCGGTGGGCTTCGTGGTCGACGATGCCATCGTGATGCTGGAAAACATTTTCCGGCACATCGAGGAGGGTATGGACCCACTCAATGCGGCGTTGACCGGGGCGGGCGAAATCGGTTTCACGATTGTATCGATCAGTTTTTCATTGATCGCGGTGTTCATTCCGCTGCTGCTGATGGGTGGGATCGTCGGGCGGCTATTCCGCGAGTTCGCGATCTGCGTGTCGATCACCATCATAATCTCGGCTCTGGTGTCGCTGACGCTGACGCCGATGATGTGTTCGCGCTTTCTGGCGCCGGAAACGCACCAGCACGGGCGGCTGTACAACGCCATCGAGCGGATGTTTGAGGGGATGGTGGGATTCTACCGCCGGACGCTGGACATCGCACTGCGGTTCCAGTTCATCACGCTGATGGTGTTTTTCGCCACGGTTGCGGTGACCGGCGTGCTGTACACCTATATCCCGAAAGGCTTCTTCCCGACGCAGGATACCGGCATCGTCATCGGGATCACCGATGCGGCGCAGGATTCCTCGTTCGGGCAGATGTCGGTGCTGCAGCGGGCTGCCAACAACGTGGTGCTGGACAACCCGAACGTGGCTTCGGTGGTGTCGGCGATCGGGGCGGGCGCGGCCGGGCAGACCGCGAACAATGGGCGGATGTATATCTCGCTGAAGCCCTGGGCCGACCGCACCGCGAGCGCGACGCAGGTGATCGCCCAGATCAACGAGAAAATGAAAGAGGTAGGCGGGATCAAGCTGTACATGCAGCCGGCGCAGGATGTCAGCGTCGGCGCCAGACTGGGGCGTACGCTGTATCAATACACGTTGCAGGACGCCAGCCAGGACGAGCTGAACAGGTGGGCACCCAAGATCCTCGCCAAGATGCAGCAGTTGCCGTTGCTCGCGGATGTTACCTCGGACCAGGAGAATTCCGGAACGACTGAAACGTTGACCTATGACCGAGCGCAGGCGTCGCGGTTCGGGGTGCTGCCGGCGACGATCGACTCGATCCTGTATGACGCGTTCGGGCAGCGCGAGGTGGCGCAGTATTTCACTGGCAATAAAGCGTACTACGTCGTGCTGGAAGCGCTGCCGAACGAGTACGGCGCCACCGCGACGCTGGACAAGCTGTATGTGCAATCGTCAACCGGTGCCAGTGTGCCGCTGTCGACGATGGTGCACCGGACGACGATTCCGGTGCAGCCGCTGGCGGTGAACCATCAAAGCCAGTTTCCGTCGGTTACCGTCTCATTCAACCTGAAGGCGGGCGCGTCGCTGGGGGATGCGGTCAGCCAAGTTGAGACGATGGAGGCGGGGATGGGGGTGCCGCCGTCGGTGCAGGGCAATTTCCAGGGCACCGCGCAGGCGTTCCAGTCGTCGCTGAGCTCTGAGCCCTATCTGGTCGCGGCGGCGCTGGTAACGGTCTACATCATCCTGGGTATCCTGTATGAGAGCTACATCCTGCCGCTGACCATTCTGTCGACCCTGCCGTCGGCCGGCGTGGGGGCGTTGCTGATGCTGATGCTGTTCCACTACGAGCTGACGGTGATCGCGCTGATCGGGATCATCCTGCTGATCGGCATCGTCAAGAAGAACGGCATCATGATGGTCGATTTCGCGATCAACGCGGAGCGGCGTAGCGGCATGACACCGCACCAGGCAATCCGCGAGGCGTGCCTGCTGCGTTTTCGGCCGATCCTGATGACGACGATGGCGGCGTTGCTGAGCGGCTTGCCGCTGATGCTGGAGAATGGGGCGGGTTCAGAGCTGCGCAAGCCGCTGGGGTTCGCCATGGTGGGCGGGCTGCTGCTGAGCCAGGTGCTGACGCTTTACACCACCCCGGTGATCTATCTGTACCTGGACCGGTTGGCGCATTGGCTGGCACCCCGGCGGCGGACGACGCTGCCCCGGCTGGCGGAAAAGATGGGGGCGGCGGCGGGCGATTGATCGATACGATCGCCTGGGTTCAACGCTCGCTTGGACGCACCGTCAGGCGATTGCGCCTGGTGGGATCAGCTTGACCCTGTCACAGTCCCGGTCGGCCGGAATTGGTCGACGGGCGGATCGCGGCGGTGTTGTCGACCGCCGGATTTAGCGCGCTGGTGTGTCGAGTGCGAGCTCGGGAATCCACCCGAGCGGCCACATATGGAGCTTGTAGTTCGGATCGCGCCGCCATGCTGCGACTTCGGCCTGCCAGTTCGCGCCATGCGCATCCTGCGGGGGAACGTGGAAATACTGGAGGACTCCGGTGCCGATCATCCAGGCTACCGCGACCAGCGGGATTGCCCGCCGACGAAGTGGTCTCTGAGCGGCCAACGCAAGCAGGCTGAGCGACAGCAGAACGGTCGAGGGGAAGGTATAGCGTCCGCCTATCCACAGCAGCAGGCGGAGCGGCTGGCCCAGTGTGAGCGCTGCCGAATAGCAGCCAACGGCAAGCGTGCAGCCGGCAGCAAACAGCCACAGCGCGGTCCGGTCACCGTATCGCCAAAGCGCCAGGGCCAGGCCGCTAAGTGCGACGACCGCGACGACGATTGGGAAGGCTGGGATGCCGCCGTTCTCGAACGCATGCATAGCGGCCAGGGCAATGCCCCCGGTCTGGCTGGAACCCAGGAAAGCCAGGACGACATTCTGGATGCCGATCACCGCCAGCAGAAGCGGCAGGCCGATGCCGATGCTCCTGGCTGGTTCTGGATGAGTGACGACGATGACCACCTGGATCAGCACCGGCACACAGAGCAGCAGCGTCTGCATCAGGCGCGCGGGCGAACGCTCAAGGCCGGCGCGCAGCAGGAACAGCGGGGCGAGGGTTCCGCTTATGGGACCGGCAAGAGGCGCCACGACCAGCACGAAAGCGCGCAGCACGCCGATCCAGCCGCCCCTGATGTCGGCTGCCAGGATCAACCCAACGCACAGCGCGAGGTGGAACTGGCTGGTGATCGAATTGACCCAGACCTCGGTATCGCCGCCGGGTATCAGCAGCATGATCAGGCCGGCGGCAAGCCACGGCCAACGCTGCACCCAGGGGAAGCGGCTGGTGGCCAGCAGGATCGCCGGCAGGGTTTGGATCGCCAGGGCGATGGTGCTGGTGACCAGGGGGGCTTGTTCGAGCGGCACCAGGTGCAGCGCGGCGAGGGCGGCGGTGCTGGCCACGATGTTGAGGTAGCCGGTGTGAATGGTGAAGAGCGCCCGGAACCAGGGCTGGGTCCAGGCATGGTAGAAGTAAACCGGGCCCTCCTCCGCCCAGAAGCGGCCGCCGATGAAGATGGCGGGGATGCGGATTGCCACCAGGGCGGCGAACAGCAGGATGAGCGACACCTGCGCGCGGACTGTCCCGGTGGTTGGGGGATCGGTTGGTGGTTGTGGCGGAGCTGGCCCAGCAAATGTCGCTTCGGTCTTGAGTGTTGGCAACGCGGGTCCCCATTGGCATGCGCCAGGCGGTCAGTGCTGATCGTTCTAGCCAGGATTTGGTGCGGCTGGGCAGGGCCGGTCGTATTTGGGTTGAGGCGTTAGTCGGTTTAAACAATCCTTGGCTGAAACAGGCACTTCACGGCTCCCCCCACGGGACTCATTCTTCGGAGAAGATCGGCGTTATTGACGGACTTTGGAGCCAATCCGCGATCAGTGAATGTGCGGGCAAATTCGGTCGTAAGGGCGGTTTCCGATATGACAGCCGGTCAGAACACGGCATGGTCGCCACGATCGACCGAGACCTCGCCGGCGATGAGGCGGGCATAGAATTCGAACAGGGTCTCCGATCCGGCTGACGGCGTCGCGGCGGCGTCGTAGGTGCCGGTTGTGGGGTTCAGAACCAGCATGGAGTCGGTGGCGTAATAGCGCCCGATTCAGGCCAGTTTCGCCTTCTCGGCCAGCGAGGGCAGGACGTGACCAGCGCGCCAAGCACTATGATGATGGTGTCGAGCAGCGCGACCGGCACGCGGCTGAACCGCGGGGGGCGGTGCAGGAGTGCGAGCCGGTGCTCGCCCTGTTGCTTCGGCGTGATGGGTTCGCCGGGCCCGCCGATCGGCAGCACGCGGTTGTATCGGGTTGCGTTGTCGAGGCACTCGGCGAGGTAGGCGCCCAGATCATCGTCGCTGATGGGTTTGCAGGCGGTCAGCGTTCCATTGCCGAACAACAGAAACGGCTTGCCTCGCTTCAACCGGTCGATCTGGCCGGACAATGATTTGAACAGGACGGTTGGCCTGACGATGGTGTAGGTCAGGCCGGAGTCGATCAGCGCGCGTTCGAACGCCAACTTGGCGTGCTGGAACACCAGGTGCGGCTTCTGAACGCAGATCGCCGACAGCAAGATCATCTGTGGCACGCCGGCGGCCTTGGCGGCGGCCAGGACATTCATGTTGGCGTCATGGTCGATGGCCCAGGCGTCCTTCGGAGAGCCCGTGCGGGAGGCAGGGCATGATATGCTGCTGGCGCCGGGCGTGCGGGGTGCGATCGTCGATCGGATGGGGCAGCAGGTACGGGTGGATCCGGTGCCGCTGTTGCAGCGGATCAAGGCGCCGACCCTGCTGATGTGAGGCGAAAAGGACGGTATGGATACCGTTCTCGAACTCGGCTGACTATCTGCGGGTGCTGCCGCACGGGACCATCGCGGCGCTGGAAGGGATCGGCCACCTGCCGCAGGAGGAAGCGCCCGCGACGGTCGCCTTCCTGCGGAATTCCTGGACCCGTAGGGCGGCTGGCGTGTGACGGCGGGCAATTCCGAGCAACATTCGGCGGGACGATTTCGGACTGCGAGCGTTGAACGGTGTGAACCGGCGGTGGCTGTTCCAGGAGGATGACAGGGTGAGCAGACTGGCTTGGGGACTTAGCGCACTCCTGACCGTTATTTTGCTGCCGGTCGCGGTGGCAGGCGCGGGCCTTGCCCTGATCGACCTCAATGCGTTCAAGCCGGCGATCGCCAGGGCGGTTTGGGATGCGACGGGCCGCACCGTGACGCTGGCGGGTCCGTTGCGGGTAAGCTGGGCGTTGCAGCCGACGTTCGAGATCACCGATGTGTCGCTTGCCAACGTGCCCGGCGGGACCCGGCCCGACATCGCCAGGGTCGAGCGGATCGAGGCGCAGGTTTCAATCCCGGCGCTGTTCCGCCGCGAGGTCGAGATCGCCAAGCTGACGCTGACAGGTCCGAATATCCTGTTCGAGCAGGTGGGCGGCAAGCCGAACTGGGTCGCTGACGCACCGGATACGCCGGTCAAGCCCGCTCCTGCCTCCGGTTTCGCACCGACGTTCACGCTTCGCGTCCGCACCGTGCAGATCCGGAATGGCATGGCGACATGGCAGTTTCCGCAGCGAACCAAGGTCGTCGGCATTCGCTCGCTGGAACTGCGACATCCGGCCGATGGCGGGCCTGTCGATCTCGCGGCGACCCTGGTCTATTCGGACTTCCAGCCGTTCAGCCTGCGGGCGTCGGCGCAGCCTACGGGTGGCATTGGTGAGCCGTGGCGGACGACGATCGACGTTGCTGCCTTCGACACCACCGCGTCGGCGACCGGGACGGCGGATCTGGGCGGGCACTTCGACCTTCAGGTCGAGGCCAAGGCCGGGGCGCTGGAAAAGCTGAACGCGCTGCTGCCCGAGATGCAGTTGCCGGCGCTGCAACAGGCGAGCCTGTCCACCCACCTGCTGAACGGCCCTGCGCTGGGGGCACTGCCGGTCATCGGCGCGACGCGGCTGGCGTTCGAGAGCGCCGATCTTGGCGATCGCATCAAGGGCCTGACCCTGGGTGCGACGGTGCTGTCGCTGGCGGAGGCCGGTGGCTTGGCCACGGTGTCCTCGCTGGGGCAGGTCGCCGGCCAGTCGTTCACGCTGGCCGGCACGGTGGGCGTGCCGCTGCATCCGGATGAGCGGATCAGCGTACCGGTCGACCTGCGTGCCCAGGCCGTTGCAGGCGGCGGCAAGGTGCCGACCGGCGGCGAGGGCAGCCTGGCACTTAAAGGTAATGTGGCGTTGTCGGCACTGCGGTTCGGCGGACTGGACGTCACGGTGGCGTTGCGGACGCCGGCGCTCGCTGCACTTCGCCCGCTGCTTTCGCCGCACCTGCCGGCGTTGACGAACGTCCGTTTCGATGGACAGGTCGTCGTTCCGGCGGAGGTCGCATCGATCGCCTTCAATAATGCCAAGCTGCTCACCCATGAAGGCGACGTGACCGGCGATTGGACGCTTGGCCAGCAGGCGACGCTGGCGATGAATGGCAAGCTGGTGTCGCCGCGGCTCGACATGGACCTGATACTTGCGGCGTTCGGGGTCGCGTTGCCGCCCGCGCCCGATTTTGGCGACAACACCGGTCCGGTCTTTTCGACCGCACCACTGCCCTGGGCACTTCTGCGGGGGCCCGCCGTCAGCCTTTCAAGCAAGATCGAAGCAATGACGTTCCAGGGCCAGGTGTGGAAGAATGTTGATTTCGTGCTCGATCTGAATGACGGACGATTGCGGATTTCGCCACTGACGCTTTCGCTGCCGGACGGTCAGTTGCGGATGTCGCTGGGGGTTGACGCGTCGCGCGATATCGTTCCGGTTAGCCTGGAGATCCATGCCCCTGGTATCCCGCTCGCGCTTGTCGCGCGGTACGCAGGGCTGCCGGGTCCGACGGACGGGGCGGTGCGGATCGATGCGGTGCTGCACGCAGCGGCGCTGAGCCCGCACGACCTGGCGGCGTCATTGGATGGTAGCGTGTCGGCGGTGCTGGTCGGCGGCCGCATGACGAACGCGGCCTTCGTCATGCTGACGTCCGCATCGCTGGAAGCGCTGGGGATCGGCGTGCCGGCACACGGTGAGACGGTGCTGCGTTGCCTCGGCCTGGTCGGCACGTTCACCAAGGGCGTTGGGTTGCTGCCGACCATCGCGCTGGATACGACCTACCTCCAGATGGACGGCAGCGGCGAGGTCGACCTTGGCCGGGAGACCGTTGCGTTCCGGTTGTATCCGCTGGCGCAGATTTCAGGTTCCGCGATCGCGGTTCCGGTCGTGGTTGAGGGACCGTTCCGTGCGGTGAAGGGACGGCTGGATGCCAACGGCCTCGACAAGCTGGGACTGTTCATCGACAGTTTGTTTGGCAGCGACCGGTCCACTGCGTGCGTGGATGCGGGGTTCGTGCCTGGCGCGGCGCGCGGTGGCAAGCCGGGGTGAGGGGTGTCGGTGGGCCACGCCAGCCAATATTTCAGGTCAGGCTTCGGGACCGTGGTGTGTCCTTTGAGGTCGTTCATACATCAGCTCGTGCGAGCATCGCTGACCTGAAGCGCCTGGCAGATGGCATGGCGCCTGAGATGCATGTCCCTGTGCACACGTTCGAGGGCGACAGGTTTGCAAAGTTGTTTGGTGAGAACGTCGTTCGGCGGGCGGATGGCGAATGGTGGAAAATTTGATAATGGACCGTAATGACGAAACGACCGCTGATGAGCAACTCTGGGTGAAGCAACACATCGAAAGCAGGGTGGAACGCGGTAAGGAATGGCACAGTCGGCTTGAGGATCATGTGAGGCTGGCGACAGCGTCTCGTTACGTTCGGATTCTCGGACGCAGCTTCAGGCCTGTATCTATAAGCGAGCTCAATCCCTGCGGGCATTTGCGCTACGCGGATAGCGAGAAGAAGATCGCTAAGTGCTCAAGCCTGAAGCTCGCCATCGAAAGGGCGGAAACTGCGACGGAATTGAAGCCTGGGGCCGGCAAGCCGGAGCATCGTGTTCAGGCATTTCTGATCCGTGCGGCAATTCAGAACGGGTTGCGCTTTGGGGCGATATTACCAGATTTCACTGATGTATTTGATGAACTTATATTTATTACGGATGAACTTGCCATAAAACCAGGAGAAGTAAAAGAGGAGTGCCGAGCTGACATCATTGCTTTGGGCAGTAAACGCGGACGGTTTTTATCGAACTTAAAAATCAACGTTTACTCGGAAAGGTGAGGATCCAGGTCGATAATGCCTACAAGTGGCTATGGACGAACGATCAGGCGCGCGATACTTTCAGTCAATTCTTGTCGGCGGTGTCAGGCGTGAGATTCGAAAATATTGATCAGGGCAAAACCGTCGCCAGGAAGATGATCATCTGGCCGAAATCGCCAAGCTCAAAAGAGGCGACTAGTGTTCAAGCCGCTCGTGAGGAAGGATTCCTTATAGTCGACTTCGATCTGGACAATATATTTAGTTGCAAAATTGTTTAGTAGGATCGAGGCCGTTGCCCCGAAGATGGCCTGCCGGAATGAACGGCTCGCGGTGATTGCTCTCGACACATCGGCGTTGATGGCGGTCATGCTCGATGAGGCTGAAGCGGAAGCTGGCGCACGTTGTAGCAAGCGGCGTCCCAACGCCGCTACGCGTGCCCGCCCTCCAGATACGCCGCCCGGATCTCTGGCCGGGCCAGCAAATCTGCACCGGTGCCGGCCATGGTGATCGCGCCGTTCACCAGGACGTAGCCGCGGTGGGCGAGGCGCAGGGCCTGATAGGCATTCTGCTCGACCAGCAGGACGGTAAGGCCGGTGGTGCGGTTCAATTCACGGATTGCGCCGAAGATCTGGCGAACCACCAGGGGGGCGAGGCCGAGGGATGGTTCATCCAGCAGCAGCAGGGTCGGGCGGGACATCAAAGCGCGGCCGATCGCCAGCATCTGCTGCTCACCACCGGACAAGGTGCCGCCGCGCTGGTTGATGCGCTCGTGCAGGCGGGGGAACAAGGTGAAGACCTGGTCCAGCAGCGCGGGGATGTCGGCGCGGCCGGCGACCTCGGCGCTTATCAGCAGATTCTCATGCACGCTCATGCGGCCGAAGATGCGGCGGCCTTCCGGCGCCTGGGCGATGCCACGGCGCATGATTTCGTGCGTCGGCCAGCGGGTGATGTCCTGGCCGCGGTGCAGGATCTGGCCGGCGCGGGCGCGCGGGTTGCCGCAGATCGTCATCATCAAGGTGGATTTGCCGGCGCCGTTGGCCCCAATCAGGGTGACGATCTCACCTTCATTCACCGTCAGGTCGATGCCGCGCAGCGCCTGGATGGCGCCGTAGAAGGCGGTGACGCCGGACAGCGACAGCAGAGCGGTCATGCGGATCGTTTCATGCAGGGACCTCGTCTTCCTCGCCCTCGCCGAGATAGGCGGCGATCACGGCGGGGTCGGCGCGGATTTCGGCCGGGGTGCCATCGCTGATCTTCTTGCCGTGGTCGAGGACGACGATGTGATCGGAGATGCGCATCACGACACCCATGTCATGCTCGATCAGCAGCAGCGAGCAGCCCTGGTCGCGGATGCGGCGGAGCAACTGGTTCAGCTCCTCCGACTCGCGGGGGTTAAGGCCGGCGGCGGGTTCATCAAGGCAGAGCAGAACGGGATCGATGCACATGGCGCGCGCGATTTCCAGCCGACGCTGGGCGCCGTAGGGCAGGGCGCCCGCCGCGTCGTCGGCACGTCCGGTCAGGTCGATCGCGTCGAGCCAGAAGCGGGCTTTTTCGATTCCGGCGGCCTCGGCGGCGCGGTAGCGGCCGAGACCGAGCACGGCGAGGATGCCGAAACCGGTGGCGGCCATTAGGGTGTTGTGTTGGGCGACCAGCAGGTTTTCCAGCACGGTCATGCCGGCGAACAAACGAATGTTCTGGAAGGTACGGGCAACCTTGGCCGCGGCGGCGATGCGGTGACCGGGCATGGCATGCAGGGCGTGGCTGCCGCCGTGCGGATGGGTCAGCGTGATCGAGCCCGATGTCGGGCGGTAGAAGCCGGTGATGCAGTTGAACACGGTTGTCTTGCCGGCGCCGTTGGGGCCGATGACGGCGGTGATGTCGCCGCGGGCGGCGGTAAACGACAGGTCATCAACCGCTGTCAGGCCGCCGAAGCGCATGGTCAGGCCGGACACCGCGAGCATCAGCCGCGCCCCTGCTCGACCAGTTCCGGTGCGATCTCTTTCACCCGGGTCAGCGCGACGCTGGGTGTGCGTCCCGAGACCAACCCGCGTGGTCGCAGGACCATCATGACCACCAGGGCCAGGCCGAAGATCAGCATCCGGTAAAGGGGAAGTTCGCTGGCGATGCCGGAGAAGATCTCGCTGTTCATCTGGTCGCCCAGAAAGCTGAGGAAATCGCGCAAGGTTTCCAGGCCGCCAACCATGACGATGGCAGCCAGCGCGACACCAAGCTGGCTGCCGAGGCCGCCCAGAACGACGATTGCAAGTATGGTTGCGGATTCTATGAAGGTGAAGGATTCGGGACTGACAAATGCCTGGCGGGTGGCGAAGAAGGCGCCGGCGAAACCGCCGAACATGGCGCCGATGCCGAACGCGGTCAGTTTGGTGTTGCGGACGTTGATGCCCAGTGAGCGGCATGCCACCTCATCCTCGCGCAGCGCTTCCCAGGCTCGTCCAAGCGGCATGCGGCGCAGGCGCAGTGAGACCCAGTTGGTCAGAAATGCCAGGCCAAGGATAACGTAGTACAGAAATATGATCCGTTGGATGACGGCGGGCTCGACATTGAAGAAGCCGGCAAAGGTGCCGGGGCCGCCATCGATGCTGAAGCTCAGGCCGAACAGGGTGGGGCGAGGGATGCCACTGATGCCGTTGGGTCCGTTGGTCAGCGACACCCAGTTGATCAGCACGATGCGGATGATCTCGCCGAACGCAAGGGTGACGATCGCCAGGTAGTCGCCGCGCAGCCGCAGCACGGGGAACCCGAGCATGACGCCCCAAAGGGCGGCGAGGATGCCGGCGAGGGGCAGGCAGACCCAGAAGCCCAGGCCAAAGGTGGTGGCGAACAGGGCGTAGGTATAGGCGCCGACGGCGTAAAACGCGACGTAGCCGAGGTCGAGCAGACCGGCCAGGCCAACCACGATGTTCAGACCCCAGCCCAGCATAATGTAGGTCAGCACCAGGGTGCCGAGGTCGATGTAGTAGCGTGATCCGGTGAACGGGAGCGCGAGCGCGAGGATGATGAGTGCCGGCGTGACGTATTTGCCCGCCCGGGTCAAACGGCCGGCGAAGGCGCGGTTAGCATGGGAGGCTTCGGCCCGCGTGCGGGCGCGCCATGACAGGATCAGCAGCCGGCCGAAGAACACCAGTCCGACGACCACGGCCGTGGCAATCGGGCGAACGGCGAGCGACAGGCCCCGTTCGCCGTTGGTGGTAACGAGGCCCACGATGGGGCCGAACAGGCCAAGAGCGACGGCTGCGGACAGGAAGGCGTCGCGCAAGGGCCCGCGCTGGGCGCCAGTCATACCTTCTCCACCTCGGCACGTCCGAGGATGCCGGTGGGCATGAAGATCAGCACGATGATCAGGATCGAGAAGGCGGCCACATCCTTGTACTCGACACTGAAGTAGGCCGACCAGAACACCTCGATCAGGCCGATCAGCAGGCCGCCGAGGACAGCACCGGGCAGGCTGCCGATGCCGCCGAGGACGGCGGCGGTGAAGGCTTTGATGCCGGCGATAAAGCCGATGTAGAAGTCGATCACGCCGTAGTAGAGCAGGAACATGAAGCCGGCGACGGCGGCCAGGGCGGCGCCGATGACGAAGGTCAGGCTGATCGTGCGGTCGGTGTCGATGCCCAGCAGGCTGGCCATTTTCAGGTCCTGCTCACAGGCGCGCATGGTGCGGCCGAGCGGGGTTTTAGTGACCAGCCAGGTGAAGATGCCGAGGATGGTGACAGTGATCACTACGATGGCGAGTTGCATCCAGGACAAAGCGACCGTGAAGTGGCCTTGGGTGATCAGGGGGATGCCACCGGGGATCACCGCGTTGATCGGCTTCACGCGGGCGCCCTGGCTGACCTGGACGAAGTTCTGCAAGGTGATCGACATGCCGATGGCGCTGATCAGTGGGGCAAGGCGGAAGGAGCCACGCAGCGGGCGGTAGGCAACGCGCTCGATGGTCCAGCCATACAGGGCGGCGATGGCGGCGGCGAATATCAGGGTAAGCGCCAGGGCGAGGGGAACGGAGGTGATGCCAAGCACGGCGAGGCCGAGGAGCGCGATCAGGGAAAGAAACGATCCGACCATGAACACGTCGCCATGGGCAAAGTTGATCATGCCAATAATGCCGTAGACCATGGTGTAGCCCACGGCGATCAGGCCGTAGATCATACCCAGGGTGACGCCGTTGATCAGTTGCTGCAGCGCGTAGGCCAAACGTGATCCGATTCGGAAGCTGTGCACCGATGCAACCATGCGCGCAGCGTCCGGCGCAAGGCGCCGATCACACCAACTGCGGAAATCACGCTGACTTGCCGAAAATTCGGATGGCCCGAAAATTCGGATGGCCCGAAAATTCGGATGGCCCGAAAATTCGGATGGCCCGAAAATTCGGATGGCCCGAAAATTGATGGCCCGAAAATTCGGATGGCCCGAAAATTCGGATGGCCCGAAAATTCGGATGGCCCGAAAATTCGGATGGCCCGAAAATTCGGATGGCCCGAAAATTCGGATGGCCCGAAAATTCGGATGGCGACGTACGCGGCTTGATCATTTGCATCGATCGGATGACGAACGGCCCAGGAATCATGCAACCTAAATCTTCTTCATTGGCGCGCACCGAGTCGAGGGTGCGGGATCGCAACGGGACATAGGCGGACATGCTTCGACTCTTATGGCTTATCCTGGTTGCTGGCCTGCTAACGCCGGTGTTTGGCCGGACCGCTTTGGCTGGGGACGAGCCGGCTGGACAGCGTCGCGCGGAGAAAGCGACGGTGTCCGACGCATCAATCAACCAGGTGCCGGTATCGGACGCATCTGTTAACCGGCAGATCCTGCAGACCCTGACGGATATTCGTGACAGCCAGTTGTCGGTACTGCAGGCTCAGGTGGAGATCCTCTCGATTTTGCGCGCTCAGGAGAAGGCGCCGCCGCCGGCCGCTGCTCAGCATGACGATACACCGGCTTCCGCCCATCGAAGTGAGCGCAAGGGCCATAAGCGAAAGCCGGAAACGAGCCTGAGTGCGGCGCGCTGACGGCGTCGGCCGGTGCCACTTGAAGCGCACGGCATCAGGTCGGGCAAGAATGGCCGGTGCAGCAGCCCGATGAACAAACAGCGGCGATCGTAACGGATAAGAAGATCGTTGGGGTGGCGTTGTCAGGAAACGATGCGAGCCGTCCCTGCCGCTACGGTTGCTTTGATCCTGGACGTGGACGAAATCCATTGAGCAATATGGTTGCGTAATCGGTGGCGAAGTCCCGTGCCCGCAGTGTCCCGTCTGCCTGATACCAGCGGGCCATCCAATTCAATGCTGACAGTATCAGCCGCCCAGCCACCGCCACGTCCGTGATCGTCAGCGCGCCCGTGTCATGGGCCTCCTGCAGAAGACTGCGAAGAAGCTGCTCGTAGCCGTCACGATACTCCAGGGCCCGGTCCCGCTCCGGCTGGCTGCGCAGTCCCCGAAAGCCCAACTGTCCGGCGATATAGGCATTTCGGTTCTGCTCGAAGTAGTCAGCATGGGCCTGCATGAACACCCTAAGCTTCTCGGCCGGGTCATTCGTCCGCGCCAGTGCGGCCTGGGCGTTTTTCAGCATTCCGGAGAGGACGGTCACGACGATTTCGGTGTAGAGTTGTTCCTTGCCTGCGAAATGATGATACAGCGCTGGTTTGGATATCCCCGCGGCCGAGGCGATGTCACTGATCGATGCGCCGGAATAGCCCCAATGGGCAAACAACTCGGCAGCGTGCTCAACGATCTGAGCACGGGTGCCGCTCCGTTCCGCCGATCCCTCGGCTTCCACCATAGTTAGCGTCCCTGGAACACGGGCGGCCGCTTTTCGGCAAAAGCGCGTTGCGCCTCCTTCGCATCCTCGGTCTTGGCGATCGCTGCTGTCATGTCCTGCTCATAGCGGTAGCCGTCGCGCAGGCTCATTTCCTCGATCGCATTGGCCGTGTGCTTTGCCAGTTGGGTTGCGAGCGGCGCCTTGCCGGCAATTTCACGGGCGAAGCGCATCGCGGTCGGGAGCAGTTCCTCGGCCGGCACGCAAGCCTCCACAACACCCTGACGATATAGTTCCTCGCCCGGTACCCGGTAACCGGTCAGCAGCATCCGCCTGACCCGTGAGTGGCTTAGCAGTCGCATGGAGTGACGGCATCCGCCGAGCAGTCCCACATCGATCTCGGGCAGACCAAGCGTGGCCTGCTGGGAGGCCACCAGAAGATCGCAGGAGGCGGCAATCGCAAGACCGGCGCCCAGCGCGGCGCCGTTCAAAGCAGCGATCACCGGCTTGGCGCATTCGCGTATTGCGTGAAAGCACTCGCGCGTGCGTCGTGAATGTTGCGGCAGAGCGCCCGGCGCGTTGAGGTCGTCGCGCCGCTTCAGGTCAGCCCCGGCGCAGAACACGCGGCCGGCGCCGGTCAGCACCGCAACGCGGATTTCGGTGGTGTCGGAGATCCAGTCGAATACCGCCGTCAGTTCTTCACTCAACGCCCGGCTTTGCGCATTGACCGGCGGGTTATCCATTGTAACCAAAGCGATGTGATCGGCCACGTCCAGTCGAACAACCGTCAGATTGTCAATCATGTTCCCTCAATTCCAGCTTCCGGGCCGGCCAGCCGCCGTTCATGGGGGCGGTCGAGCGGTAAGCTACGATGTTGATCATCAGTTGACCGACCGTTCGGTCGGCACCATAGTCACACGAACGGCACGCTGAGGAAAGAGTGGTGGCCGCAGAACATTGTCGCATGGTCGGGAGCTAGGAATGGAGGCACGGCGGGCGGAGGCTTCGGGCGCGATACCCAGTCGTCAACGGGCGAAGATTGGCCTGGCGTTGTGGGGTACGCAGCCGGCCCAGTTGATGGCCGCCCATGCTGCCCTGGCCGAACAGGTTGGGCTGGAAAGTGCCTGGATCATCGACTCCCAGCTTCTGTGCCGGGAAGTTTATGTCACCCTTGCCTTGTGCCTGGCTCGTACGACGCGGCTGCGATTGGCCACGGGCGTGACCCAGCCACTTACGCGCCACCCCAGCGTCACAGCCAGCGCCTTTGCAACATTGGACGAACTGGCGCCGGGGCGAGTGATGATGGGCCTCGGCACCGGATTCAGCTCCCTGCGCACGATCGGCAAGCCCGCCGCCCGGATTGAAGAGGTCGAAGGCTACGCAGCGAGCGTGCGCACCCTTCTGGCTGGCCGGGCGGCAGCATTTGACACCGGTGTTGAAGCCCCTTTGAGCTGGCTCAATGAGCCCGCCAGGGTTCCCATCCACTTCGCAGCGAGCGGACCGCGCATGACGCGCAGGGCCGGTCGTAGTGCCGATGGGGCCATCCTACTGCAGGGCACTGCGCCCGAATTGCTGGATCGAGCGATTGGCTGGATGGATGAGGGACTGGCGGCGGCTGGCCGGTCTCCTGACGCGGTGGAGATCTCATGCTGGGTGCCGTTCAGCCTCGATGCGGATCCGAAGACAGCTTATGACCGCGCACGCACGCGCGTTGCGGGCGGTCTCGTGCAGGCCAATCCGGACTGGTTCCATGGTGAGGAACGTGAGGCGATCCAGACGTTGAAGCAGCACTACGACGTTGCCGACCACGCCCAGGCGGTCGCGCACCACGCAGCCATCGTGCCTGATTCACTGGTGCGGAAATTTGCCGTCGCCGGAGAGGCCGTTGAAGTCCGCGAGCAATTGCGCGCCTTGATCAGCCATCCGCGCCTGGACCGCGTCATCCTGACCCCGCAGGTGTCCGGCGATGGCGCATTGCCCATGGAAGATGTGCTTCGCCACCTCGGCGACAGAGTACTGCCGCATCTTTGATGCCCACACCAAGCGACCAGGAAATCCAAGAATGATGAGCGTAAGACGCGCGCGCCGCGCCTATGGTGACATGTTGCGCCAAATCGTTTCTGTGGCCGCTGTCGCGAGCGCCGTGCTGGCAGCCTCCGGCTGGCAGGTTGCCGCGCAAACACCGACGGCCGTGAAGATCGGGGTCCTGGATGATCTGTCCGGACCTTATTCGCTGCTCAGCGGCCAGGGGACCATTGAGGCCGTGAAGCTCGCGGTTGAGGATTATGGCGGCAAGGTCCTGGGCCAGCCAATCCAGGTTGTGATTGCCACCGATCAGAACAAGCCTGACAACGCGGTAGCGATCGCGCGGGAATGGCTAGACCGCGGCGCTGTGACCGCCATTGTCGGGGTACCGAACTCAGCCTCGGGATTGGCACTGGGGAAGATCGTGCAGGACGCCGACAGGATCGCCATGTTCACCGGTTCGGCCTCATCGGATCTTACCGGCAAGGGCTGCACTCCAAACACCATCCATTGGTACCTGGACACCTTTGCCAGCGCGAACAGCCTTGTCGGCGGCTTGATGTCGCAGGGTCTGAATACCTGGTTCTTCATCACCGTGGACTACAATTTTGGCCAGACGCTGCAGGCCGAGGCTGCTCGCATGGTTGAAGCAAACGGTGGCAACGTCGTCGGGTCCGCCAAACACCCGCTGGGGGAGACGGATTTTTCCAGCGTGCTGCTGCGGGCGCAGGCCTCGCAGGCCAAGGTCGTTGCAATGGCCAATGCCGCCACAGATCTCGATAACGCCATGAAGGGCAGCCAGGAATTCCATCTGGACCAGACCGGGCAGACCGTGGCCGCGTTCTTCCTGAATATCACCGATATCGTGGCTGTGGGGCCGAAAGAACTCCAGGGCACGCTTGGTGTTGCTGCGGTTTACCCCGGCATGAACAAGGCGACACTGGCGCTGAGCCACCGCATTGCCGACAGGTTACCCGGCAAACGCGCGCCCACCGCGCAACACCTCACGGCTTATGAGGCAACGCTGCATTATCTGAAGTCGGTCGATGCCGCAGGCACCGTGGATGCGAAGGATGTCATGGCCAAGATGAAGTCCCTGCCGGTCAATGATCCCATCACGCAGAATGGTCACGTCCGCCAGGACGGTCGCTTCATGCGGGACGTGACGGTGTTTCGGGTAAAGCCGCCGTCGGCGTTTACCGATCCGTTCGACTTCGTCGAGCCAGTGCGCGTGATCCCAGCTGAGCAGGCTTTCCGCCCATTGAAGGAGGGTGGGTGCCGCTTCGTCCAGGATGCCCAGAAAGATTAGGAAGCCCAGAAAGATTAGGAAGCCCAGAAGGATTAGAAGGTTCAGGTCACCGGCAGGGTCATCCGGCGGATTGTGCCGGTGGTGCTGTGGCCTTCGCGCAGGGTGACCAGGACAACCTTGCCGCCCCAGCCCTGGACCAGATCGCCACCCACCACCTGATCGACGGTGTAGTCCGACCCCTTCACCAGCACGTCGGGCCGCAGCGCCTGAATCATTTCCCGCGGCGTGTCCTCGTCGAACAGCGTGACCAGGTCGACCGGCGCCATGGATGCCATGACGGTGGCGCGCGCCATCTCGTTCTGCAGCGGCCGGGTCGGGCCCTTCAGCCGCTTGACGGAGGCATCGGTGTTCAGCGCCACGATCAGCCGGTCGCAGGCCGCCCGCGCTTCACTCAGCAGGCGCACATGGCCGGGGTGGATCAGGTCGAAGCAGCCGTTGGCAAAGCCAACTTTCAGGCCGCGCCGGTGCCAGTCGGAGACCTGATCCACGGCCTCCTGCAGGCTTACGACCTTGCGGTCGGTGGCAACCAGGTCATCAAGGTGCAGCGCGTCCAGCAATTCCTGGCGCGAGACCGTGGCGGTGCCCTGCTTGCTGACCGAGATGCCGGCCGTGGCGTTGGCCAGCATCGCCGCTTCCGGCAGTGCCGCGCCGGCGCCCAGGGCAACTGCCAGGGCTGCGACCAGTGTATCACCGGCGCCTGATACATCGGCGACCTCACGCGCCCGGGTTGGCAGATGCAGCGCTTCGGCGTCCCTGCAAACCAGTGTCAGGCCCTTCGCCGACCGGGTGACAAGCACCGCCTCGCCGCCGGTCGCCTCCAGCGCCATGCGCCCCGCGCGGTCGGCTTCTGCGTCGTGTTCGGCCTCAATCCGGGTTGCGACGCGGACCTCATGTTCGTTCGGCGTCAGCACGGTCACGCCACGGTAAGCGGAGAAGTCAGCCCGCTTCGGATCGGCGATCACCAGCCGTCGTTTGGCATGGGCGCGGGCCAGTATTGTTTGCAGCACGTCGTCGCACAGCACGCCCTTGGCGTAATCCGAGAGTACCACGACGTCGGCTAAATCCAGATGGGCTTCGACGGCCTGCATGACCGCGGCAAGGCCCGTGGTGTCGAGCGGGTCGGTGACCTCCTCATCCAGGCGCAGTAACTGGTGCGAGCCGGTCATGAAACGGGTCTTGGACGTTGTGGGGCGTCCCGCAATTTCAACAAGCGCCGCCTCGACGCCTTTCGTTGCGGCGGCGAGCCGGCTTATCTCGGCGCCGGCCGCATCATTACCGATGACTCCGACCAGCGCCGCCTGTCCGCCCAGTGTTGCGATGTTCAGCGCGACGTTTGCCGCGCCGCCCAGCGTGCAGTGATTGGCCGCCGGGCGCAGCACCGGGATCGGTGCTTCCGGTGACAGGCGCTGCACTGCGCCCGAAACGTAGCGGTCAAGGATAATGTCGCCCACTACCAGCACCCGAGCGGTGTGGAAGTTCCGCACGATTGCAGCCAGCTCGATATCCGTCGGCGGCTGGGTGGATGCGCCGGCCAAGACTTGAATCATGCACAGAACCTGTCGATTGCGGCGGATAAAGGCGGTTGCATAGCAGGATGATAGAAATGCCGCACCTGCAAAAAACCTGCTAAATCGGTTCCATCGGCGCGGCGGACACGCTATGGGTGACCGGTCCAACTTACCTGGTCGATGGCCCAAAGCGTTGATGGGGACTCTGTGCGCTACCTGCCGCCGTTTGCGCTGATCCGCCGTTGCATTGAAACTGCGAGCGAACGGTTGCGCGTGCGGCGGATGGTTCCAAGTCGAATTCATGAACGCTGGTATCGTGTGCAACATCCCGACGCCGCGGACAGTATCCGTCCCGGATTTGTTGAGGCGGCCCAGGCTCATCTCGAGCGGGACGGCTACCGGCAAGGCCGCCTCTCGCTTGGCATCTGATCTGGCTCGCCCGGGTAAACAGGACCGGGCGCGCAACGTCAGGCTTTCGATGAAATTTGTGGGGTTTCAAATAGAATGACGCGCAAACCCTCGCTGCCGCGGAACAACGCCAGGGCGGCGCGCAAACCCGCCGCCGCCCGCCCGCCCGCCGATGCGGACCTGCCCGCGGCCGGGGTGTCCGTCGCCGATCCCCAGGCCCTGGTGGAACACGCGGCGCCGCCGCTATGGATCGAGATCGACCCTGAAATCCCCGGCGGGTATCTTGCCGGACGATACGACCTCACCCTCCGCGGCCGTGCCATGAGCAGCGTTCCGGTCAGTTATGTCAGCCTGCGCACGGATGACTGGATGACAGGGGCCAGCGCCTATGGCGAGCCAGGTCGGGCGCCGCAATGCACGTTGCCGGACGGCAGCCAGGGCCACCAGCGGATGTTCCGCTTCAACCTGCCGCGCCCCGGACGGGCCGGTTCGGAACGGTGCCGGTTCAACATCACAGCTCGTCGTGAGGATGGGATCGAACACGTCCAGGCGTTCGAGGTTGACATCGATCCGGCCAGGGCGGTGCCGGTTTCGGTGGTGACCGGCCCGACCAGCCGCGGCGCATCGGCAATCCCGCCCCACGCGCTGCTGTTCATCGAGCGTGCCACGATCGACGGCCGCTTCAACCTGACGGTCCAGGGCTGGGCGGTGTCGTTCGGGCCGATCCAGGCGGTTCGCGTCCTGGTGAATGACACCTTCATCGGCGAGGCGGTCCACGGCGGTGAACGCCAGGATATTGCCGCCGCCTTTGCGATCTATCCCGGCGCCCTGCTGTCCGGCTTCGGGCTGACCATTCCGCTTGACGAAGCCCATCGGGATGCCGCGACGGTCCGCGTGCGCATGATCGGGCTGAACGGCTTCAGCCACGAGGAGAGTGTCCGCCCGGAAGACGGCGCTCCGACCTCCGTGTTCCCAACGCCCCAGCCGTTTGCCCTGATTGACCGGCCCCCCGCTTACCAGCTGGTTGGTTCGGAGGAACCACAGGCCGACCCGTTCGCCGGCCTGGTGCTGCCGCCTGAGACCGCCGCGGCGCTCCAGGCCCTGCCGCAGTCAGCCGCTGTGCCGATCGAAATGTATTGCGACGAAGCCGAACTGACCGGCGATGGCGTGCTGTCGCTGAACGGTTGGGCAGTCTGCGCATCCGGTATCGCCCAGGTGCGCGTGCTGCTCGACGGCGACGATGTCGGCCTGGCGACGTTCGGCCACGAGCGGCTGGACGTGGCCAGCATCCATCCCGACATCAGGATGGCTCGGCTGTCGGGGTTCCGCTTCGCCCAGCCCGTCGGCATGCGCTTTACAGGCGTTCATGAGGTGCGGGTCATAGTCTGCGGTGCCCAGGGCGGCGAGGCGGGTCAACTGACCACCGTCACCGCGACCGCGAGCATGGGGCCGGAGAAGCAGGATGCCGACGTGGCGGAATTAACCCCTGAGCAGGCGGAGGAATTCCGCTTCCAACTCGACAAGCCGATCCTGTCGAGCGGAGCGATGCTGGAGCCGGTGACAGGTCGCATGACCATCGAGGGCTGGCTGCTGACACGATCCGGGCTCGCTGATTTCCGCGTCTATCTGGATGATCAGTTGTTGGGTGAAGCGCATTGCGGCCTGGTGCGGCAGGACGTGGCCGGTGCGTTCCCGAACTGGCCCAACGCGGTCCGCAGCGGCTTCGCCTTCCACTGTCCGCCCCGAAGCCTGCGTGACGGCGAGCACGCTGTCCGGTTGATCATTCGCGCCGACAACGGCATCGAAATGGTGCGGTCGTTCCGCATCCTGGTCAAGAAATCCGATGACAGGGACAACGCAGTTGCCACTCGCCGCCGGATTCCCCGGGTCGAGAGCGACATGATGCTGGCGGTTCTTGCAGATATGAACCCCCGCCCGGCCTTTCGCATTTTTATCCGGCACGATGCCGCGGCCAACCACGACGCGTGGCGCACGACGATCGATGCGCTGCGCCACCAGGCCTACGGCGACTGGACGGTGACGGTGCTGGCAGCCGACGACGCCATCGTCGCCATGGTGCAGGAGGTGATCGCCGCACAGGTGCCCGGACAGGCAGAGCGATTTGCGATCGTCAGCCCTGCGACGGAGCAGTGGGGCACGCCGCTCGTGCAGCACAGCGACACATCGTTGATCGGCCTGCTGTCGGCCGGTGATGAGCCCGGCGCCGATGCGTTGCTTGAACTGGCAGTGGCGCAATGCCGTCATCCCGGCAGCGACCTGTTCTACGGCGACGAGGTGCGGATAAGCCCCGTCACCAAGGAGAAGGAAGCCTTCTTCAAGCCGGATTATGCGCCGGATCTGCTGACCTCCACCAACTATATCGGCCGCATCTGGGTCGGCGGTGCCGCGTTGCTGGCCGCCACCGGCGTCACCCCCGCCAGCCTGACCGAGGCCGGCGAATACGATCTGCTGCTGCGCTGCGTGGAGCGGTCGGCCGGCATCCATCATGTGGCGAAACTGCTGTGCCAGCGCGTTGCGGCGGAACTGGACGATCCCGCGCAGGAACAGGCCGCACTTGAGCGAATGCTGACCCGCCGTGACCTGCGCGGTTCGGTACAGCCGACCACGATTCCGGGCACCTGGCGCGTTCGCCGGGATGTGGACATTCGCGGCAAGGTATCGATTATCATCCCGACCTGCGCGGCCGACGGCCATATCGAGACGTGCATCAACACCATTCGCGCCAGGACTACGTATCCGGACTACGAAATCATCTGCGTCGACAATGTTCCGCAGTCAAGGCTGGCCTGGAAGGTCTGGCTGCAGGACACCGCCGACAAGGTCGTGGACATGCCGTGTGTATTCAATTGGTCGGCGTTCAACAACCGTGCGGCGGATCTGGCCTCGGGCGAATACCTGCTGTTCCTGAATGACGATACCGAGATCATCCAGGATGATTGGCTGCATGCGCTGGTTGAGCACGCGCAACGGCCGGAGGTGGGCGCGGTTGGTCCGCAACTGCTGTATCGCGACGGCACCGTGCAGCATGCCGGTATGTTTCTCTCAAGCAATGGTATCGGCCGTCACGCCTTCCGTCATGCCGCGGCGGACGATCCTTGCTACTTCGGGCTGGCGCTGACCCAGCGCAACGTCATGGCGGTCACCGGCGCGTGCATGATGGTTCGGCGCGAGACCTTCGAGCGCATCGGGCGGTTCGACGAAGCCCATCAGATCGTCAACAACGACCTCGATTTCTGCCTGCGTGTTCACCGCGCCGGGCTGCTGACGGTGTTCACGCCCTATGCGACACTGATGCACCACGAATTGGCCAGCAGAGCGGACCTGAAGGATGTTTATGACCTGACGCATTTCGACAGGGCCTGGAAAACCACTTTCGCCGCGGGCGATCCGTACTTCAATCCACGCCTGTCGACCCAGGCCGACGATTACCGTCCCGACGACGAGCCGGTGCAATGGGTGGTGGCCGGGACACCGATGTTCAACGTTGCTGAGATCGAGCGCATCCTGGTGGTCAAGCTCGACCATATCGGCGACTTCGTGACCGCATTGCCGCCCATCCGCCGCCTGCGCAAGCTGTTCCCGCAGGCCAGGATTTCCGTGCTTGCCAGTCCGGCCTCCGCTGGTTTCAGCGCGCTGGAGCCCAGCATCGACGCGTTCATTCCGTTCAGCTTTTTCCACGAGCGTTCGCAGCTTGGCGAACGTGAGCTGAGCCGCGAGGATTATGCATCTCTGGCCGAACAGCTTCGCCCGTATCGGTTCGATCTGGCGGTCGACCTCCGCAAGCACCCCTCGACCCGCGACGTCCTGCAGCACACTGGCGCGCGCTTCCTGGCCGGTTACGACTACAATGGCCAGTTCCCGTTCCTGGACATTGCGCTGGATTGGGACGGTGACCGCCGCTTGCAGCGCAAGCGCAACCATATCGTTGACGACCTGGTGGCGCTGGTCGATGCGATCGGCCGTGCCACTGAACATGACCGGCTACTGATGCAGCCTGGTCCCGCTGCGATGGCGGTGGCGGACCTGCCGCCGGAGGTCGCGCGGCTGTTCGCCAAACCCGTTGTGGCTATTCATCCCGGAGCCGGCAACATCACCAAGGAGTGGCCGCAGGCGCATTTTTCCGCGCTGATCGACCTGTTGGTCGAGAGGCACGACGTCAACATCCTGCTGATCGGCGGTCCCGACGATGTGGCAATCGCTGATTCCCTGATGGACGTGGTTCTGCACAGGCAGGCCGTGGGTTCGATGGCCGGCCGCGCCTCGCTGGCGCAACTGCCGCGGCTGCTGAAGAACTGCGCGCTCTACATCGGTAATGACAGCGGCCCGAAACACGTCGCCGCCGCCGTGGGAATTGCCACGATCGGTATTCATTCCGGTGTCGTCGATCCAACCGAATGGGGCCCGATCGGCCCGAAGGCCGTGGCACTGCGGCGCAACATGAGCTGCAGCCCGTGCTACCTGGCCAGAGCCGAGGATTGCCCGCGCGCGCTGGCCTGCCTGCGGTCCTTTGCCCCCAACATGGTTTACGAGACAGCGGCCATCATGCTTGATCCGTTGGCGAAGCCGGTCGGCGCCCCGGAAGTAGATGCGGCCAAAGCGGGTGTGGGCAAATCGGGTTCGGCTATACGCGTTACGGAAGCGGCGGCATGATGGACGACAATACTTTGCTGAACCTCGTGGCCGGCCTTGCGGACGCGGCCGGTGCAGCGATCCTGGCGATCCGCAAGCGCGGTTTCCAGGTTGAACACAAGGCTGATCGTTCGGTGGTGACGGAGGCCGATAAAGCCGCCGAGGCACTGATCGTCTCCGGTCTGCGTGAGGCGCTGCCTGATTGCACCGTTGTTGCCGAGGAGGAAGTGGCTGCCGGCAAGATCACAGCCGCCTCGGCGGAGGTGTGGCTGGTCGACCCGCTGGATGGTACGCGCGAATTCACCGGCGGCGGCGACGATTTTGCGGTCAATATCGGGCTGGTGCGCAGTGGCCGCCCGGTGCTGGGCGTCGTCGGCGTCCCGGCGACTGGGATCGTGTTCGGCGGAATCGTCGGTGTCGGAGCCTGGTGCCAGAAAGATCGCGTCCGCACGCCGATTGCGACCCGCTCACCGCCGGCCGCTGGCCTGACCGTGGTTGCCAGCCGGCATCATGGCAATCAGGCCGAACTTGACGAATACCTCGCAGGGCGCACCGTCGCGGAGGTGGTCAATTTCGGCTCCAGCCTGAAATTCTGTCGTGTGGCTGAAGGCAAGGCCGACCTTTATCCGCGCTTCGGCCGTACGATGGAATGGGATACGTGCGCCCCGCACGCGGTCCTGGAAGCCGCGGGCGGCGCGGTCGAAACGCTGGATGGCCACCCGCTGCGCTATGCCAAGCCCGGATGGGACAACCCCTACTTCGTGTGCTGGGGCCGGCGCACCTGACGCGGCGCGAACGTAGGGCAGCAGGTTGCGGTCGAAACCTGCGCCGACCAGCCGCGAGCCCCTTTGATTTGCTTCACCGGATCGCAGCTCCAGTTGGCCATCGGCAGGGCAGGGCAGGGCAGGGCGCGGTAGGGCGGCGGACGACATGCTCCTGGCTTCGGGCGAAGGAAAAGCCGGCGCGATTCCATGGCAGTCAGTGCGACATCAGCACCGGCACGGTCATGTGGTGAAGCAGGTCGCGGGTGACCCCGCCCAAGATCATCTCCCGTGTGCGGGAGTGGCCATAACCGCCGACCACCAGTAAATCGGCCTGAATGTCCGCAGCATAGTCGAGCAGCGCATCGGCCGGAGACAATCCATCGGACACGACAGTTCGCGCTGCGGACACATCCAGCCCATGGCGGGCAAGGTGTTCGGCGATGTCGGCTGTCGGCACCGGATCGACTTCACCGCCTCTGGTGGGTTCGACCGTCAGCACCAGCACCTTGGCTTTTGCAGCCAGTACCGGCAGCGCATCATGGACCGCCCTTGCAGATTCCCGGGTGGGAGTCCAGCCGACCAGGACATTGGTGCCGATCGTCGGGAACCGGCCGGCGTAGGGAATGATCAGCAGCGGTCGCCCGGCCGTCATCAGCACGTCTTCGACCAGGCTTCTTGCGATCGGCGGCAGCGGGTTTTCCGGGTCGGCCTGCCCAAGGATGACCAAATCCGATGCGAGGGCGCGACGGGTGACCGCGGAGATAAGTGGTCCGGTCTCAAGCGCCCAATCGCCGGCGATGGCCTCGCGGCGCATCATGTCGCGAAAACCGGCTTCGATGACCGCGGCCTTGGCTTTTGCCTGGCTTTCGAGTTGGCGGGCGAATTCCGGCAGCGCCCACAGATCGGGATAGCCGCCGAGGGCGAAGGACATGTCTGCCGGCAACAGCAACTCGAGTGGACACAGCCCTGTCAGGTGAGCATCATTGCGACGTGCCAGTTCCACCGCGACGGCCAACTTTGCGTTGTCTCGCGCCGATCCGTCCAGCACGACCAGGAGATCGCGAAGACCCATAGGACCCTCCTTTTTGTTAACTTCGGCAGTACTTGCAGCAGTGATAAGATGCGAAAGCATTGATTCAGGTCAACATGAGTTTGGCTGGATGGCGAAGCGCCGCCTTGTCAGCTATGCTGATGGTCCAGACTTGGCATGTAAAGCATGATGAAAGCTGATACCGAGCCGTCGATCGAGGCAGCTTTGGGTGAATCCGACGGATTTCGACGCGCGCTGGAAGCGGCTGAGACCGGCTTGTGGCGTTGGGATCTCGGCACCGGGGTGGTCGAGTTCTCGGCGGCTGCGGTTGCCCTGCTGGGCTGCCCGGCCAGCCAGGCAAGCGACTATGCAGGCTTTAAGAATGCGCTGCATGCTGAGGACCGCGTGGTCGCGGAGCGGATTTTGCGCAGCAGCATCGCAACGCGGGACCGTTTCGATTTCGACGCGAGGTCGGCGACGACCGGCCGGTGGCTTCGTATCCGTGGCAAGCCGTCTGTCGGCGACGACGCGGCGAATGACGTGGTGGGCGTGCTGATCCCCAAGGGCGTGCGCACTGCGACTGAAACGATGAAGGGTCGGCTGGCGGCGATCGTGGCTTCTTCCGACGATGCGATCATCGGCAAGACGCTCGATGGGATCATGACGGATTGGAACGCCGGTGCGGAGGCGATTTTTGGCTATACCGCCGAAGAAGCGATCGGACAGCCGCTGAACATGTTGCTGCCGTCGGGCCAGGAGGACGAGACCGCCCAGATGCTGGCGCGGATCAGGACCGGCGAGCGGATCGCCCATTATGAAACCCGCCGCCGGTGCAAGGACGGCAGCATCATCGACGTATCTTTGACCGTGTCGCCGGTATGGGATGATGCCGGACGGCTGGTCGGTGCCTCGAAGGTCGCGCGTGACATTACCGTGGCGCGGCGGACGCAGTCCGAACTGGCGGCGCGTGAGGCGCATCTGCGGGCCGTGCTGGATTCCATTCCGGACGCCATGATCGTCATTGATGGCAGCGGCATCATCCGATCCTTCAGTGCGACGGCCGAGCGGCTGTTCGGCTATACCGAGGCGGAAGCGCTTGGCTGCAACGTGAGCATTCTGATGCCGTCGCCGTATCGCGAGCAGCACGATACCTACCTGGCGCGCTATTTCATTACCGGCGAGAAAAAGGTGATCGGCCGGGGACGGGTCGTTGTCGGGCTGCGCAAGGATGGCACGACGTTTCCGATGGAGCTTGCGGTTGGCGAAGTGATCTCCGGCGGCGATCGCGCATTCACCGGGTTCGTGCGTGACCTGACCGAGCGGCAGGCGACCCATCAACGGATCCAGGACATGCAGGCGGAGCTCATACACATGTCGCGATTCACCGCGATGGGAGAAATGGCCTCCACCCTGGCACACGAGTTGAATCAGCCACTGACCGCAGTGGCAAGCTATCTGAACGGCTGCCGGCGGCTGCTGGATGGCAGCGAAAGCGTTCACAACCTGATGCTGCGCGATGCGATTGACCGGGCTGCGGACCAGGCGCTGCGGGCCGGGCAGATCATTCGCCGGTTGCGCCAGTTCGTGGCCCGCGGCGAGAGTGAGCGCAACGTCGAGAGCCTGCCCAAACTGATAGAGGAAGCGAGTGCGCTGGCCCTGGTCGGGATCAAGGAAACCGGGGTGCGGGTGTCGTTTGCGCTGGACCCGTGGATCGAGTTCGTAATGGCCGACAAGGTGCAGGTTCAGCAGGTCGTGCTCAACCTGATCCGCAACGCGATCGAGGCGATGCAGGATGTCGAGCGGCGGGAACTGAAGATCGCAACCGCTGCGGCGGGGAATGAGATGGTTGAGATCAGCGTCATTGACACCGGGCCGGGCATCGCAGCTGAGGTGGCCTCACAGTTGTTCCATCCGTTCGTGACCACGAAGCCGAATGGGATGGGGGTGGGGCTCTCGATCTCGCGCACCATCATCGAAGCGCATGGCGGCAGGCTTTGGGCGGATCCCAACCCGGACGGCGGAACGATATTCCGGTTGACCCTGCGGGCACTGACCACGGACGAACTGGCCAGGGAGGAAATGACAGATGGCCTCTGATGCCGTCGTGCATCTGATCGACGATGACGACGGTGTTCGTCAGGCGGTGGCGTTCCTGCTGACGACTTCAGGTTTTGCGGTACGGGTCTATGAGTCGGCCCTGGTGTTCCTGGATGCGCTGGCCTCGGTGCAGCCGGGTTGTATCGTAACCGACGTGCGAATGCCGCGGATGGACGGTTTGACGCTGCAGCGCGAACTGAAGCTCCGGGGCTGCATTTTGCCGGTGATCGTCATCACCGGACACGCCGACGTTCCGCTGGCGGTGGAAGCCATGAAGGCCGGGGCGGTCGACTTCATCGAGAAGCCGTTCAACGACGAGACGCTGCTGACGGCGATTCGGGTGGCGATCGATCGCCATGCGCGTGATTTTCGGCGTGACGATGAGGTCGCCGCGATCAGGACGCGGCTTGACAGCCTGTCACCGCGGGAGCGCGAGGTGCTGGAAGGGCTGATTGCGGGAATGCCCAACAAGACCATCGCATACGACCTGAAAATCAGCGCCCGTACGGTCGAGGTGCATCGCGCGAACCTGATGACACGGATGGGTGCCAGGAGCGTGGCGGATCTGGTGCGGATGGTTTTTGTCGTGCAGCGGCCTGCCTGATCCGGATCCTGGCGGGACAGGTCTCCTGGGGGATGGTGTGTCTGGGGCGACTAATGCAAAGACACTTGTCATCATCGACGATGGCGGCTTGGCAATACGTGAGTCACTACAGTTCGCCTGCGGCGCGAGGGGCTTTGCGTCCGTCTACATGGCGCCGGGGCGGCATCGCTGAGCAACGTCTTGTCTCAAGTCCCGGTGGCCCGCTGGACCGTTCGGACCATCCCATGCCCGGTTCCGACTGGCGGAAGGCCGCTGCTACGTAGTTTTGCGTAGGACATAACCGAATTAAAGCCATGGTTAACGATCGTTAAAACTGGCCATGTTCTTCGCATGACAGGAGTTTCCGATGTCGGTGTCTCTTTCGGTTGCAGCCAAAAACGCACACATCGCCAGCATCGCAGCTACGCATCCGGCTTATGCGCCGTTGCCTTGGACGGCGCCGGCGGAGAAGGACCAGCTAGGCCTGGCAGGGACCGAGATCCATGCGGCCGTCGATCATCAGATCTATGCCGAAGGTGACGAGGCGCGCTGCTTCTACAAGGTCGTAAGCGGCGTGGTGCGGACCTGCCGGTTCCTGAGTGACGGACGGCGGCAGATCGACGCGTTTCATCGCGAAGGCGAGGTGTTCGGCTTCGAGGCCGGAGCGGAGCATCGGATGGCGGCTGAAGCTGTCACCGAGTGCACGGTGATCGCCTATCGTCGGCGCGGCCTGGAGACGATGGTTTCGCAGGATGACCGGCTGGGCAAGTGGTTTTTCGCCCATGCGATGAACTGCATGGCCTCGGCGCGGGAACATTCCCTGCTGCTAGGTCGGGGCAGCGCGGCGCAGAAGATCGCGGCATTTCTTCTGGAAGTGGGCGGGTGCGAGAACGGTGGCGCCGTGATTGACCTGGCGATGAGCCGGCAGGACATCGCGGATTACCTGGGCCTCACGATCGAGACGGTGTCGCGGACGCTGTCGCAACTGGAGCGTGATGGCGTGATCGGTCTGCCGAGCGCAAGGCGGGTGGTGCTGAAGGACCGGCGGACACTACGGTCGCTGAACGCCTGAGGCTCTGTGTATTCGCACGACGGCGGTTCGCCGCGTTCCAACGAACCGTAAATACGGGATCCGACGCTTGCCGCCGGGTGTGTTCAGACTGGAAACGCGCTGATAGTCAGCGTGAGGACCGGCCATTGTAGTATCCCTGGTCATAGGCCGATTGTTCGTTCTTCTTGAAGTTGTCATAGACAAGGCCACCGATCAGGCCGGCGCCCGCACCGGCGACGGCGCCCAGGCCGGCGTTGCCACCGATGGCGCCGAGAATGGCACCGACGCCGGCGCCCCCGGCGGTGCCGGTCAGCGCACGCTGCTGGGTGCTGTTCAGGTCGGCGCAGCCACAGAGCAGGCCGGCACCGAGCAGGACGGCGCTTAGATGACGCATAGCGGGCAACTGACGCATGGCGGGCAACTGACGCATGGTGGGCAACGGACGCATGGCGGGATGTCCTTTGGGATCAAGGGCACATTGGATCAGGCTCAGGGGCAGGGGTATTGCGCGGCAAGATACTCGGCGACGCCATCGGTCGGGGAACTGGCCAATGTCTTCGGCCGCGCGCTCGCCCATTGGACGAATGCGGCTGTTGCCTCGTCTCGGGTTGGCTGGTTGGTCGGTAGACAGAACATCTTGTGCTTTGCCTTGGTCGCCATCTGCTCCATGGTGATCGCCCGGACCGTGGCGACCGCAAAGCCATGGCAGAAGTTGCGCGCGGCTGTGTAGAGCGGGTCCGATGGTTCGGCGGCACATAGCGAGATCAGGTGGGCCGTGGTCTGGACCTGGAAGTCATCCCGGCTGACCGGCGCCGCGGATGCCGGCGCCGCGTATGATGATGAGGCGACGGCTACGACGAGCAGGGCGGTTACCATGGTGGTCAAGCGGCGTTTCATGCGTTCCCTCCCACACGCGCGTATGGCGCGGCCTTTGATTCATGTAGCCGATAAGCTGGTGATGTATCCGATAAGCTGGTCATTGTAGCCGATAAGCTGGCGCGTCCGTCAATGTTGCGCGGGTCGGCGGTGCGGCGGTCTGTTGGTCGCGACGGACCCAGCGGAATGGCGCGACCGAAACGGCGGATGGGTGGCGGCATCGCCCATCCGCACCCGTGTCAGTCCCCCTTGAATTCGGGTTTGCGCTTTTCCAGGAAGGCGTTGACGGCCTCGCGATGGTCGCCGGTCGCGTGTGCCAGTGCCTGCAGGCTTGCAGAGAGTTCCAGCAGGGTGTCGAGACGGGCGTGACGACCCTCGATCAGCAGGCGCTTGGCCATGCGGACGGCATAGGGCGGGTTGACGGTGATGCGGTTGGCCAACGCCTTGGCGGCGTCCATCAGTTCGGCGTCGGGGACGACTTTGGAAACCAGGCCGCAAGCCAGTGCCTCGGCGGCGGTCAGCATGTCGCCGGTGAATGCCATCTCGCAGGCTTTGGAATAGCCGACGACACGGGGCAGCAGCCAGGCGCCGCCGTCGCCGGGGACGATGCCGACCTTGACGAAGCTCTCAGCAAAACGCGCTGACTCGCCGGCGATGCGCATGTCGCACATGCAGGCGAGGTCGAGGCCGGCGCCAATGGCGGGGCCGTTGACGGCGGCGATGATGGGGACGTCAAGCTTCTCGAACATCAGCGGGATGCGCTGTATGCCGAACTTGTAGTATTGCGTGGTTAGAGCGGGTTGCCTGGCACGCTCCTCAAAGTTCTTCTTCATGGCGCGGAGGTCGCCGCCGGAACTGAAGGCAGTGCCGGCGCCGGTCAGGATCGCGACACGGGCGGTATGGTCCTGGTTCAGGCGTTCCAGCGCGGCAACGACGGCGTCCACGGTTTCGCGTTCGGAGATCGGGTTGCGCATGGCGGGATCGTTGAGCGTGATGGTGACGATCGGGCCATTGGATTCGTAGAGGACCTTGTCGCTCATGGGGTGTCCTTGTGATGGGTCAGCGGAGGCCGAGGCCGCGGGCGATGATGCCGCGGAGAATTTCTCGGGCGCCGCCGCGAAGGGAGAACGAAGGGGCGTGCATCATGGTGTGTGCGAGAACGGCGGCGAAGTCCCGGCTGGATTTCGCGTCGGGTTCCTGATCGACCAGTTGGCGGGCGATCTCGGGGATTTCCTGTTCAACCAGAGCGCCGAGGTCCTTCACCAGGGTCGCCTGCAGGGCGGGGTTCTGACCGGCTTGCAGCATGCCCGCGACCGACCAGGACAGGCGGCGCAGCGTCATGAAATGCGAGGTCAGGCGGCCGATGGCGATGGCGCCGGCGTCTGTCGGGTCGGGGCCGAGAGCGCGGACGAGTTCGGTAAACAACACGAAGGAGGAGAGGAAGCGTTCGGGGCCGCTTCTTTCGAAGGCGAGTTCGCTGGTGACCTGGTTCCAGCCGTCGCCTTCGCGGCCAAGCAGCGCGGTTTCCGGAAGGAAGGCGTCGGTAAAGACGACTTCGTTAAAGTGATGTTCCCCCGTCAGGGCGATGATCGGACGAACGGTGACGCCTTGGGTGTTGTGCAGGTCGACGATGAACTGACTGACGCCGCCATGCCGGCCGGCTTTGTCGCCTCCCTGTGATGCGGCGGTTTCCTTGGCGCCGGTGCGGCAGAACAGGATCATGTACTGGGATTTGTGAGCGAAGCTGGTCCAGACCTTGGTGCCGTTGACCAGGTAGCCGCCCTGGACCTTGGCGGCGCGGGTGCGCACGGAAGCGAGGTCGGAGCCGACATCGGGTTCGGACATGCCGATGCAGAAGAAGGCTTCACCCGCGGCGATCCTCGGCAGCAGCTGCTTTTGTTCGTCGGTGCCGACGCGCAGGATCAGGGGGCCGGACTGGCGATCGGCAATCCAATGCAGGGCGACGGGGGCACCGGCGGCCAGCATCTCCTCCTGCACGACGTAGCGTTCCAGCGAGGAGCGTTCATGACCGCCGTATTGACGGGGCCACGTCATGCCGATCCAGCCCTTTTGCCCCATCTTGCGGGAGAACGCGGCATCCATGCCGGTCCAGGACTCGGCTTTTTCCACTGGTTTGCGCGAGGCGAGCTCAGTCTGAAGGAAGTCGCGAACTTCGCCGCGCAGGGCGTCGGCTTCGGGGCAGGGCGGTGGCGGCGGGAAGCTGAAGGCGTTCACCGGTCGGTCCTCGGCGGTTGGGTTACCAGCCGGTAGACCGGGTGAAGGAGAGGGTCAAGTCGCTTCCGGCGTCACAGATCAGGCCGCGGCCCTGCGGATGGGTTGCGTCTTGGGTGCCAGACGGCGGGCCACGAACACCACCGCCACTGCAACGGTGACAACGAAAACCCAGTGGGCCGGGCGCAGGCCGCGGGCGATCGTCTCATTGGCGGCGATGACGCGCCATGGGTTGACCTTGGTGGTGAGACCGTACCAGCCGAACTCCAACGCGGCGGTGGCAAGGCCGGCGACAATCGCGAGGCTGCCGTAGAGAGCGGCAGTGATCACAATGCGGCGGTCGCGGCGCCAGGCTTCCGGAAGGGTGCGCCATGCCATCAGCCAGACGAACAGCCCGGAGACGAAGACCGGTTCGGAAACGTTCAGCTTTGACTGGATGTAGAAGTGGAGCAGGGCGACCGCGGCGAACGGGTAGGCCAACCGGTGCAGGCGCTTCCAGTTGCGACCGAGCTTTTTGACCCAGGCGTCGGTGGAGGTGATGGCGAGGGCGAGCAGGACCAGCAGGGTGATGAAGCCGATGGTCAGGTAGAACCGCAGGGCGATTTCAGATGCAACGGTCACGAGCTTGAAGTTCTGGTCGACGACGTAGAGCGCCAGGTGGGCAACGGCGTAGCAGGCGGCGGCAACGCCGGTGTTGCGTCGGACCAGCAACAGGCCAGGCCATTCCAATACGCGGGCGAACGGTGTGATGGCGAGGGAGATCAGGAAGAAACGGATGGCCCACAGGCCGGTGCCGTGGATTGCCTCCATTACCGGGCGGCCGCCGAGCTGGTCGGTGGCGAGCCATGACGCGTAGAGGATGCCGGGCACAAAGAGGGATACCAGCACGGCTGCCTTGAGCGGCAGGAGTTTTCCTCGGCGGTCCCGCCAGGGTGGGGTCATCGACGGCGCTCCGTTTCACGCTGTGTAGGGGAAAATCCGATACAAGTCAGGTTAAAGCGTGGAAAGCCCCGGTTTTGGAAGCTGAAGTGAGGCGGTTGGCGGACGGGAAACTTGCACGATTCCACCAACACGGTCAGCATGACGGCCTGTTGTCGCCGAGAGAGGAAGAGACCTGATGTCAGCCGCTTTGCAAATGAAACCCGAGATGTCCGATGCCGAATGGCACGCTCGCTGCGAACTCGCTGCTTTGTATCACGTAATCAATGATCTGGGCTGGACCGATCTGATCAACACGCACATGTCCGCGCGTGTGCCCGGTGAGCCCAACCACTTCCTGATCAACAACTATGGCGAGATGTTCGACGAGATCACCGCCTCGTCGCTGGTGAAGATGGACATGGAAGGCAATGTCCTGACGCCGGGCGGGAAGTTCAACAATGCCGGGTTCATCATCCACAGCGGTGTCTACAAGGCGCGGCCTGACGCAAACTGCGTGCTGCACACACATACCCGGGCGGGGGCCGGGGTATCGCTGCTGCGCAAGGGGCTGCGGCCGATCAGCCAGGACGCGCTGCATGTGATCGACGACGTCGTGTATCACGAATATGGGGTGCCGGCGACGGTCGAGGAGTGCGACGCGCTGGGCATGAGCTGCAAGACCGGCAGTTGCGTGGTGCTGCTGAACCATGGGTTGCTGACGCTGGGCGAAACCATCCATGGCGCGATGATGCGGCTGTATATGCTGGAGCGCGCCTGCGAGGTGGAACTCATCGCTCGGCAACTGGGTGAGCCGCCGGTGGTGATCGATGAATACGTGCAGACGAAGGCGGCCGAACGGATGAAGAAGATGCGGCCGACCGAGGGTTATGGGCTGGGCGAGTGGAAGGGCCTGGTCCGGGCGGTTGAACGCAAGGGTGCCGACTTCCGGCGTTGATTGTCTCAATGGCATTGCCCGGCGGTTGCGCCGGGCATGTGTTCGGAGCAGGGGTGCAGGAATTCCCCGTTGGAAAGCTAGGAGCTGCGAAAGGCGCCGCCTGGCTTCCCGGTTAGCCAAGAAGGAACCAGAGGCGGAACAGAAGCGTCTCGGCCCAGGTCTGCCGGGTGAAGCCGGGAAGGCACAGGGTGCGCAGGCGCGTTGGCCAGGAGCAGTGACGCGCATCGTCGATGCGCGTCAGCACGTCCTTGGTCTTGGCAGGCAGCGGGATGGCACCGGCGCGCAGGGCGGCGATCTGGCGCCAGAATACGTTCATGAAAGGCGCGCGGCCACGGCGAGCGGCACCCCTGGTGCGGTGCCAGAAACTGCGGGGCTCGCCAACCAGGTTGTTGTTGTGTTGGCGGTACAGGATGTCCTGGGTGTCGCCGGCAATGATCGTCCCGCCACTTGCCGCCACGATGATATAGGACCACCAGTCGTGCCAGGTTCCCTCAGGCAGCGGCGCTGCGTCGATCAGCATTGCGGCGCAGCGGTTGAACATCATGCAACAACCGGGTGCCAGGTTCTGGGTCAAGGCCGTGGGAAATCCGGGCGGGCGGCGTGGGGCCAGGGCACGGCCAACAGGCGTCAGGTTGGCGTCGACCAGGGTGCGGGCGCAGAAATAGAGGCCGGGCTGATCGTTCGGCAGGGCGCGGAGAGCGGCGACGCCGTGTGCGAGTTTCTCCGGCAGCCAGACGTCATCCTGATCGGCGTAGGCAAAATGTGACGCCTGCCCCTGCAGCGCGTCGTGCAGCAGGGCAAGGAAGCTGCGTGTGGCACGTAGACGCGGACCCGGCGGCTGAGTGGTGCAGCGGCCCAAGTGCTGTGCGAACGCCGTCATTATTCGGGCGGTCGCGTCCGACGAACCATCGTCGCGCCAATACAGTTGCCAATCGGCATGGGTCTGGGCGGTGAAGCTTGCGAGCTGGTCGCGCAGATATCGCTCCCCGTTGAAGGTGGAGAGCAAAATGGCGACGGTTTGCCCGGCGGCGGCGGAAGGCGTGAATGGTGGCCTGGAGGCCACCATTTCGGAGGCGGGGTCAGGCAGCCTTTTTCACCAACAGGTTCATCGCGATCATTGTCTCGGCGATCTGCACCGCGTTAAGCGCCGCGCCTTTGCGCAGGTTGTCGGAGACGCACCAGAACGACAAGCCGTGCTCGACCGTCGGGTCCTTACGAATGCGGCTGACGAACACCGCATCCTCGCCGGCGCATTCAACCGGGGTGACGTAGCCGCCGTCCTCGCGGACGTCGACCACCTCCACGCCGAGGGCGTCACGCAGCACGGCACGCGCTTCGCCGGCGGTGACCGGGCGTTCGAATTCCACGTTCACCGCTTCGCCGTGGCCGATGAACACCGGGACGCGGACGCAGGTGGCGTGGACGGCGATGTTGGGATCGAGGATCTTCTTGGTCTCGACCGTCATTTTCCACTCTTCCTTGGTGGCGCCGTCATCCATGAATTTGTCGATGTGCGGAATGCAGTTGAAAGCGATTTCCTTGGAGAACTGCTCAGGCGGGCTTTGTTCGTACACGAAGGAGGACTTGGTGTGGTTGAACAACTCGTCCATGCCTTCCTTGCCGGCGCCGGACACGGATTGGTAGGTTGAAACGACAACGCGCTTTATCTTGAACTCGTCGTGCAGGGGCTTCAGCGCGACGACCATCTGGATGGTTGAGCAGTTCGGGTTGGCGATGATCCGGCGCTTGGCAAAGCCGCGCAGGGCTTCCGGGTTCACTTCGGGGACCACCAGGGGGATGTCGGGGTCCATGCGGAAATGGCTGGTGTTGTCGATGACGATGCAGCCGGCTTCGGCCGCGCGCGGGGCGTGGACGGCCGATACCGCGGCGCCCGGGCTGAACAGGCCGAAGTCGCAGCCGGCGAAGTCGAACGTGTCCAGGTTACGGACGGTGAGTACCTTTTTCTCGCCGAAGGAGATCTCGGAACCGGCGGACCGGCCCGATGCGAGGGCGATCACCTCCGATACCGGGAAGTTCCGCTCCGCCAGGGTTTTGATAATCTCGCGTCCGACTGCCCCTGTGGCGCCGACAACCGCGACCCTGTAAGCCATGTGTATCTCCTGTTTGCGACGCGCGGACTATAGTGCACGCGTGCGCGAACGGTTAGCCTCAGCAGCCGGAAAGGGCAAGTAATACGCGGGTGCGGGGTTCCGGCGCCTGGGCACGACCCAAGCCTGATCGGATCGGTGAGACGGTGGTCGTGCAGGGTTTGAGGGCGGGCCGTTCCTATCTGCGCAGGCGGCCCAACGACCCGGCGCGCCTATGCGTTGGACCAGATCCGTGCCGGCGAAGCGCTGGTTCGTGTCGCGCAGGACCTTGCCTAAGGGCTTGAGGCACAGACCGCCACCGCGGCTGAGCGGACAAGCGGGACGTCGCTGCCGGCGGCCCTGGCCAGCCGGATCGGGCCGGCCGGGCACGTAACTCAGTCGCTCGTTGGCTTGAGCGCGGGGTTACGCCGCTGTCCGGTGGTCGGCGCAAGCCGGCGGGCGATCGCTACAGCCGTTGTTGGGTGAATTCGGTGATCGCCTTTGCCAGCCCTGGCGGATTTTCGATCTGCAGGCTGACCTTGGCCTCGACGGCGTATATGTCCACCGGCGTGCGGGTCCAGAATTTCGCGACGTCCCGCGCCGCTTCGGGGGTCATCTCCGCGCTGCCTGTTCCGCGGATGAAGGCGGTCGGGCAGGCGACAGCAGCGGCGGCGTATTTCAGGTCGATAAGCTGGTGGGTCAGGCCCTCGGCGACGCGCACCGGGTCGTACTTCACCGTGACGGTTCCGTCGGGCAGGTGGTTCATATTGTGATCGACGCGGTGCTGCCAGGCGGCCGGTGAGTCGTTGGGGCGGAAGGAGCTGATATAGCTGAGAGCGGCTTCGCGCGACGAAAATTTCGTTTCGGACACCATGGTTTTGTAGGCGGTGGTGTAGACCGTTTTGACGGCGTCGCGGGTTTGGTAAAAATTGCTGAGATGGGGGCCGGCGACCATGATCAGGCCAGCTGTCAGGTCGGGATAGGCGGCGGCGAAGCAAAGGGCGACGCGGCCACCCAGTGAATGACCGGCGACGATGACGCGGCGGAGGGCGAGTTTGTCGCAGAACAGCTTAAGGTCGCGGGACAGTTCTTCGGCGGAATATTCCCCATCCGGGCGGCTTGAGTCGCCATGGCCACGCTGGTCCAGCGCGTAGACGTTGTAGTCGGCCGGCAGATGAGCGGTGGTTTCCTGCCACATCCGGCCATAGCCGGAAGATGGGTGCAGGAAGACCAGAGTGGGGCCGGTGCCGGCGCGGTGGAAATAGTGGATGTCGAGGCCAGGGCCGAGGGTGATGTCGTGTGCGGTCATGGTCATGACGGTCTTTCCCTGCGTTTCGCGAAGCATCGGGTTGGACGCTCAGGCTGTCAAACTCGATGAGCGGATGAAGGGGGGCAGGATCGGGGCGTTGCCCCGAACCCCACCAAGCAGCGACGCTCCTTGGAACCAACCTCGCAGTAATGCGATCAAAGGGCCGCCGGCCCTTGCGGGTCCGGGCAGAGCCCAACCTTGCTTGCCTCCCGCGTCTGGTGTTCTACGTCCTTGCGGACATACTGGAGGGACCACAATGCGCGAGATTGGGCACTTCATCGGCGGCAGGCTCGTTGCCGGCACCAGCGGAAAATTCGGGGACGTGTTCAATCCCGCCTCGGGCGAAGTAACCGCCAAGGTTGCGATGGCGGATGCGTCCGAGGTGGACAAGGCGGTGGCGGCGGCCAATGCGGTCTGGCCAGCCTGGGCGGCGACCCCGCCGCTGCGTCGGGCTCGAGTCATGTTCAAGCTGAAGGACCTGCTGGAGCGTAACCGGCGGGAGATGTCGGAGCTTATTACGGCGGAACACGGCAAGGTGCTGTCGGATGCCGATGGTGAGGTGCAGCGCGGGTTGGAAGTGGTCGAATTCGCCTGTGGCATCCCGCATCTGCTGAAGGGTGAATATACCGACCAGGTGGGGACCGGAATTGATGCGTGGTCAATCCGTCAGCCGCTGGGGGTGGTGGCGGGGATCACGCCGTTCAACTTCCCGATCATGGTGCCGTTGTGGATGATCCCGGTGGCGCTGGCGACGGGCAACTGCTTCGTGCTGAAGCCGTCGGAAAAGGATCCCTCGGTCGCGTTGAAGTTGGCTGAGCTGCTGAAGGAAGCCGGGCTGCCGGATGGCGTGTTCAGCGTCGTGCAGGGCGGACGCGAGGCGGTGGAAGCGATCATCGCCCATCCGGGCATCGCGGCGATCAGCTTTGTGGGATCGACGGCGATTGCGGAGACGATCTATCGCGGCGGGACTTTGGCCGGGAAGCGGGTGCAGGCGCTGGGCGGGGCAAAGAACCACCTTGTGGTGATGCCGGACGCTGATATCGACGATGCGGTCGATGCGCTTATGGGATCGGCCTATGGCGCTGCCGGTGAGCGGTGCATGGCGGTGTCGGTGGCCGTGACGGTCGGTTCGGCCGGGGACGCGTTGATGTCGAAGCTGGCGCCGCGGGTGCGGGCGCTGAAGGTGGCGCCGGGGGTGGACCCGGAGGCGGAAATGGGGCCGCTGGTCACCCGCGAGCATATGCAGAAGGTGCGCGGCTATGTCGACCTGGGCATCAAGGAAGGCGCCGACCTTGTGGTGGATGGGCGTGGGTTGAAGCTGCAGGGTTATGAAAACGGCTTCTTCATGGGCGGCTGCCTGTTCGACAACGTCACCCCGGAGATGAAGATCTACAAGGACGAGATCTTTGGCCCGGTGCTATCGGTGGTGCGGGCGCCGGACGTGGCGACCGCGACGCGGCTCATCAATGCGCATGAGTACGGGAACGGCGTTGCGCTGTTCACCAACGACGGCGGCGTGGCGCGCGATTTCACCCAGGCGATCCAGATCGGGATGGTGGGTATCAATGTGCCGATCCCGGTGCCGATGGCGTTCCATTCCTTTGGCGGATGGAAGCACTCGCTGTTTGGCGACCACCACATCTATGGTCCGGAGGGTGTGCGGTTCTACACCCGCTACAAGGCGGTGACCCAGCGGTGGACAGCGGGGACCCGTCGGGGGCCGGAGTTCATGATGCCGACGCCCGGACGTTAGCCTGCTGCCATGGTGCGCATCGATCCCGATGCGCACCAGCCTGGTTTGAACCGTTTGATCCTCGACCTTTGATGCGGCAGCCCCCCACTGGCACCGGCAGCGTGTAATCGGCAGCGCGGCTACAGCAGCCTTTCGGCGCGAAAACTGAGGAACTTTCCACGACCGACCACGACATGGTCGTGGATCGCGATACCCATGGTCGCGGCAGCACGAGCGATCTCGGCCGTCAGGGCAACGTCTTCGCGTGAAGGGGTCGGGTCGCCGCTGGGGTGGTTATGGGCCAGGACGACCGCGGTGGCGTGAAGTTCGAGGCAGCGACGAACAACCTCGCGGGGATAGGCCGGGGCATGGTTGATGGTGCCGGTGCCCTGGACCTCATCCGCGAGCAGCCTGTTGCGGCCGTCGAGGAACAGGACGCGGAACTGTTCGGTACGCTCCTGGCCCATGGCCGCCATCAGGTAGTCGGTCAGGCGGTCCCACGTTGACAGCACCGGTTGGGTGGCGAGATCGTGCCGCATCATACGCAAGGCGGCAGCCTGGATCAGTTTGATGGCCGCAGCGCCGGCCTCACCAAGACCCTCGACGGTACGCAGTTCGGCCTCGGGCGCACCGATAACACCACTGAAGTTGCGGAAACGGGTCAGCAGATCCCGCGCAATCGGCTTCGTGTCGCGGCGTGGCAGCGCGACGAAGAGGATCATCTCCAGCATCTCGTGATCAGCCAGCGCGTCGGGGCCGGCTTTCAGCAGGCGCTGGCGCATGCGGGCCCGATGGCCGTCGGCACCGATCGGGCTTGCGGGATCGGGGAACAGGCCGGGCAGCACCGGGGCTTCGGCCAATCCGGTTGGCTTGGCCGCCAGTGAATTGGAACGGGTGGGCAGGCTCTTGGCGGGCGGCATGGTTCTCCCGGCGGCAGCCTCTCAGAGACAGGTCGTGCCACGGAGACTACATGCCAATTATTGCCAATCAGCTAACGCCGAGCGGCGGCTTGTCCAGACCGGCGGGCGAGAGGGTGAAGATCTCGCATCCGTCGTCGGTGACGCCGATCATATGCTCGAACTGGGCGGACAGGCTGCGATCGCGGGTGACGGCGGTCCAGCCGTCATCGAGCACTTTCACCTCCGGCCGACCGGCGTTCACCATCGGCTCAATCGTGAAGAACATGCCCTTGCGCAGCACCGGGCCCTCGCCGATGCGGCCAAAATGCAGGACGTTGGGGGGCTCGTGGAAGCGGCGACCGATGCCGTGGCCGCAAAAGTCGCGCACGACGCTGAAGCGATGGCCTTCGACGAAGGCCTGAATCGCATGGCCGACGTCACCAAGCGTGGCACCGGGCTTGACCACCTTCAGTCCGCGCAGCAGCGACTCATAGGTCACGTCGATCAGGTTGCGGGCGCGGGTGTTAGGGGTGCCGGCGGCATACATCCGCGACGAGTCGCCGTGCCAGCCGTCCAGGATCACGGTGACGTCGATGTTGAGGATGTCGCCGTTTTCGAGTTTCCGCTCGCCGGGGATGCCGTGGCAGACGACGTGATTGATCGAGGTGCAGATCGACTTCGGGTAGCCGCGATAATTCAGCGGCGCCGGGGTAGCGCCATGGTCGAGGATGAAATCGTGGCACAGTTTGTCCAGCGCGCCGGTGGACACGCCCGGCTTCACATACGGGCCGATCATATCAAGGGTCTCAGCAGCGAGGCGGCCTGCGGCGCGCATCCCAGCGAAATCTTCCGGCGCGTGAATGGTTATCCGCCTTGCGTCTGTCCCGCCATCCATCAATTTGCTCCGCCTCGGCCTTCTTCCGCCCGGGTTCGTCATTATACCCACCGGCATCATGTCCCGCGGGCTCACCGTCCAACATGCGCAACCGCCTCGCCGGACGCAAGGCCAACATTGCTGCCAACGGTGACGGGTATGGTTGGATCGATTAGAACATCGCCATGATCATCGATATGCATACCCATGCGGGCAGGCCGCGCAGGACCGGCGACGTTGACCGCGCGGTGCTGGCAACGATGCGGCCGGCCGGGGTGGCAGCGGCTGTGGTGTCGGCCATCGGCGATATTCCGATGATCCGGCGCAACCGGGAGACCGGGCGGCTGGAGAAGTTCCGCGAACCGGATCCCGGGGAATGCCTGGAGGCGGTGGAAGGCTACCTGACAAGCTTCGAGCAGTCGGGAATGCGGATCGCTCGGGAGGTGGACGACATCAGAGCGGATGATCCCGCCCTGGTGCTGGCGATCGAGGGGTGCGATTTCCTGGAAGGCCAGCTCGACCGGCTGGACGCGATGGCTGACCGCGGCGTGCGGAGCATCCAGCTTACGCACTATCTGGTGAACGAAACCGGTGATATCCAGACAGCGGCGCCGGTGCATGGCGGGATCACGCCGTTTGGGGCGGACGTGGTGCGGCGGATGAACCGGCTGGGCATCATCGTCGATGTCGCCCATTGCTCCGAAGATACGGTGCGCGGGGTAGCCGGGGTGGCGACCCGCCCCTTCCTCTGCACGCATGCGAACCTGAAGGAGCCGGGGCACAGGAATGGCGACCATCCGCGGTTCATCGGTCCCGACTACGCACGCATGGTGGTGGAATCGGGCGGGATCGTCGGTGCCTGGATCGCGGTGCTGAACGAGGAAAAGCTGGCGGGAATGATCCGGCATCTGTTCCGGATGATCGACGCGCTGGGAATTGACCATGTCGGCATAGGGTCGGACCTGCCGGCCGGGGTTGCAGCGACGGAAATGCCGGATTTCAGGCGCCATCCCGAGATTGCCGCCGCATTGCAGGCGAGCGGTCTCGATCACGAGGAGGTTGAAAAAGTGTGCTGCGGGAACTGGCTGCGGGTGCTCAAGGCCGTGCGGCCATGAGGGACGACCGCGATGCCTTCAAGCGGGAGGCGGCGCAGGCGGCGGTTGCGATGGTCGAGGACGGCATGGTCGTCGGTCTCGGCACCGGCTCCACCGCGACGTTCGCGATTGAGGGGCTGATCGAGCGGGTACGGGGCGGCTTGCGGATCCTGGGCATTCCAACCAGCGAGCACAGCGCGGCGCAGGCGCGGGAAGGCGGTATTGAGCTATCCGATTTCGCCCATCACACCACGCTGGACCTGACGATCGACGGCGCCGATGAGATCGCCCGCGATACGCTCGATCTGGTCAAGGGCCTGGGGGGCGCGTTGTTGCGTGAGAAGATCGTCGCGGCCGCCAGCGATCGGTTGGTGATCATCGCAGACGAGCCGAAGCTGGTGTCGGGGCTCGGCGCCACGGTGGCGGTGCCTGTCGAAGTGGTGGCATTCGGATGGGAGACGACATTTGTCCGGCTGGCGGAACGCGAAGCGAGGCCGGTGCTGCGGACGAGCAAGGATGGCCATGCATTCCGAACCGACGGCGGTAATCTGATCCTGGATTGCCACTTCGGCGCGATCAGCGATCCGGCCGGGCTTGAGCGTATGCTGTCAGGCATTGTCGGTGTGGTGGAAACCGGTTTATTCATCGGAATGGCCAGCATTGCCCTGGTCGCCACGCCAGGCGGGATCATCCGGCTGGATCGCCCCTGACAAAAATCGTGGCTTGTCAGGGCCGCCGGAGCTGATCGAAGGGTCTACCGGCTGGCGACCTGGCGGCCTTCCGGGTGGATCACATTGCAGCTGCCGCGACGGCGGCTTGAACAGGTGTCTTGCGCATCGGTTGCGGTCAGCCCGATGACCTGGGCGCGCCAGATGGTCTTGCCGCGGAGACGGACGGGTTCGATGCGGACTTCGCCGGCTTCAGCCTCCCGCCGGGCAGCGAGCGCGGCGCCATGGGCTGCGGTTTCGGTGGAGAACGTTCCGACCTGAACCGCCCAGTTGGTGCCGCGGGCGCGCGCCGGACGGACGGGTTCAGCAGCGCGCGCGGTCGAAACCAGCATCAGCCGCGACGCGATCTGAACCGGTTTGCGGTAGGCCGGCACATCCAGTTGCTCAAACCCGCGATCGAGCAACGACGTCATGTGGATATCACGCTCGCCATTGGACGAAGCGCCAAGGACCACGCCAATGAGGCGAACGCCGCCGCGCACGGCGCTGGTCACCAGGTTGTGGCCGGATGCGTCGGTGTAGCCTGTCTTCAGGCCATCGGCGCCCGGGTAGGTGCGCAGCATGTTGTCGTGATTGAAGATGACCTGGCGGTGCCAGGCGAAGCTGGGTGTCGAGAAGTAGCGGTAGTAGCCGGGAAAATCGTTGATCAGGCGGCGGCCGAGGATGGCGAGGTCGCGTGCGGTGGTCCACTGGTTCGGGTTGGGCAAGCCTGAGGCGTTGACGAAGGTGCTGTGGCTCATGCCCAGGGCACGGGCACGCAGGGTCATCATCTGGCCGAAGCGGTCCTCGCTACCGCCCAGGAATTCGCCCAGTGCGGATGCGGCGTCGTTCGCTGACTTGGTAACCAGGCCCAGGATCGCGTCTTCAACCGTAAGGCGGGTTCCCGGCACGAGGCCCAGCTTGGAAGGTTCCATCGAGGCGGCATGAGGGGAAACCGGAACCATCTGGTCGAGCGTGATGCGACGGTCGCGCAACGCTTCGAACGTCAGGTAAAGCGTCATCATCTTGGTCAGGCTGGCAGGATAGCGCGGCTGGTCGGCGCTGACTTCCTCCAGCACGTCGCCGCTGGTTGTGTCGACCACGATGGAACTGTAGCGTGCGGAACCGATCTGGGCGTGTGCCGGGGTGATCACTGCCCCGATCATCAGGCTTCCGAACGTCAGGCCGATTGCGGCCATCACGCGACGTAGAAGCTGATTGCGCATGCGGCACGCAACGCTAGCCATTTATGTCCCTTTCAGAGCGGCGATCGAAATGTATGTTTCTCTGGCGGCCATTGTCCAGCGTAAAACAGCCTTAAAAGTGTAAAAGGTGAACGTGTTACGCCGCGATGCTCGCATACTGTCGAGACCGCCGAGAGCAGACTGATCAGCGCTGATGAACGCGCGTTCATTATTTTTGTGCACTGCACAAAAATTCCCTTGATCGCTGATCACGAGGTTTCTATATCGGGATCGTGTTGCGGTGCAGCAAACGAGTGCCTGCACAACGAACAGAGTTCATCGGTTGAAGGGGTTGCTCCGGTTCACCCTTAAGCCGCGCAAGCGCGTACCGAATGACACCGGAACTAGAGGAGACATCACCATGTCAATCACCCCTAAGGCCAAGGTTATCGACGTAGCTCCGGCCGAGGTCGAGGCACCGAAGACCATGGAACCCCCTAAGATGATCGAGAGCACCGTGACGGACATCAAGGCAGGCCTCGCCGAGGCGCCGGCCGCGTTCGAAGCGACCCAGTCAAAAATGAAAGAAGGAGTTTCGAAAGCCATGAAGACCGCTGAAGAACTTGTTGCCTTCAATCAAGGCAATATTGAAGCCCTCGTAAAGGCCAGCCAGATCTGGGCGACCGGCATGCAGGACCTGTCCAAGCATTTTGCCGCTGCTGCGCAGGCGTCGCTTGACGAAAGCATGTCGGCGTTGAAGGCCCTGAGCGGCGTCAGGTCGCTGAAGGATGCGTTCGAGCTGCAGTCCACGCTGGCCCGCTCCGCGCTGGAGAAGTCGCTGGCCGAATCCGGCAAGCTCACGGATGCGTCGTTCAAGCTGACAGAGCAGGCGCTGGCCCCGATCACGGCGCGGCTCACCGTCGCGGTCGAGAAGTTCGCGAAGGCCGCCTGAAGGACTTCGGAACCGGACGTCGCGCATCCCTTCGGGCGTGCGAGAATGATCGGTTCCTGAGCCTACCCCAAAAGCCTACCCCCGATGAGCCTACTCCTTCGGGGATGATCTGCTGACGACCTGAAAGGCCCGGATGTTTGTCCGGGCCTTTTAGTTTGGGGCTTTTGCTTTCGCTTCGGACGCACCACTTTCGCTTGGCGATGAACAAGCCCCTTGCGGTCGCGAGCAGTCGGCGCAATCGTCATGGTGGAGCGGAACGTCAATCCCCTTTCATCAGGACGTGGCGTTCCGATATGGTTAGCTGCCGGATGGTTAGCTGCCGGTCACCGGAAGCGGGTGTCGGGCGATCGGTAGCCGGGGCGCGGCGGGACGGCGAATGGATTTGATCACGATGAGCGATAACGACAAGCGCGGCGGAACGACGGAGGGCCCGAATACGGGGGTCGTCGTGAAAGCACGGCCGAAAACGCGCAAGCCGGCGATGTACAAAGTGTTGATGCTGAACGATGACTATACGCCCATGGAATTCGTGGTGCATGTCCTGGAGCGGTTTTTTCAGAAGAACCGTGAGGAGGCTACCCGCATCATGTTGCATGTCCACCGGCGCGGCGTCGGGGTTTGCGGGGTTTTTACCTATGAGGTCGCTGAGACCAAGGTCACCCAGGTGATGGACCTGGCTCGGCAGAACCAACACCCCCTGCAATGCACGATCGAGAAGGAATGATGACGGTGAAGGACGCGGACGCGTCATCATCGTAACCATGACGGGCGGGCGCGGTCGCCTGATCCGGGAATGACCAGGTTCTAACGAACCACATGCGTTTAGGAGCGTCGGATATGCTGTCACGGAACCTCGAACAGACGCTTCATCGCGCCCTGTCGCTCGCCAGTGAACGGCGACACGAGTACGCGACCTTGGAACATCTGCTGCTTGGGCTGGCGGAAGATACCGATGCCGCGACTGTGCTCAAGGCCTGCGGCGTCGATCTCGATAAACTGCGCAACGACCTGACCGAATTCCTCGACAAGGATCTGGCGGGGCTGGCGACGGATCGGCCTGGTGACCCCAAACCCACCGCCGGCTTCCAGCGTGTGGTGCAGCGCGCGGCGATCCATGTGCAGTCATCGGGGCGTGATGAGGTGACCGGTGCGAACGTGCTGGTTGCCCTGTTCAGCGAACGCGAAAGCCATGCGGTCTATTTCCTGCAGCTGCAGGACATGACGCGGTTGGATGCCGTGAACTTCATCAGTCACGGAATTGCCAAGGCGCCGGGACGTTCGGCGCAGCGGCCGGTGGCAGGGACCAACAACTCCACGCCTGAAGGCGGTCAGCCGGAACAGGAGCGTGAGGAGAAACCGAATCGCCGCAGCCAGGACGCGCTGTCCAACTACTGCGTAAACCTGAACAAGAAGGCGATGGCCGGGAAGATCGACCCGCTGATCGGGCGCGACCTGGAGATTGAGCGGACCATCCAGATCCTGTGCCGCCGCACCAAGAACAATCCGCTGTATGTCGGCGACCCCGGCGTGGGCAAGACGGCGATTGCGGAGGGCCTCGCCAAGCGCATCGTCGAGGGTGACGTGCCGGAAGTGCTGCTCAAGTCGACGATCTTCGCGCTCGACATGGGTTCGCTGCTGGCCGGGACGCGTTATCGCGGCGACTTTGAGGAGCGGCTGAAGGCGGTGGTGAACGAGCTGGAGAACCAGCCGGGCGCCATCCTGTTCATCGATGAAATCCACACCGTGATCGGCGCGGGCGCGACCAGCGGCGGCGCAATGGATGCGTCGAACCTGCTGAAGCCGGCGCTGGCATCGGGCAACCTCCGCTGCATCGGGTCGACGACCTACAAGGAGTTCCGCAACTACTTCGAGAAGGACCGGGCGTTGGTCCGCCGCTTCCAGAAGATCGACGTAAACGAGCCGTCGCTGGAAGATTCGGTGAAAATCCTGCGCGGGCTGAAGTTGAACTACGAGAAGCACCACAAGGTTCGCTACACCGATGAGGCAATTCGGGCGGCGGTGGAGCTGTCGGCGAAATATATCAATGACCGGAAGCTGCCGGACAAGGCGATCGACGTGATCGACGAGGTTGGCGCTTCAAGGATGCTGCTGCCGGAGCACAAGCGCCGCAAGACGGTGACGCTGAAGGACGTCGAGGAGATCGTGGCGAAGATCGCCCGCATTCCGCCGAAATCCGTTTCCGCCGACGACAAGGAGACGCTGCGCAACCTGGAGCGCGACCTGAAGTCGATGGTGTTCGGCCAGGACAAGGCAATTGAGGCCCTGGGTGCGGCGATCAAGCTGGCACGAGCGGGATTGCGGGAGCCGGAGAAGCCGATCGGCAATTATCTGTTCAGCGGCCCGACCGGCGTCGGCAAGACCGAGGTCGCCCGGCAGTTGGCGTCCACCATGGGGATCGAACTGATCCGGTTCGATATGTCGGAGTATATGGAGCGGCATTCCGTGTCGCGGCTGATCGGCGCGCCCCCTGGTTATGTCGGCTTCGACCAGGGTGGCATGCTGACCGACGCGATCGACCAGCATCCGCATGCGGTGCTGCTGCTGGACGAGATCGAGAAGGCGCACCCCGACCTGTTCAACATCCTGCTGCAGGTGATGGACCACGGGAAGCTGACCGACCACAACGGCAAGACGGTGGATTTCCGCAACATCATCCTGATCATGACCACCAATGCCGGCGCGTCCGACATGGCAAAGGAAGCGATCGGGTTTGGGCGGGACGTTCGGACCGGCGAAGACGACGATGCAATCAAGCGCCTGTTCACGCCGGAATTCCGCAACCGGCTGGATGCGACGATCACCTTTGCCGGGCTGACGCCGGAGATCGTCGGCCGCGTCGTCGAGAAGTTCGTGATGCAGCTGGAGGCTCAGCTGGCGGATCGGAACGTCACGATCGAGCTGTCGTCGGCGGCCAAGGAGTGGCTGGCGGAGCGGGGCTACGACCGGCTGTATGGCGCGCGGCCGCTGGGTCGGGTGATCCAGGAGCACATCAAGAAGCCGCTGGCCGAAGAGCTGCTGTTCGGCAAGTTGGTGAAGGGTGGTGCGGTCAAGGTGACGCTGAAGGACAACAAGCTGGAGTTCGAGATCACCGAAGCGGCCCTGCCGGCGCTGCCGAAGCCGGAAGGCGACGACGATGGCGGCGCGGGTCGCGAGGAAGAGGTCGAAGTCTAAGACGAGGTCTGGATGGCCCGGGTGTGTCCCGGGCCATCGATTTTTCGGGCTTGGTTACCAGGCCAGCTCCCGGCCGGTGTAGTCCAGAAAGCGGTGGTGGTGAGCACCAGCCTGTTGCTCAATGACTTGCAGGATCCCGGCGGCACTGTCCTCGACCGAGACTGCGGCACTTTGCCCCCCCATGTCGGTTCGCACCCAACCCGGATGCAGTGAGATCATGGTGATGTTCCGGCTCCGCATCTCGCCCCAGAGGCCGCGTGCCAGGGAATTCAGCGCTGCTTTGCTGGCGCGGTAGAGTTCGTGACCGCCGGGGTTCTCGGCGACGCTGCCCATGACGGAGGAGGTGAAAGCCAGCACGCCGGATCCGGAGCGGAGGTGGCCGCCAAGCGCACGGGCGAGGCGAATGGGGGCGATGGCGTTGGTGAACATCAGCGCCCCGACTTCAGCCTCGGTGGCCGCATTGGCGCTGCGATGGTCCGGGCCTGAAACACCCGCGTTGACCAGGACCGCATCCAACTTTTTGTCGTCCAGTGTGGCAGCGAAGCCGTCAATCGCAGCGGGATCGTTCATGTCCAGTTTGGGAACCGATAAACGGCCGGCATGGGTACTGGCCAGTGCGTTAAGCGCGGTGGCGTTGGCGGGATCACGGGCCGTGGCGATGACGTCCCAGCCGTGCGCCAGGAACGCCTTGGTTACGCCGAGGCCGATGCCGCGAGTGGCACCGACAATCAGCGCCAGTCGGTTATCCGTCATATGATTGTCTCTCCTGACAGGTCTGCAGCACAACCAACGCCAATTCTTGGCGGCGTCAAGGCAGCAGGCTCTACTCAAATGGTTGGCTTCAACCATATGGCTGGTCATCGGGCGGCTGGTTCGATGACATTCAAGACGAGAGGGCACCGCGGTTTGGATCTGCAACTCAATGACAGACTGGCGCTGGTAAGCGGCAGCACGGCTGGTATCGGTCATGCCATCGCGGCGGCGTTGGTTCGGGAAGGCGCGCGTGTGATCATCAATGGCCGAACCGAGGATTCGGTGGACCGGGTGGTGGCCGCATTGCGTGCCGAGACGGGCAGGGAGGTCCTGGGATTCGCCGGCGACCTCAGCCTGGCGCCGTCCGCGGACGCGCTCGTGCGGCGCTATCCTGGAGTCGAAATTCTCGTCAACAGTCTTGGTATCTTCGAGCCGAAGCCGTTCCACGAGATCGATGACGCCGACTGGCGGCGCTTCTTCGAGGTCAACGTGCTCAGCGGCGTCCGCCTCGCGCGGCTATTCCTGCCGGCCATGCAGCGCGCGAACTGGGGGCGGATCATTTTCATCTCCAGCGAGAGCGGTGTGCAGATCCCGGCCGAGATGATCCACTATGGCGTCACCAAGACAGCGCAACTCGCAGTCGCACGCGGCCTTGCCGAAACCGTGGCGGGAACCGGGATCACCGTCAACAGCGTGCTGCCGGGGCCGACCCGGTCGCGCGGGGTCAACGATTTTGTGGATCAACTGGCGCAGTCAAGCGGACAGTCATTCGAAGCGTTCGAGAAGGAATTCTTCGAGAAGGTGCGTCCGACATCGTTGATCAAGCGGTTCGCCACACCGGAGGAGGTAGCCTCGCTGGTGGCCTACATCGCAAGCCCGCTGGCATCGGCGACGACGGGGGCTGCCCTGCGCGTCGACGGTGGCGTGATCAAGAGCGCTTTCTGATCCTCAGCGCGACCGGATCGCGTTTGGGTTGTGCGTTTGCGATGGTGGCCGGACCTGGGATTGGGACAGGATAGGGCGACCCGCACACTGCGTCCCTCTGCTGACGGGGAATTGTGAGCGGGATGGTTGAACCGGCGGGGATGCGATGAGCCAGGACGCTTCAGCCGATCCTGCCGATACGATGATCAACAGGGGTGTTCTCGCCTGGAATGCCGACGGGCAGCGGGGCGGTGGGGAGCGGGCCGACAGGGAGCGTGGTGTCGGGAAGCGCGGCGGCGGGCGGACGTTCATCGTGACGGGGCAGCAGCGGTCCGGGACCAGCCTGGTCGCCGCGGTGCTGCGCCAGGTCGGTGTCTTCATGGGTACCGAGATCAACGACGAAGTTCATGAAGACGAGGCAATGGGAAAGATCCTGCTGGCGCGGGATCGTGACGGGCTGCGACGCATCATCGGCGAACGAGACGCTGGTTTTGGCACCTGGGGGTTCAAGTTCCCCATGCTGTCGGACGTGCTGGCCCCGGCGGACCTGGCGCTGTTCAGCAACCCCCATGTTATTGTCCCGATGCGGGATCCGGTCGCAGTGGCGGTACGGCGTACGCTGTCGGAATACCACCGGCCTGCCGCCGCGCTGCGAGATGCCGCCGATGACCTGGCCGCCATGGTGGAATTCGTTGAACAATTGAATTGCCCGCTGCTGCTGCTGAGCTACGAGAAAGCGTTGATGTTTCCGGCTGATTTTGTCGACGCGGTGCTTCGGTTCGGCGACCTGCCGCGGGGCGTGGCGCTGTGCGAGCGGCTGATTGGCCTGATCGAGCCAAACCGGAAGGACTACATCAACGTCGCCCGGCGGCAGTACACCGGCCTGATCGAGGGGATCGCCGATGGCTTTCTGTGCGGATGGAGCCGGCTTACCGGATCGGCCGATCCGGTGGCGCTCGAACTCCTGGCGGATGAGCGGCTGGTCCTGGCGTTTCAGGCGGCGGAGTTCCGCCAGGACCTGCTGGATGCCAGGTTCGGCACCGGAAGCCATGGTTTCAGTATCGACCTCGGCGCACTCGACCTACCGCTGGACGCGGTGATCCGGGTCCGGGTCGTGGCGTCCGGCCAGGAACTGGAAAATAGCGGCCGGCGCCTCGCAATGTATCGAAGACTATCCTGAGATTGCTTCACCGAACGGCAACCAGGCTGTCCCGTCGAACTTTACCAGCCGCATCTGCTTCAGCGGGTAATAGTCGTCGGGGCTGGTCTTCACGCGGATGCCGGGCTGCAGCATGGGCAACTCGATATCGAGGTTGGTAGCCTGACGCATGATGTTCTCGCGCGAGAAGTCGTTGCCGCACTGCTTCAGCGTCTGCACCAGGGTCTGGGCGGTGCAGTAGCCGTAGACGTTGTTGACGTCGGTGACGTCGGCGGCGGGGTAGTACTTGGCCAGAAACGCCCGCCAGTCCAGGTAGCCGGCGTCGTTGGCCCATTGCTTGTCGGTCGGGTCCTTGACGAAGCTGGCGGTCATGACGCCGACGGCCTTTTCGACGCCGGCGGGAATGATCGCAGTGGCAACAGATGACCCGGTGGAGGAGATGAAGAACATCCGCAGCTTCCAACCAATATCAAACGTCTTGCGAATCGCCATGGCGTTGAATTTTGGAATGCCGGTCATGAACAGGACGTCGGCGCCCTTTTCGCGCAGCGACAGGATTTGCGAGTCGACTGTCGGGTCGGTGACTTCGTAGGTGGCGGCGGCGACAATGCGCTTGTCCGCCTGGTCGCCCAGCCCGTCCTTGATGCCCTTGAAGTAGTCGCGGCCCGAATCGTCGCCCTGGTACAGCACGCCCACCTTGGCGTCCGGCGCCTCACGCAGGATGTACTTGGCGTAGATACGTCCCTCAACCTGGTAAGTCGGCTGCCACCCCGTCGTCCAAGGATAGTGTTCGCGGTCACCGAACTGGGTGGCGCCGGTGGCGACGAAGATATCGGGGACCTTCTTGCTGTTGGTATATTTGCGGGTGGCGTTGTTGGTCGGTGTGCCAAGGCAGTTGAACAGGAAGGCGACCCTGTCTTCTTCAATCATTCGCCGGGTCAGCTCGACTGTCTTGGGCGGCAGGTAGCCGTCATCCAGCGACAGCATCCGCAGCATGCGGCCGTTGATCCCACCCTGGTCGTTGATCATCTTGAAATACGCGTCCGAGGCCTTGCCGATGGTGCCGTAGGACGAGGCCGGGCCGCTGTAGGGCATGGTCTGGCCAAACAGGATTTCCGTTGCCGTGATGCCGGGAGCATTTTCGGCCGCGGCAGGCAGGGCAGCAAGGCTCGCAACACCGGCCAGAACAGCGCGGCGGGTGGTTTGGATCATGGCTGTTTCCTCATATGCGTCCGGTAACCAAAACCAGGACGTTGCGCCCTGTCAATCGCCTGGGCCTTCGGCCGGGCGGGCCAGATCGGAGCCTTGGCCGGCCGCGACCCGCCCTTTGATAGCCAGACGACTTGCACCAAGGGGGCACGTCAATCCGCGCAAGCAACCACAACGGTACCGACCTTACCGCCGGCCTCGACGGACAGATGGGCCTCGGCGGTCTGATACAGCGGGAAGCTGCCGGCGACGGACAGGATGCGTCCGGGCGTACGGATGAAGGCAGCAATGTCCTGCTGGGCGCGCTTGCGGGCAGCGTGCGGACTGGTCGGCAGAACGAAGCCGCGCAGGGTGATGTTGCGGGCCATCAGGGCACGCAGGTCGATCGTCGCCTTCAGCGCCCCGTTGGTGGCGTAGTATGCGATGCTGCCGTTGTCGCGCACGGCGGCCAGGGTGGCGGCAAGATTACCGCCGAGATCGACATCGATGACGTGGTCGACACCAATGCCGCCGGTGATCTCCAACACCCGGGCAGCGACATCCTCGTTGCGGTAGTTGACGACATGTGCCGCTCCGCCGGTTCGGGCCCGATCCGCCTTGTCGGCCGAACTGACGGTGGCGATGACCCGCGCCCCGGCCCAGGCTGCGAGCTGCACCGCGTAGTGGCCGACCGCCCCGGCGCCACCGGCCACCAGCAGGGTCTTGCCCTGTACCGGACCCGCGGCGAACACGCAGCCATGCGCAGTCATGCCGGGAATGCCGAGTGTAGCGCCCTGTGCAAAGGTGACATGGTCAGGCAGTTCGGTGACCAGGTCGACGTCGAGGGCGATATACTCCGCCGCGGTGCCCATCCAGCGGCCGTTGCGCTGCCCATTATAGAGCCACACCCGCTTGCCGATCCACTTCGAGGCGACGAGATCGCCAACCTTGTCGACGATTCCAGCCCCGTCGCTATTTGGAATGACCTTCGGATACTCGGCCGGAACAGCCCCTCGCCTACGGTAGGTATCGGACGGATTGACCCCTGATGCTTCCAGCCGAACCCGCACCTGGCCAGCGCCGGGCTCCGGCGTTGGAAGTTCCCCTTTGATAATGACTTCATCCGCCGGACCCTGCCGGTCGTACCAAACAGCGCGCATTGTTTTCCCCTTGATCATTGGTCGGACGTTGCGGCACAGCAGCATTTGCGCAACCCTCGACGGGATTTTCTACCATCCCGGGGCTTGTAACGCCTAGGTTCGGGGGCGTGACTTTGGTTCGGAGATCTGATGTGCCGTTTCGTGGCGAATATGACGGTTCCATCGTAGCGGTGCTGGAGCAACTGCGGTTGACTGCAGACCTCGAGGGGCTGGCCATTTTGGACCTGAGCAATGATGTGGCGGAAGCGCCCGTCGCCTATTGCCTGGGTATGAGCGGCGTGAGCACCACGGATGTTGGTCGCGACCTGTTACGCCGTTTTCCAGGCCAGCCTGCGCACGTGCTGGGGGCCGACAATCGGCCGGTGCTGGCGTGCCCATGGAGCTTGCCTCCGGACCGCCAGGGTGGGCTGGTGCTGTGGCGGGCGCCATTGGCGCGGCCATGGACCGACGGCGACCATGCGCTGGCGGCCTCGGTGGCGATGCTGCTGCGGGTGGCGATTGGCACGGGGATTGGGCAAGTCGGCATCGACCAGCTGACCGGGCTGCCGAACCGGCGGTGGTTCATAGACGAAACGGACCGGCATATCGACCGTTTGGATCTGGATGCCGTAGTGGGAACGCTGGTGCTTGTCGATATCGACGATCTGCATGGGATTAATCTCGCGCTGGGTCGCGAACAGGGCGACCGGGTGCTGACCCGGATGGCGAGCCAGTTGCGTGCAATGGTACGTCCGAGCGACGTGGTCGCACGCGTGGGTGTGGACCAATTCGCCATCTGGCAGGATGGGATGGATCACCTGACCGCGGCTGAGCGCGCCGAAACCTTGTGCAAGCGAAAGTTGTTTCGGGATTTCCCGGCGGATCGCTCGATCACCTTCTCGGTCGGCATCGCCGCGCGGTGCCCCGGCACCACGGAGGACGTTCGCACGCTGCTGCGCCGGGCGCACATGGCCGCCCGAGAGGTCAAGATGAAAGGTGGCGGCGGCTGGCATGTGTCACAGCCGAAGCCGGTGCCTGGACCTTCGGCCTGAGCCGGCAGTTCGGCGTCAAGCTTTCCACCGGTAAACTGGGATGAAAAAGCCGACAGGCGGCACCGGCCTTGCATTCGGTGCTTGCCCAGTGCGGTAACTCGGTTGACAATCGCGACATGATGCCGGTTCAGGCCCCTGCAGAGCTTGATTCCGCCGCACAGTTTCCACAGGTGCGGCCAGAGCAGGCACGCCGCCCGTTTGGGCCGGCTTTCGCGGCGCTTGATCTTGGCACCAACAATTGTCGGATGCTTGTCGGCACGCCATCGGGCGGCGGATTTCGCGTGCTGGACAGTTTTTCGCGGATCGTGCGACTCGGTGAAGGCCTGCATAGCACCGGCAAGCTGAACGAAGCGGCCATGGACCGGGCAATTGGTGCCTTGCAGGCCTGTGCAGCGCGCCTGGCGCGGCGGCCGGTGCGCGGGGTGCGGGCAATCGCGACCGAGGCGTGCCGGCGGGCCACCAATGGACCGGCATTCCTGTGTCGGGTGAAGCAGGAGACCGGGTTCGATTTCGGTATCATCTCCTCCCGCGAGGAAGCCGAACTGGCGCTAGAATCCTGCACGCCGCTGCTGCCTTGCGACGGGCGGCGGGCGCTGCTGTTCGATATCGGCGGCGGCTCAACGGAACTTGCCTGGGTGCGACTCAGCCAGCATGAGCCGCATCTGATCGGCTACGATTCATTGCCGGTTGGTGTGGTGACACTGGCAGAGCGGTGGGGCGATGCCGGATTCTCGCCGGACGGGTTTGAGGCAATGGTGTCCGATGTTGTGGAGCGGCTGCGGCCGTTCGAGAGCGTGCACTGCATCGCGCGGGAAATTCGTGACGGCGGCGTGCGGCTGCTGGGAACCAGCGGAACCGTGACGACGCTGGCAGGCGTGGCCTTGAACCTGGTGCGCTACCGGCGGCTGGACGTCGACGGTATCGAGCTATGCAGCCAGGAGGCGGCCGCCGCGCTGTCGCATCTGCGGGCGCTGGGGCGTGAAGGGCTGATGCAGCACCCCTGCGTCGGGCCGGATCGGGTCGAGTTCGTGCTGCCAGGCTGCGCAGTATTTGCCGCGATCGCACGCGTCTGGCCGGCGCCGCATGTCATCGTCGCCGATCGCGGGCTGCGCGAAGGCGTGTTGCTGCGGTTGATGCGGGCCGACCGATTGCGCCAGGGGCGCCGCCGCGACGGCTGCCGCTGATGGCCAAGACTTCCGGTCTGCCGCCCGCCCGAGGGTTGTCGGTGCGCGTCAAGACGGCAAAAAGCCGAAGCCCAGCCTCGGCGCGCTGGCTGGCGCGGCAATTGAACGATCCATATGTGACCGAGGCCCGGAAGCAGGGATGGCGGTCGCGCGCGGCGTTCAAGCTGCTGGAACTCGATGACAGGTTCAACCTGATCCGCAAGGGTGCCCGCGTGGTGGACTTGGGTGCGGCGCCGGGCGGTTGGACGCAGGTCGCGGTGAAGCGCGGGGCCGCGTCGGTGCTTGCGCTGGATCTGCTGCCGATCGATCCGGTTCATGGCGCGGTCGTGCTGCAAGGCGATTTTTCCGATCCGGCCATGCCGGCGTGGCTGGTTGCCGAACTGGGCGGAGCGGCGGACCTGGTGCTGTCGGACATGGCGCCAAACACGACAGGGCATGGGGCGACCGATCATATCAGGATCGTGGCGTTGGCGGAGATGGCGCTGGACTTCGCTATCCAGGTCTTGGCGCCCGGCGGGGGGTTTGTGGCGAAGGTGTTCCAGGGTGGGTCGGAGAAGGCGCTGCTGGACGTGCTGAAGCAAAATTTTGCGAGCGTGAAGCATGCCAAGCCGCCGGCCAGCCGCAAGGAATCGAGCGAGTTGTATGTTGTGGCGACAGGGTTCCGTGGGCGGGAGATGGAAGCCCCATAGGCAGGCTCAGCCTGGGATCATGCGTCCAAGCGGGCGGCCGGCAAACAGGTGGACGTGGAAGTGCGGGACCTCCTGGCCAGAGTGTTCACCCATGTTCGCCAGCAGCCGGTAGCCTGGCGCTTCCAGTCCAAGATCCTTGGCGATCTTGCCGACGGCACGCATGAAGCCGGCGATTTCCGCGTCGCTTGCGGTGGCACTAAAATCGGCGAAGGAGCAGTAGGCGCCTTTCGGGATCACCAGGATATGGGTCGGCGCCTGCGGGGCGATGTCGTGGAACGCCAGGGCGAACGCGTCCTCGTAGACTTTCTTGCAAGGGATCTCGCCGCGCAGGATACGGGCAAAGATGTTCTGGGCGTCATAGGGCGGCAGGCCGCTGACCGGCATAGCAACATCTCCCGGGGCTGGTGATCGGACCGGTTCTACGACGGTGGCGAATGCGGGGCTAGAGCGCTTTCAGCCTGACTGTAAACAGTCAGCGCGCTCTATCTCGTTGTTTGAGCGAGCAACTTCATCACCCTGACCATTCCGGTCAGGGTGATGTTGCTCTAGTGAACATCCCCTTCATCGGAACATGCAGGCGGTACAGTTGCTTGCTCAAACAGCGGGATGAGCGTGCGGACTGTTCTTGCCAAGGCTGCAGGCGCTGTCCACCGGAAGACGTCAAGCGACGTGTGCCGTTGGCAATCGGGCACGCTACGGCGGGATCGCCGCGCCATCCAGCCGAGCAGCTTCCCGATCGAATTCCTCAGCAACCAGGAGCAACGCTTCCTGTAGCCGGAGGTCGTTGCCCGTCTCCGCCATTTCCCGAAATTCCCGGGCTGCCGCTCGCAATTCCTCCGAGGTTCTTAGTCTCATCATAACAATGAGCACCGGCGAATGGGTTCGGTTCGCCGCACGCGTATTCTTGATTATTATGCCCTTGGAGCGCGTCCATGCGGCTCCCGCCGCCGTGTCAGGATGTCATCGTCCAAATTGTCGGCAGCCCAGTTTATCTGGCTCGGCGATTAACCGGATATCAATATTTACATGCGATAGAAGGGCTCCCGCAATCCTTCATCGTAGAAAATCAATATTATGGACAAGTTTGAACCCGATTTTCTCCTGAGCATGGCGCGTTCACTGGATGCACGTGCTGACCGGTTGTACAATGGCTCCTACATGCGCAAGCTGCTCAAGGAGCAGGCTGCAAAGTGCAGGGAGGCAGCAAATCATAGATAGCCCGCGCACGCCTACGCGCGAGGGTGCCGCGCGCCAGGTTCGTGTTGACCGGCGCGGGCGAAGAACGGGTGAAGGCCTGACCCAGCCCGTCGGTTCTCACCGCGGCGTCTGCGTCTCCCGGCCTGGAAGCGCCCATGTAAATCGACCGTCGTGTGACGGACAGTTCATCGCCAAACAGGCTAAAGACTTAGTTGCGCTCAGCGATCCAGATGTGCCCATCGCATGGTAGATGCACGCCGGCGAGCATCGGTTCCAAATTGGCCTGCCGATGCGACCGGACTGCTCCCGCCCCGTCCGCCACGTGGTCGAGTAGGGGGTCAGATCAGCCGGACCCTTCCATTCGCGAGGTCATAAACCCCAGCGGCAACCTTGATCTTGCCTGATGCCGCCATCGCCGACAGCAGTGGCTGGGTTGCACGGGTCTGCTGCTCCGTCAGGCGAACATTCTCCTTAATTGACGCCGATAGCCGATCCGCCGCCGGTGCCGACTGGGTTGCGGTCACAGCCGGGGTGATCCGGGCGATTAGTTCCGGCAGATGCCCCGGCAGCGGCGGTCCGCCCTCCGCTACCTTGATCGCCGCGGCGACCGCGCCGCAATTCGAATGTCCGAGCACCAGGATCAGTGGAGCACCAAGCACTTGGGTCGCGTATTCCAGGCTGGCGGCGCCGGAGTCGGTCAGCACATTGCCGGCGACACGGATGACGAACAGCTCACCGGGACCCTGGTCAAAGATGAATTCCGGCCCAACACGGGAGTCGGAACATCCAAGGATGGCCGCGATCGGATACTGCGCCTTGCTGCGCGCGACGCGCCCGGCGTCGAAGTCATGATGGTCAGCTCGGTTCGCGGCATAACGCGCGTTACCTTGCATCAGCCGGTGCAGCGCCGCGTCGCCGCTGATCGCATTGGACGCATGAGCCGGTGGCGGATCGGCCGCGAAGGCGCCCGACGCGCTTAGCATCGACGCACCGGCCAGCCCACCCAGCAGCCGTCGTCGTGTTGGTCCGGGCGGGCAGACCCCGCACATCGCGTCCTGGCATATCATTGGCGTTCCCCTGTTTTTTCACTGCTTGTGGCGCGTCGTAATCTAGCAACGATCGCCAGTGGCATGCCAGATCCGCGATGAACAAGCCCATGGTCAGGCCGGTGGTCGGCTTGAACAGCGCGAGGGTCATGTATCGCGAGGGTCGTAGGCGCTAGGAGCCTGTCCGAGAATTTGCTAGCCGAAGCGGTAAAACTTCGATTCTATGCTGCCTATGAGCAAGACCTTTCGTTCATGGGATGTAGACCAGAGCTGGCTTCTTCCGCGTTCGGTGCATGATTTCGTTCCCCCCGATCATCTGGCGCATTTTGTGCGCGATACGGTGCGTGAGGGATTGGATCTGTCGGCGATCCTGCTGGCCTACAGCGAAGAGCGCGGGCAGCCCCCGTACCACCCCGGTATGCTGGTGGCGTTGCTGCTGTATGGCTACAGCCGCGGTGTATATTCCAGCCGCCAGCTCGCCCGCGCCTGCGAGGAACGCATGGATTTCATGGCGGTGACGGGTCTGAACCGGCCGGATTTCCGCACCATCAGCGACTTTCGCAAGCGCCATCTTCCGGCCCTGTCGGATCTGTTCGTGCAGGTGCTGCGGCTGTGTCAACGGGCAGGCCTTGTGAAGCTCGGCCATGTGGCGGTGGACGGCACCAAACTGCGGGCCAACGCCAGTCGACACAAAGCGATGAGCTACCAGCGGATGGTGACGCAGGAACCGAAGCTGGCCGCTGAAGTGAAGGCCTGGCTGGACGAGGCCGAAGCGGCTGACCAGACGGAGGACGCCCGACACGGCCGTGAACGCCGGGGCGACGAGATGCCGGAGTGGGTGGCGAACAAGCAGCGCCGGCTTGAACGCATTCGCCAGGCCAAGGCACAGTTGGAGGCCGAAGCGGCCGGCGATCCGGCTGATCTCGATCCGGATGGCCCTGGTCCCTCCTCAGGCATGCAGGAGCGGGGGGCGCGCAAGAATACCCTCTCGGATACGCCGCCGGACAAGGCCCAGCGCAACTTCACCGATGGCGATAGCCGGATCATGCCGAGCCAGGGGGGCTTCATCGCGGGTTATAACGGCCAGATCGCGGTGGATGCCGCGCATCAGGTCATCACCGCGCACCGCCTCAGCACCAACCCGGCCGACTTCTCCGCGCTGGTGCCGTTGATCGATCAAACCCGAACCAATCTCGGCCGCACGCCGCGGGAGGTCTCCGGCGATACCGGCTTTGCCAGCGAGGCCAACATTGCCGCCATGCAGGACCGCAAGATCAATGCCTAATCTTTGCCCGGGCCGGGTCCGCCACGGCAGCACCGATCCCACCGCCGGGCGTGTGCTGAAGCGCACGCCGTTGATGCAGGCGATGGCTGACAGGATACGAAAGGCCGGACGACGCAGCCGATACCGATTACGCAAACAGGTGGTCGAGCCGGTCTTCGGACAGGAAAAAGCAGCCAGAGGCTTCCGACAGTTCCTCCTCCGCGGTCTCGAACAGGTCAGAGGCGAGTGGGCGATGGTCTGCACCGTGCACAATCTGCTGAAGCTCCACACCGCTCGGCCATGAGCGGTGCTGCCGGCGGATCCAAACACCTTGCCTCCGCCTGCCAAGAAACAACGCCAGCGCAAAGATCGACGGAAATGGCAATTCTCGGACAGGCTCCTAGGGTCATCGTCGTGCGGGTGATCGTGTGGATCGGCTTCGGACAGACCTGGCGACGGCTAGGATATCACAGCTCTGGAAGCTGCAAGCCTGCGGCGTTAATCCGACCGGCGCGCCGCCAGCTGGGCTGCGAGTTCGATGGCCGCGATCAGGCTGGTGGGATCAGCGAGACCTTTGCCGGCGATGTCGAAGGCGGTGCCATGGTCCGGCGACGTGCGCACGATCGGCAGGCCCAGCGTGACGTTCACGCCATGGTCCATATCCAGCGTCTTCAGCGGAATGAGCGCCTGGTCGTGATACATGCAGATCGCCACGTCATACCGCGCGCGGGCGGCAGCGGTGAACATCGTGTCCGGCGGCCAGGGGCCGGAAACATCAATGCCTTCGGCACGCAAAGCATCAATCGCCGGCTGCACCAGCGTGGTTTCCTCGGTGCCCAGGGCGCCCTGCTCGCCGGCATGGGGGTTGAGCCCGGCAATGGCCAGTCGGGGTGCGGCCAGCCCGAAGTCGCGCCGCAACGCCGCCGCCGTGGTCCGCGCCGCGGCCACGATCATCCCGGTCGTCAGCATCGCGATGGAATCCCGCAGCGAGGCGTGTACTGTCACCGGCACGACCCGCAGCATCGGGCTTGCCAGCATCATGATCTGCTGCCCGGTAGCACCGGTCAGCGCGGCCAGGAACTCGGTGTGGCCGGGATAGGCGAAGCCGGCCTGATATAGCGCCGCCTTGTTGATCGGATTCGTTACAACACCGCTGACCAAACCCGCCTGGGCAAGCCTGGTAGCCTGCTCGATCGAGGCGACTACCGCCGCGGCGTTTTCCGGATCGGGCCGGCCGGCGATCGGGGGTGCGGCCAGGGGTACAGGCAGCACCGACAACGCCGCGCCGGATGGCGCACCCGCCTGCTCAGCCGAACCGACCACCTGGATCGGCACCAACAGGTCAAGCGCCGCAGCCAGTGCCGCCAGCCGCGCCGGATCGTCCAGCGCCACAAACGCTGGTCCTTTCCCGCGCAGGGCCAGCCAGGTCTTCAAGGTGAGCTCGCCGCCGATCCCGGCCGGGTCACCCATGGTCAGCGCGAGCGGTTTCATCAGCCGAGGCCTTCGTTGGGGTCGCAGACCGGCGGGTTGTGAGCTGTCGGGCGTAGCTTGGCAACGCCCGTCAGGATCATTCGTCGTGTACGATGGGCGCCGCCTTGCCGGATTGGGACGGCGGGCGGGTCAGCAGCACCAGCGGCAGCACCGCGATCGCCAGCACCAGCATGAGCTTGAAATCGTCGATATAGGCAATGATGTGGGCCTGCCGCGTCACCGCCTCATCCAGCATGGCTGTACCCTGCACAGAACCGGGATTCCACAACCGCGCCACCATGCCGCTCTGCAGCGCGCGATTAAACGGCGTCACTTCACCCGCGATCAGCGCATGATTGACCTGGGTGTTGGTCACCAGCAGCGCCCCGGTTACCGAAATGCCGATCGCACTGCCGAGGTTGCGCATCAGGCTGTAGACCCCGGCTGCCTCGGTCCGCAGCGAAACGGGCAGGGTGGCGAAGGTGATCAGGTTGATCGGGATGGTCAGAAACCCGATGCTGATGCCCTGGACGAAGCCGACCTCGATCATCGTCGCTTCCGACACGTCGGGGGTGAAGCCGGTCATCTGATACAGCGCATAGGCGCCGGTGATGAAGCCGAATGCCACAATTCCACGCGCGCTGATCCGCTTGATGACGCGCCCGCAGATCAGCGCGGCGAGCATCAGCCCCGCGCCGCGCGGCGCCAGCACGATCCCGGCGGTGACCACCGGGTAGTCCATCAGCGTTTGCAGATATGGCGCCAGCAGTGCCAGCGTCGCATACATAATCAGGCCGATGGTGAAGTACAGGCTGATCCCGACGACGAAATTCCGATCGACAAACAGCCGCGGCGACAGGAACGGCCGCGGCGCCAGCGAGAACTGCACCAGGAACAGGTAGAACCCGAGGCCGGCGAGACACGCCTCCAGCATGATCTCACCGGAAGAAAACCAGTCCAGCGTCTCGCCCCGGTCCAGCATGGTCTGGAATGCGCCGATCGCCAGGCTCAGCGCGCCGAACCCGATCCAGTCCAGCCTGGCCGCATTGCCGTATGAGGTCTCCTTCAGGAAGCTCAACAGCCCGCATGCCGTGACGATCCCGAACGGGACATTGATGTAGAAGACCCAGCGCCAGCTTTGGTTTTCCGTCAGCCAGCCCCCGAGGATGGGTCCGAAGATCGGCCCGATCATGACCCCCATCGTCCACAGCGCCATTGCGCTGGCGCGCTGGTCGGGCGGGTAGATGTCGAACATCACCGCCTGCGATAACGGCACCAGGGCGGCGCCGCACATGCCCTGCAGCACCCGAAACACGACGATCTCGCCCAGCGACTGCGCCATGCCGCACAGCACCGACGCCAGAGTGAAGCCGACGACAGCCGATACGAACAGCCGCGTGCGGCCGAACCGCGCGGCGAGGAAGCCGGTCGGCGCCGTCATGATCGCGGCGGCGACGATGTAGCTGGTCAGCACCCAGTTGATTTCTTCCTGGCTCGCCGACATCGTGCCCTGCATGTAGGGCAGGGCAACGTTGGCGATGGTGCTGTCGAGCGACTGCATCAGCGTCGCCATGATGACGCATAGCGTCACCATGATCCGGTGGCCCTGGGTCAGCGGCACGGGCACGGCGGCCTGCGCGGTCGTAGCGCTCACGCGTCCTGTCCCTGCTGGTCCATGAGGTTTCGGCAGACCCGCTCCAGCACCCGCGTCGCGACCGCCAGCTCGTCGTCGGAGAGCCCGATCAGGGTCGCGTTGCGCACTGCCAGCGACGCCGCCTCGACCTGGTCGATGATCGAGAGCCCATGGCGCGTAACAGTGATGGTCTTGGCCCGGCGATCGCCGCTTTCGCCCCGCCGCTCGATCAGGCCGGCGCCTTCCAGCGCATCGAGCAGGCGCACGACCGACGACCCATCCAGCACCAGCGACGCCGCCAGATCCTTCTGCCGCATAGCCTCCGGCGCTCGGGCGAGATGGATCAGTGGCAGCCAGGTCGCCTCGGTCAGGCCAAAAGGTTGCAGGCGCCGGTCGACCGCGCGGCGCCACTGCCGCGCCGCACGGGCGATCAGGCTGGCAAATCCACTGCGCAACGGGTCGGTCATTGGCGCCTCATTTAGTGGTCTGCCAATGTATGGTACGTCATCTATCGGAGCAAGCGCCGCATCGGCTGTCCGTTCGGATCAGCGATCAAATGTTTACGCCGTGGTGCAGTGGCTCTAGATGTGCAGCGCCCGCCCGTCGGCGGCCAGCGCAGCCTCCTTAACCGCCTCACTCAGCGTCGGGTGGGCGTGGCAGATCCGGGCCACATCCTCCGCCGATGCTCCGAACTCGATCGCCGTCGTCAGCTCCGCAATCAGCGTTCCGGCATCGGGGCCCAGCACATGGGCGCCCAGCAGCCGGTCGCTGCCCTTTTCGGCCAAAACCTTCACGAAGCCATCGGTATCGCCCATCGCCCGCGCCCGGCCGTTCGCGGTGAAGGGGAATTTTCCCGCGCTGTAGGCGACGCCGCCGGCCTTGAGTTCTTCTTCCGTCTTTCCGACAGAGGCGACTTCGGGCCATGTGTAGATCACATTGGGGATCGCATCGTAGTTCACATGCCCGGCCTGACCGGCCAGGATTTCGGCCACCGCGACGCCCTCATCCTCGCCCTTGTGCGCCAGCATCGGCCCGGCAATCACATCGCCGATGGCATAGATCCCCGGCACGTTGGTGGCATAGTGCGTATCGACCCTCACCCGCTTGCGCTCGTCCAGCGTCACCCCGGCTGCTTCAAGACCGAGCCCTTCCGTAAACGGCTGCCGACCGATGGCAACCAGCACGATGTCGGCCTTCAGCGTGGTTGGGTCCCCACCCTTCACCGGTTCGGACGTCAGTGTCACGCCGTCGGCGCCGACGGAAGCGCCTGTGACTTTCGTGCCCAGGCGGAACTTGAGACCCTGCTTCTGCAAAACCCGCTGAAACGCCGTCGCCACCTCGGTATCCAGGCCCGGCACGATCCGATCCAAAAACTCGACCACCGTGACCTCAGCCCCCAGACGGTGCCACACGCTGCCGAGTTCAAGTCCGATCACCCCGGCGCCGACGATAACCAGATGACCCGGCACCTTGCCCAGTTCCAGCGCACCGGTGGAGCTGACGATCTGTCTCTCGTCCACTGTCACACCCGGAAGCGGCACCGACTCGCTGCCGGTGGCGATAACGATGTTCTTTGCCGTGTAGACCGTGCCGTCCACATCCACCGAACCGGGCTCAACGATTCGGCCGGTTCCCTTCAGCCAGGTGACCTTGTTCTTGCGGAACAGGAATTCCACGCCCTTGGTGTTCGCGCCGACCACCTCCTGCTTGCGCGCCTGCATCCGCGCCAGGTCCAGCGTCACGCCATCGACCAGCACCCCGTGGTCCTTCAGGGCATGCTTGGTCTTCTCGAACTCTTCAGAGGATTGCAGCAGCGCCTTGGATGGGATGCAGCCGATGTTCAGGCAGGTTCCGCCCAACGTCGCCCGCTTTTCCACGCACGCGGTCTTCAGTCCGAGTTGCGCGGCCCGGAGGGCGCAAACATAGCCCCCCGGCCCGGAACCGATGACGATGACGTCGAAAGTATCACTCATTGTCCACCGCTCCTGGTGTGCCGGATCAGCCGACGATCAGACGGAAGATGATCACGCCGGCCCGGGCGACAGTGCTTTGCATATGCGTTGGCTCGCGCAGCCGGATATTGCTCGTTTGTGCGCGGACGTAATCCATCCCGACGGTCTTTCCACCCGCACGAAGCACGCTCTAAAGATCCAGCAGCAACCTGCGCGGATCCTCAACGCCCTCCTTGACGCGAACAAGGAAGGACACGGCTTCCTTGCCGTCGACGATGCGGTGATCATACGACAGCGCCAGGTACATCATCGGCCGGATCTCGACCTTGCCGCCGATCGCCATCGGGCGCTCCTGGATCTTGTGCATTCCCAGGATCGCCGACTGTGGCGGATTCAGGATCGGGGTCGACATCAGCGAACCGTAGATCCCGCCGTTGGTGACGCTGAACGTGCCGCCGGCCAGTTCGTCCAGCTTCAGCGCACCATCACGCGCCCGGCGACCGAAATCGGCGATCGCACCCTCGATACCGGCAAACCCCAACTGGTCCGCGTCGCGGATCACCGGCACCACCAGGCCCGAGGGACCGCCCACCGCAATGCCCATGTGGACGAAATTCTTGTAGACCACGTCATCGCCGTCGATCTCGGCGTTGACCGCAGGGAACTCCTTCAGCGCCACGCAGCAGGCGCGCACGAACACGCTCATGAAGCCCAGGCGCACACCCTTGTGCTTCTTCTCGAAGGCGTCGCGATACTCCGCACGCAGGGCCATGATCGCGCTCATGTCCACCTCGTTGAAGGTGGTCAGCATGGCGGCGTTGTTCTGGGCTTCCTTCAGCCGCAGGGCGATGGTGCGCCGTAGCCGCGTCATTTTTACGCGCTGCTCATGTGGCTGGTCCTGACGCGGGGCCTTCGCCACTGGGGCAGGGGCCGGTGCCGGTGCGGGCCGCGCCAGGAACTCCAGCACGTCACCCTTGGTGATCCGCCCGTCCTTGCCGCTGCCGGCGCCGATGTCGGCTGCCGACGCCTTGTTTTCCGTCATCAGCTTGGCCGCTGCAGGCAGCGGCGCATGCGCCGGGTCCGACGCTGCGGGCCGGGACACTGGACCCAGCGGACGCGGCGGCGGATTGACGCCAGCCGGCGGATTGGCCGCCGGTCGCGGTTCCGGCGCAGGCGGCTTGGCAGCCGGTGCGCCTGCACCCGCGGCGGCGCCATCCACCAGACCCAGCACCGCGCCAACCTCGACCTCGGTGCCTTCCGGCACGCCGATCGACGTCAGCACCCCAGCGGCGGGCGCGTTGACCTCAACCGTCACCTTGTCGGTTTCCAGTTCAACCAGCGGCTCGTCTGCGGCCACCGGCTCACCTTGTTGTTTGATCCAGCGGGCAACCGTGGCGGTTGTGACGCTCTCGCCCAATGCGGGCACTACGATTTCGGTCGCCACAGCGGCAATACTCCAGGCGTTGGCAAAGCGAGCACTTGCAAAAACGAGGGCGGTCTAGCCGATACCAAGGACGGTGGCTACCAGGCGCGCCTGCTGCGTCACATGGGTTTTGGCAAGGCCGGTCGCCGGGCTGGCGGCAGCCTCTCGTCCCACGTACACCGGGCGCCGCACCTTCATGTCCAGCCGGCCCAGGACTTTTTCGATCCGCCGGTCGACGAAGTGCCAGGCGCCCATGTTTTCGGGCTCCTCCTGGCACCAGACGACATCGGCGTTCCGGTACGGCGCCAGTACGCGGCCCAGCGTATTCACCGGGAACGGGTACATCTGCTCCAGCCGGACAATCGCGATGTCCTTGATGTCCTTCAGCCGCCGTTCCGCCAGCAGGTCGTAGTAGACCTTGCCCGAACAGATCGCGACGCGGCGCACCTGGTCCGGCGGCACCAGCTCATCGATTTCCGGGATCACATACTGGAAGCGCGTGCCTTCGGCGAAATCCGCGAGCGGCGAGACTGCCAGCTTGTGGCGCAGCAGCGATTTCGGCTCGAACACGATCAGCGGCTTGCGGAAATTCCGGTGCAGTTGCCGCCGCAGCGCATGGAAGTAGTTCGCCGGCGTTGTCAGATTGCAGACATACATGTTGCGTTCGGCACAGAGCTGCAAATACCGCTCGATACGCGCAGAGGAGTGTTCCGGACCCTGACCTTCGTAGCCGTGCGGCAGCAGCAGCACCAACCCGGACATGCGCAGCCACTTGGTCTCACCGCTGGCCAGGAACTGGTCGATGATCACCTGCGCACCGTTGGCGAAGTCGCCGAACTGCGCCTCCCACAGCACCAGTGTCCGCGGGTCGGCGAGCGAATATCCATATTCGAAACCGAGGACGCCCGCTTCTGACAGCAGCGAGTTGTAGATTTCGATCCGGGCCTGCTCCGGCGCGATATTGTTCAGCGGCACGTATTCATTCTGATTGGCCTGGTCGATCAGCACGGCGTGCCGCTGGCTGAATGTGCCACGCTGCGTATCTTCACCGGACAGTCGGATGCGGGTGCCTTCCAGCAGCAGGCTGCCATAGCCGAGTGCCTCACCGGTCGCCCAGTCGATGCCCTCACCGGTCTGGATCGCCTGGGCCTTGGCTTCGAGCTGGCGGGTGATCTTCGGGTTCAGGTTGAACCCGTCCGGCACATGCGACAGCGCGGCACCGATCTGCTTCAGCGTGTCGGTTGGAACCGCCGTGGCTTCCTCGGTCAGTTCGACCTCTTCCTGATCGACCGCGTGGAGCCCGGCCCAGTGGCCTTCCAGCCAGTCCGCCTTGTTCGGCTTGTAGGATTTCGCCGCCGCATTGGCATCGTCCAGCGTCTTGGTGAAGTCGTCGAGCATTGCCTTGGCTTCGGCGGCCGAAACCGTGCCGTCCGTCGCCAGCTGCTCTGCGTACAGCGTGCGCGTGGTCTTCATCGCGTTAATCGCCTTGTACATCAGCGGCTGGGTAAATGCCGGCTCATCGGTTTCGTTGTGGCCATGTCGCCGGTAGCAGACGATGTCCAGCACGATGTCGCTGGTGAACTTCATGCGGTATTCCGCCGCCATCCGCGCACAGAAGATTACCGCTTCGGGATTGTCGCCGTTCACATGCAGGATCGGCGCCTGGATCGACTTGGCGACGTCGGTGCAATACAGCCCGCTGTAGGCGTGCGCCGGTACGGTGGTGAAGCCGATCTGGTTGTTGACGATCAGATGAATCGTCCCGCCCGTGCGGTAACCGATCAACTGGCTCATTGCCAGCGTCTCATACACCAGCCCCTGGCCGGCGAACGCCGCATCGCCATGCATCAGGATCGCCATGACCGAACTGCGCTTCTTGGTGTCTCCGGCACGGTCTTGCCTAGCCCGCACCTTGCCCACCACCACCGGATCGACCGCCTCCAGATGCGAGGGGTTGGGCTGCAGCGACAAGTGGACGTCGCGCCCGGCAATCTCCACATCCGTCGAAGTGCCGAGGTGGTACTTCACGTCCCCTGATCCCTGGACCTCATCGGGCTTGAAGCTTTCGCCGCTGAATTCGCTAAACAGGGCGGTCAGCGGCTTCTTGACGATGTTGACCAGGGTGTTGAGCCGTCCGCGATGCGGCATGCCGATGGCCACCTCGACAACCCCATTCGCCGCCGCCGTGGCGATCATCGCATGCAGCGCCGGTATGGTGATCTCGCCGCCTTCGAGCCCGAACCGCTTGGTGGTGACGTAGCGCTTCTGGCAGAACGCCTCGAACCCTTCGGCCTCGGTCAGTTGCTGCAGCACCGTGCGTTTTTCGTCGGCGTTCAGCGCCGACAGCCACGGCGCGCCTTCCATCCGGCGCTGGATCCACGACTTTTGCTCCGGGTCCTGGATATGCATGAACTCGACGCCGATCGGGCCGCAGTAGGTCTGCCGCAGAATCTGCATGATCTGGCGCAATGTCGCCGTTTCATGCCCGAGCACGTTGTCGATGAAGATCGGCTTGTCCATGTCGGCGTCAGTGAAGCCGTATGTTGCGGGGTCCAGTTCGGCGTGCTTGGCCGGCACCGTCAGTCCGAGCGGATCGAGCTGTGCTTCGAGGTGGCCGCGCACCCGGTATGACCGGATCAGCATCAGCGCCCGCAATGAGGTGACGGTGGCCGCACGCACATGCTCCGCCGACATGCCGCCCACTGTCGCCGGCTTCGTGGTGGGCGGCACGGCCTCCGGCTCACTGAAGCTGGGCCGCGGCGCCCAGGACGCCCCGCTGGCATCCTCCAGCACGGCGCGCGCCTCATCGTTCATGGCGGCGAATAAATCAGCAAAGCTTGTATCGACGGAGGCAGGATCGTTGGCCCAGCGCGCATAAAGATCTGCCAGGAATGCTGCATTGGCGCCGCTGAAGGCCGACGCAAGGATGTCGATACCAGCCATTTTGTTACGGTCCCTTATCTGTCCGTGCCGCGCCTCTTAGAGATTCCTTGGCTTCGCGGAAAGCCTGTTTCAGCGCCCGCTGGGTTGTTTACATCGCATGTCCCTGCATGCCGAGCGGGCGGCGGCAACAGGGGCCTTGGATCTACGTCGATGCGAACGGTCTTAATGCAAACGATGCGCCAGACCCGGTGAAGAGTCTGGCGCATCGGATAGCTGGTAACAGATCGTGGCGAATGCAACCTTGAGCGAGATCAACCGGCGGGAGGCTGTTCATCCGCTGGCGGGGCCGGTGGACGGTTCCGCCGTTCAGCCATGAACTGGTCGAATTCGGACTTATCCTTGGCAAACCGCAGACGTTCGAGGAAAGCACCGAAATCTTTCTGTTCCTCTTCCATCCGGCGCAGCGTTTCTGCCTTATACTCGTCGAAGGCGCGGTTGCCCGAGGTGGCGGATCCCGACCCGGACGGCCCACAGGCCCAGTTTTTCCAACTGGCCCAAGGCCCGGCAGCAGGACCGTTCGGGTCTTGTGCCCATTGTTGATACATCGCGCGACGGCGACGGCCGAAGCATCCCATACGTCCACTCCCGATCATGTAAATGAGCAAGGCGAGTCCGACCGGCCACCATAACAGGAAGCCGAGGACGGTGAAGGCGATGGCCGCCGGGCGGCTGAGGCCGGCCGGGCCAGGGCCGCTGTTCGGCTGTTGCCATTGTGGCCCCTGGCCATTGCCCCAGGCAGTCTGGTTCCAGCCGCGAGGGCCGTAGGCATCTTGATTGGCAGCGCTCGTCATCGAGGGCCTCATGTGAATGTAAGACACATTTACATTAGGGATCAGCCATCCCAACGTCAAGCGGTTTCCCGCCGATTTCGTGCGGCTGTAGTCAGGCTGGGAAGGCAGTTCCTGGCGATCACCGGCACGCTCAATCATCTTATTGGGGAAAGCCGCCACCCCCTGACGTTGCCCGGCAACACGTTTGGGACCATCGTGCGCCTCAAGCCGATCGCAGGTTGCGGTCGAGCGCCACGTCAAGCGCCTGGAGCGTGCAAATGACCAGCACCGAAGAATACGTCCCCGCCAAAGTCTGGACCTGGAATAAGGCCAGCGGCGGCCGCTTCGCCAACATCAACCGCCCGATCGCCGGACCGACCCATGAAAAGGAATTGCCGGTCGGTCGCCATCCCCTGCAGCTCTATTCGCTGGGCACTCCGAACGGCCAGAAGGTCACGGTGATGCTCGAGGAACTGCTCGCCCTTGGCCACAGTGGCGCCGAATACGACGCTTGGCTGATCAAGATCGGCGATGGCGACCAGTTTGGCAGCGGCTTCGTCGGGATCAATCCGAACTCCAAGATCCCTGCGTTGCTGGACCGCAGTGGTCCCACCCCGATCCGGGTCTTCGAATCAGGTGCCATCCTGATGCACCTGGCCGAGAAGTTCGGCGCTTTCCTGCCGACCGAACCTGGCCACCGCGCCGAGTGCCTGTCCTGGCTGTTCTGGCAGATGGGCAGTGCTCCCTATCTTGGTGGCGGCTTTGGTCATTTCTACGCCTACGCGCCAACCAAGATCGAGTATGCGATCGACCGCTTTGCCATGGAAGTGAAGCGCCAGCTTGACGTACTCGATCGCCGCCTGGGCGAAACCCCCTATCTGGCGGGCAACGACTACACCATCGCCGACATGGCCGTCTGGCCCTGGTATGGCGGCCTGGCGAAGGGCCTGCTGTACGGCGGCGGCGAGTTCCTGTCGGTGCAGGACTACAAGAACGTGCAGCGCTGGGCGGACACGATCGGCCAGCGCCCGGCGGTCCGCCGCGGGCGGATTGTGAACCGGCTGCAGGGCGACTCCGCCGCGCAGCTGCACGAGCGGCACGACGCCAGTGACTTCGAAACCAAGACCCAGGACAAGCTCGTCGCCGGCCAGTAGCGCCGGCCAGTAGCGGCGGACAGGTAGCGCCGGATAGTCCGACCGCGGGCCGCCCTTTGCCGGCCCGCGGCGGCACTACTCGCCGCCCGCCAGCCCGAGGCTCTGCAGATAAAGCAGCACGCCTGCTTCCAGCAGGTCTTCGGCCGCCATCGGCAATTTCCGCCGCCCCGGCCCCTCGCGCACGAACAGTGACGCAATCCCGTGCGCCATCGACCAGATATGCAGCGCCATCATCAGCGATGGGGGCCGCCGCGCCTTCGGCACCGTCGCCGCGACCTGGTCCGCTGCCTCTCGCAATACGCCGAACGCCCGGTCGCCCGCCGCCTGAAGCCCGGGGTGGGCGTCCATTGCCAGCCGCGAATCGAACATCGCCGCGTAATACGCCGGCTCCTCCCGGGCGAACGCCAGATATGCGCGCCCCATCTCCTCAAATGCCCGTACGGGCTGCGGCCGGCCGCCATTCCAGGCCTTTGCCAACCGGTCGGCGAACCGGTCGTATCCGCGCACGGCAACCTCCGCCAGCAACGCGTCGGCATCGCGAAAATGCCGGTATGGCGCTGCCGGACTTACCCCGGCCAGACGTGCCGCCTCGGCAATGGTGAAACCGGCCGGTCCCTTGGCACCGATCAATTCCAGCGCCGCCTCGATCAGCGCCTCACGCAGGTTGCCGTGGTGATAGCCGCGGCGCCCTGAACCGCCATCGGAGGATCCTGACCAGCTCATGTAAAAACATTTTACATCAAGGACGCCCCGGTTCACCATGCCGTGCGGCAAAAAAATGCCCGGCTACCGAGGCAGCCGGGCGAGGTCAGGTCCGGGTTGACATGGATCAAGGTGATCCGATCGACCGGTGCAGTGTTGGGACAGGACCGGCCGACCCAGGGACCATGCGCCATTGAACGTGATTGTTCTGTGAGCCGCTTAACACCTTCTATCACCCGACCGTCAGCGTGATCCGGCCCAGCGCGGGCACGGCCCGCCGACAAGAGCCTAATCACATGGCCGCGTCAGCGCAGTTGCGGAAGCCCGCTGCCGTCGCTAGGTTCCGCGCCCGAATCTGGAGTATTTGCCACATGATCAGCACGCTGTTCTGGCTGCTGGATGAGTTATTGGGATTGTATATCTGGGCCGTAATCATCGCGGCGATCTTCAGCATGCTTGCCGGGTTCGGCGTGCTCGACACGCGCAACCGTACTGTTTGGATGATCGGCGACTTTCTTTACCGCGTGACGGAGCCGGCCCTGCGCCCGATCCGCAACATTCTGCCCAGCTTCGGCAACATCGACCTGAGCCCGCTGGTACTGCTGCTTCTGCTGCAGGCGGCGCGCATGTTGCTCGCCAAGATCGGGATCGCGATCATCACCGGGTCGATGCAATACCTGCTTTGATCCCGTTCTGGCGGACGCGACCCGACGGCGTCAGCCTGACGGTTAAGGTCCAGCCGAAATCGCGCCGACCCGGAATACAAGGGCTTGCAGACTCGGGGCGAGGTCCCTGTCTGCGCCTCGGGGTCAATGAACCCCCCGAAGACGGCCAGGCAAACCGTGCGGTTTGCGCCTTGCTGGCCGACGCGCTGCAGGTGCCTGCGTCATGCGTCACCGTCACCCACGGCCATACCAGCCGCGACAAAATCCTTCATGTCGCAGGCGACGCGGTATATCTGGCTGCACGTCTAGAAACGATGTAACACTGGAACCGCTGTGACCGCCCGACTGATCGACGGCAAAGCCATCGCCGCTATTCTGCGTGCCGATATCGCCGCCAATGTGGCCGCAGCCGGCTTCACCCCAGGTCTTGCCGCCGTACTGGTTGGGGAGGATCCCGCCAGCCAGGTCTACGTTCGCACCAAGGACCGCGCGGCGCGCGAGGCTGGGATCGGCGCCCGCACCATTCGCCTGAGCGCCGACATCAAGCAAGAGCACCTGCTGGAAATTGTCCGCGGGCTCAACGACGATCCTGAGATCGACGGTATTCTGGTGCAGTTCCCGCTGCCCGACGGTCTGGACCGGCAGGCGGTGATCGAGGCGATCGACCCGGCCAAGGACGTTGACGGCTTCCACCCCACGAATGTCGGCCACCTTGCCGACGGCCGCCCGCTGCTGGTTCCCTGCACGCCGCTTGGGGTGATGAAGCTGCTGCGCAGCGCCGGCATCGAGACCACCGGCGCGGTTGCCGTGGTGCTCGGCCGATCCGCCATCGTCGGCCGTCCGATGGCGCGCCTGCTGGTCGCGGCGGATGCCACGACGACAATCGTGCATTCGCGCACGCGCGATCTGCCCGCCGAGTGCCGCCGTGCCGACATTCTGATCGCCGCGATCGGCAAGCCGGAAATGGTGCAGGGTGATTGGATCAAGCCTGGGGCGACGGTGATCGACGTCGGCATCAACCGCCTGCCCGATGGACGCCTGGTTGGCGACGTCGACTTCGCCGCCTGCGCCGCGGTGGCCGGTGCAATCACCCCGGTGCCCGGTGGCGTCGGCCCGATGACCGTCGCCTGCCTGCTGGAGAACACATTGACCGCCGCCCTGCATCGCCGGCGCACCTGACCCCCACACCCACCGGTTGTCACGCCGGCCCGGCGATGGGACACATTGCGCAGCGCCAACGCGCGGGAGGAAAACAACAAGATGCCAAACGACGCGGGCGTTGGCGTGGGGCGTGGGCAGGTTCATGTGGCCCAACGGCCGCCCGAGGGGCGCCAGCTTGTTCTGGCTGCCTGCCTGATCGCAACGTTCATGGCTGCGGTCGAGAGCACCATCGTTGCGACCGTGATTCCCACCATCGTCAGTGACCTGGGCGGATTCAACCTGTTCACTTGGGTGTTCACCGTCTACCTGCTGACCCAGGCCGTCACCATCCCGGTCTATGGCCGGCTTGCCGACCTGTATGGCCGCAAGCCGGTGTTCTTCTTCGGCGTCGGCGTGTTCCTGCTTGGCACCATATTGTGCGGATCGGCCTGGAACATGTTGTCACTGGTATGCTTCCGAGCACTTCAGGGATGTGGGGCAGGGGCCATCCAGCCGATCGCGGCAACCATCCTGGGTGACATCTACACCCCGGCGGAACGCGGCCGCATTCAGGGCCTCGTCTCTTCCGTGTTCGGCGTCTCTGCCGTCATCGGTCCCTCGCTTGGCGCCTTTCTCGTCGAGCACCTCGGCTGGCGCTCGGTGTTCTGGGTCAACGTGCCGATCGGCTTTGCCGCAATCGCCATGATTGCAATTTTCCTGCGGGAGAATGTGCACCGGCGCGCCCATCGCATCGATTGGGGCGGATCGGCCCTGCTGTTGATCGCATTCGGCTGCCTGATGCTGGCGCTGGTGCAGGGCGGCTCGCTGGGCCAGCCGATGCTGATCGGCCTGATCGCCATCGGGCTTGCCGGATCCGGGGCGCTATACTGGCATGAGCGCCGCACCCCCGAACCGATGCTGCCACTCGAACTGTGGCGTATGCGCGTGATCGTCGTCGGCAGTCTCGGCAACTTGACGTCCGGGGCAATGATGATGGGCGTGTCGGCCTTTCTGCCTACGTACATTCAGGGCGCCATGGGACGAGCGCCGGTGGTCGGCGGCCTGGTGCTGGGTGCGATGTCGGTGACCTGGGCCCTGGCCAGCCTGCTCGCCGGACGCATCATGCTGCGCACCAGCTACCGTGTGGTTGCCGTCCTCGGCGGCCTGTCACTGACCATTGGCTGTTCAATGCTGGCTGCCCTGCACCCGGAAGACGGGCCGCTCTGGCCTTCGCTCGGTTCGTTTGTCATCGGCATCGGCATGGGTTTTTGCAGTACTGTCTTCATCGTCGCAATCCAGGCCTCGGTGCCCTGGCAGCAGCGAGGTGCTGCCACCTCGTCGTCGCTGTTCATGCGCTTCACCGGCCAGTCCGCGGGCGCGGCGCTGTGCGGCGCGGTGCTTAACGCCACCATGCTGCGCCGCGACCCGGGGGCGATGCACACCGTGGAGCGGCTGCTCGACCTGCCGACCCGCAATGCAATGCAACCGGCGGAACTGGAGCGTCTGGTCACGGTGATGGCCGGCGCGCTGCAGAACGCCTACCTGGTGGCGACCGGATTTGCGGTCCTTACCCTGCTGATCGCCTGCGCCATGCCGCCTCGGCTCAGTCCAACGCGGAGCGGATGATCCGCCGCCCGTAGTGAAAATGCTCAGTCGGCGGCGTCCGGTGGGTGCGATCAACCTGCCCGCTGGAGCCGATCGCCGTTGGCCAGGATCGCCTCGGCCAGCGCCGCCGCCGGTCCGCGCGGCGTGGTGCGCGCCAGGACCACGAATTCCACGTCCCCCAGCTCCGGCAGCCGCTGTGCCGGCGGCATCTCAATCAGGCCCTCCGGCATCAGCCCGCGTGCGTGAACCGTCACGCCCAACCCTGCCAGGCAGGCAGCCCGCAGGCCGCTCAGGCTGCCGCTGGTGCAGGCGATCCGCCAGGTCAGTCCCGCGCGTTCCACTGCCTCCAGCGCCACCGCCCGCGTGATGCTAGGCGGATCATACAGGATCAGCGGGATGGGCGTTCCAATCTGGGTGCCGGGTGCGCCGACCCAGGCCAGCCGGTCCTGCCACACCAACTGCCCGCGGTCATCGCCGGCCCGCCGCTTAGCCAGCACCAGGTCCAGCGCCCCCGCATCCAGGTGCTCATACAGCGTCGCGCTGACCCCGACCTTCAGCTCCAGATCGACCAGCGCGTGCTGGCGCACGAAGTCCCGCAGCAATTCCGGCAGACGTGTGCTGACGAAATCCTCCGAAGTGCCGAACCTCAGGCGCCCGCGCAGCTGCGACCCGGCGAAGTAGCGCCTAGCCCGCTGGTTGGTGTCCAGGATGGTCTGGGCGAACCCGGTCATTGCCTCGCCATCCGGCGTCAGCGTGACCCGATGCGTATCACGCACGAACAGCCGCCGTCCGGCGCTGTCTTCCAGCTTGCGAATATGCTGGCTGACGGTTGATTGCTGCAAACCCAGGCGTTTAGCGGCCTTGGTGAAATTTCGTGTGTGCGCGACCGCGAGGAAGCTTTCCAGGTGAACCGGGTCGAACATCAGGCCGCGATCCAGTCGATCGCTGCACCGTGCGGATCGGTCCACGCCACGGGCGCCCCGTTCACCGACAACAGGAACCGGCCGGCCGGGGCGGTACCCGCCCGGTCCGCAATGGCGGGGAATACGCGCGGCGCCTCGTTGGCGATCCAATACGGGCAGAGCGACCGCACCCGGGTCGCAAATTCTGCTCGGGCGCCGGCATCAGGGACGTAGGCCAGGACAGCGGTGTGCAGGATGACGAGCGTGGCATCACGCGGCGCTTCTCGGCGTAGCGCAGCCAGATCATTCCCGAGCAGATTGCCCCGCACCACACGTGGACGAACGCGGGTGGCAATCCGCATCGCCGCGCGCAACCGCGCCAGCCGCGCGGTCTGTTCCGGCCACACCAGCGTTTCCAGCCAGCCCGCCTCGGCTGGATTGGCAACATCGAGCGGGTTCAGATCCAGCCCGGCGCGCCAGACGATGCGCGGCAGTGCAGTTGGGATCGGGGTGCCCACACCAGCACGACATACAAACAGCGGCGGTGCTTCGACCGCCGCCGGCTGCAGCACCCTGGCGCCATAATCGTAGGCGTAGTGGTCCGGCAGGAGGCACAGCCCGCCCGACGCCCCAACCTCGATCAACGCCAATGGCTGCGGCAACTGGGCCAGCACCGGCAGCAGTGTCGCACACCGCGCCGGCTCGTTTGTTTGCGTTGCATGGCCCAGCATGCAGGCATGGACCGTCTCACGCTGATCAGCCAGGCGGGCAGCGAAATCCGCCGGATCATTGGCAAGTCCACAGACCAGGCGCACCGCCGCGAGCAGCAAGTTTGGCTGCCGCTTATCCACCGGCAGCGTCAGCAGAAAATCCAGCGTGTCAGGATCCTCCGCCACCGCATGGGCAAAACCCTCATAAAGCGCCGAGCGGCCCGCGGCTTCCTGCCCTGCAAACCGGTGGTAAATCGCGTTTAGCCGCTGTCGCGCTGCGTCCATGGTTGGTCTTGTTATCGTGCTTCATGATTACAGTAAAGCCGGTCAGGCTGCTTCACAATAAGCATCGGCGAATCCAATGTTGCTGCATTCCTTACAACGGAGGACCGGACGATGCCCGGAAAGAGCCTGCTGTCGCGATTGCCGATCGACCTCTATATTGTCGCGATTGTTGGCATGGTTTGCCTGGCCTCGATCGCGCCGGCCCGTGGCTTCGGCGCAATCGTCGCGGGACACCTCACAACCGGTGCCATCGCGCTGCTGTTCTTCCTGCACGGCGCGCGTCTCGCCCCTGCGGCGGCACTTGCCGGCGCCCGCCACTGGCGTCTGCATGCGGTCGTCCTGGCCTCGACGTTCCTGCTGTTCCCGGCACTGGCGTTGACCGCACAGCGGCTGGCGCCGCATCTACTGACGGTCCCGCTTTGGACTGGCATCATCCTGCTTTCGGTGCTGCCGTCGACAGTCCAGTCCTCGATCGCCTTCACCTCGATCGCCCGCGGCAATGTCCCTGCAGCGCTGTGCGCCGCCACGGCATCGAACCTATTGGGCATGTTGCTGACCCCATTGCTGGCGGGACTGTTACTCGTCGCTCAAGGCAGTGGGGCAGGCGGGTTCTCGATCCGCGGTGTCGGCGACATCCTGGCCCAGCTTCTGTTGCCGTTCGCCGCGGGCCAGTTCGTTCGACCGTTGATCGGCGCTTGGGCGCTGCGCAACAAGACCCTGCTTGGACTGGTCGATCGCGGCTCAATCCTGTTGGTGGTTTATACCGCTTTCAGTGAAGGCATCCGCCAGGGGCTGTGGCACCAGCTTGGTTTTGCCGATCTCGGCCGCCTGCTCGCCGTCGATGCCGTTCTGCTTGCCGCTGTGCTGGTGATTACCACCTACGGCAGCCGCCTGCTTGGCTTCTCCCGCGCCGATGAAGTTACCATTGTGTTCTGTGGTTCCAAGAAGAGCCTTGCCAGTGGTCTGCCGATGGCCAGCGTGCTGCTGGCCGGCCAGTCGGTGGGAATGATCGTGCTGCCGCTGATGCTGTTCCACCAGATCCAGCTGATGGTCTGCGCCTGGCTCGCCAAGCGCTACGCAAAAACCCCTGCCGGCGCGCTCATCGGTGCCCCGCATCTCGCCGTCGCTATCGGCAAGTAATCAACCGTTGCCTGCCGCATTGCCGGGATTGGCCGCCACCAGTGCCGGTGCAGGCCGCACCCCGGCCACGGCCCAGATCACCAGCCCGTAGGCCAGTGCCGACACCACAAAGGGCGCGCCCGGCAGCACCACCGGCGCGCCCTGGTCGGTGAACAGGGCGAACACGTGGCTCGCCAACAGTGGCGACAAAATTGCCGTCAGCCCCTGCACGGACGACAGCGCGCCCTGCGTTTCTCCCTGCCGATCCGCCGGTGCGGCCGCCGAGACCATGCCCTGCACCGCCGGGCTGGTGATTGCTCCCATCGATTGCAGCACGATCCCCAGCACCACGACCCAGCCGAACGGCGCAAGGCCAATGCACAAATACCCGCCGCCGACGACGATCGCGCCGATCATAGCCGCGCGGCGTTCGCCCAACGCCGGCACGATCCGCCGCACCAGCAATCCTTGCACCACCGCCGACCCCAACCCGGCCACTGCCAGCGCCAGCCCGTTATGTTGCGCGTCCCACCCGAACCGCACCTCGTTGGCCAGCACGAACGTGCTTTGCAGCGCGCCAAGCGCGAACCAGATGCTGCCCCATGCGATCGCCAACCGAGCCAGATTTCGGCTCGCCATCACCAGATGCAGCGATCCGATCGGGTTGGCCCGGCCCCAGTTGAACGGCCGCCGCAGGGTTGGTGGCAGGCTCTCCGGCAGCACGAACAACCCATACAGCACGTTGCAGGCCGCCAGCACCGCCGCCACCAGGAACGGCAGTCGCAGCCCATACGATCCCAGCAGCCCGCCCACCGCCGGGCCGACCACGAATCCCACGCCAAATGCGGCACCCACCAGTCCGAACTGGCCGGCTCGCTTCGCCGGTGGCGTCACGTCGGCGATATAGGCCGTGGCGGTCGACGCATTCGCCGCGGTTGCCCCGGCAATCAGTCGCCCCAAAAAAAGCCAGGTCAGCGACGGCGCCCAGGCCAGCATCAGATAGTTGGCGCAGATCCCGCTCAACGACAGCAGCAGCACCGGCCGTCGTCCGAACCTATCGCTCAACCCGCCCAGGATCGGCGCGCAAACGAACTGCATCAGGGCGAACGCCATCAGCAGCAGCCCGACCCATTCCGACGCGCCTGACGCCGACATCCCAGATAATTTCAGCACCAGTGCCGGCACGATCGGCACCACCAGCCCAAAGCCCAGCGCGTCGATCACCAGGGTGATCAGGATGAACCGCACCGATGCCGAATGCCCGATCATGGTTCTTCCCGCCAGGTGACGCGCGATATTGGACTGTTATGCGAGGCCCCATGCGCGGGATCGGCGCGGGCCGTGACCGTTGGGGCCAGCGGGCCTGTGAACAGCAATCTCATGTGGCTTAGATGCGCATCCAAGCGTTGCCTTGCCAAGCCAGGCAGATGACTGGCTTTGGTGGGATACCGATCGGAGATGAATTGTCTCCAAAACCGTCATAATAAACGAGGACAGACCGTGTGAAAACGCACCGCCGAGGTGACAGCGGCAATGTCGCGTCGTCGGCGCGTCTTGCGACGGGCGCCGAAGTGTCTCCCTGGCCAATCCATCAAAAAATCCCGCTGAACAGCGTGCTCGCGGCAAGACGTCCTGCCACTCCGCCGGAAATACCACCGCAAGGGGGTATCAGGCCGCTACCGCGGCCATCAGCTCTGTGAACGAGACGAGGTTGAACACCCGCCGGAGATTGTAGGCGAGCGCAGTCAGGCTGAACTCGGCCCTGACCTTCTCCAGGCCGCGCATCAGAAACGCACCCTGGTTCATCCATTGCTTAATGGTGCCAAACGGATGCTCGACCGTCTCACGTCGGCGGTCGAGCACGCCAGGGCGCTTCGCCAGACGAGCCGCCATCCGATCCAATACCGCTTCGTTCTCGAGACGAGAGACCGTGCGAAACGTCCCGGCCGTGCATCGTGAGCGGATCGAACAATCATCGCACGCCAGCTTGTTGACGTAGTTGATCTTCTTCAACCCGCGCAGCAGGGACGATGAATAAGGATGAAGACGCTGACCCGCCGGGCAAACATAACTGTCGGTCGTTTCGTCGTATTGAAACTCATCCTTGCGGAACAAGCCTGCCTTGACCGAGGGACCACGCTGCGGCCGCGGCACATAGGGCACCATCCCAGCCTTCTCACAGGCCTCGATATCCTCGATCTTGAAATAACCCTTGTCGGCGACAACCTCGATTGTCTCGACGCCGAGAATCTCCTTCGCCGGCTCCGCGGTCTGCGTCAGCAGCCCCATGTCGACGACTTGGTTGGTGATCTGCTGCTCGACGATCAGCTTGTGCTTCGTATCGACCGCGACCTGGGCGTTGTAGCCCACGGCAACCCGTGTGTGTGCCGCCATCGCGCGGCTGTCGGGATCGGTCAATGAGATCTGGTCTTCTCCGGTTTGCTCCAACTGTTCCAGCATGGCCTTGCAGCGTGTGCGCCGCTCGCGGATGGCGGCAATCTTCTCGGCTAGGTTCTTGACCCGCGAGCCGGTTGTCTTGGCCTCGTCGGTGTCGCTCTGGTCGAGACGCTGCAGGTAATCGTCGAGCTTGGCGTCGGCGAGTTTGATGAACTGCGCCAAAGAGGTACGGGTGAAGTTGCGATCTTTGTTGTTGACCGCCTTGATCCGCGTGCCGTCAACCGCGATCAGTTCCCGGCCGAACAAATCGAGCTGGCGGCAGAGCAGCACGAACTGGCGGAAGACCGGACGGAAGGCCTTGTGGTTGATGCGGCGGAAATCGGCGATGGTCTTGAAGTCTGGCTTCAGGTGGCGCAGCAGCCAGATGACCTCGATGTTGCGATGGGTCTCGGCTTCCAGTCGGCGGCTCGACCGCACGCGGTTGAGGTAGCCGTAGACGTAGAGTTTCAGGAGATCCTTCGGCGCGTAGCCGGGGCGCCCAGTTCCTTTGGGTGCGACGCGGATAAAACCCGCTGCGGTCAGGTCCAGCCCTTCAACGAACGCGTCGATGAAGCGAACGGGATTGTCCTGCCCGACATACTCGTCCAGCGATTCCGGCAGCAGCAATGTTTGGGAGCGATCGTGGCCGGTGATGTGCGTCATAGGCCCGATTCTAACCGATCTTGCGCCGAGCCGGAATCCGTTACGAGTGAGATCTCACACGGTCTGAGGATTTTTTGCACCCACGCTCCATCTTGCCAGCATGGATATTCTTTGCCTTTTATGCCGCATACGCCGCCGCCCAAGGCCGACCCTCCAGGCAAAAAGGGAATATCGCCATGTCAATCGAACACAAGCCATTGGTCTTCGATCGCCCGTTGCGTGGCCGCATCTACGACAGCATTGCCGAGACCATTGGCAACACCCCGCTGGTGCGCATCCCCAACATCACCCGCGAGGAGGGCCTTACCGCCGATGTCGTTTTGAAGCTGGAGTTCTTCAATCCGATCGCCAGCGTGAAAGACCGTATCGGCGTCAACATGATCGTCGATCTGGAGGAATCCGGGCAATTGAAGCCTGGCGGCACGCTGATCGAGCCAACGTCCGGCAACACCGGCATTGGCCTGGCCTTCGTCGCGGCCGCCCGCGGCTACAAGCTGATCCTGACCATGCCGGAGTCGGTTTCCATCGAGCGCCGGAAGATGCTCACTTATCTTGGTGCCCAGCTGGAGCTGACGCCGCGCGAGAAGGGCATGAACGGTGCCGTTGCCCGGGCCAGAGAGTTGCTGGCGGCGACACCGGGCGCGGTCAGCCCGAACCAGTTCGGCAACCCCGCCAATCCCGCCATTCACGCCAGGACGACGGCAGAGGAAATATGGTTCGACACCAATGGCGAGGTCGACGCCCTGATCTCCGGCGTCGGCACAGGGGGCACCCTGTCCGGGGTGGCACAGGTGCTGAAGCCGCGCCGGCCCAGCCTGCAGATCGTCGCGGTTGAACCCGCCGCCAGCCCGGTGCTGTCCGGCGGCGATCCCGGCCCGCATCCTATCCAGGGCATTGGAGCCGGCTTTATCCCGGAGGTTCTTGATACCGATGCGATCGACGAAGTCATCCGGGTGAGCAACGACGAAACCCTTGTCGCTGCCCGTCGCCTCGCGCGCACTGAAGGCATTCCGGGCGGCATCTCCTCCGGCGCCGCGCTTGCTGCCGCGCTCAGGCTCGCGAAGCGGCCCGAATTCCATCGCAAGCGGATTGTTGCGATCGTCCCCTCATTCGCCGAACGTTATATCACAACCGTTCTGTTTGACGGCCTGTAGAGACGGTTTCCTACATGATTTGAGTGTCCCGGCAGGCCGTATTGGGCTATGACAAACGAACACCCGATCAACAGGGTGGAAAATAAGTTGCGGCTATCGCGCTGCCACAGGGAGTCATTCATGTCCAAATCGTGGTCCGTATCGCGGCGTCAGGCCGTCAAGCTTGGGGCAACCGCTGCAGCGCTGCCGCTGGTTCACATCAGGACCGCCGGCGCGGCGGGCAAGCTCAGCGTCGGTTTCTGGGATCACTGGGTGCCCGGCGCCAATGACGTCATGACGAAACAGGTCAACAGCTGGGCTGAAAAGAACAAGGTCGAGGTCAATACCGACTTCATCACCACCAATGGTGGCAAGCTGCAGTTGACCCCTGCCGCGGAGACCCAGGCGAAGGCTGGCCATGACGTCATGACGTTCCTGACATGGGACGTGCAGAACTACGCCGATTCACTGGATCCGGTTGACGACACGATGAAGCGTCTGATCGCCGCCAACGGCGGTCCGAACAGCATCGTGACATACCTCGCCAAGTATAAAGGCCATTGGGTGGCAGTGCCGACCAGCAGCGGCACCCAGACGAAACCGCCCTGCGCGCGCATCAGTTGGTTCAAGAAGAACGGTCTCGACTTGCAGGCGATGTATCCGGTCAAGGACGAAAAAAACGCTTTGCAGGATGCCTGGACCTGGGAGGCGTTCCTGAAATACGCCGAGCTGGCGGCCAAGGACAATATGACTTTTGCCATGGGCATGGGCGGTAGCGTCAATACCGACGCCACCGATACGCATGGTGCGATCTTCGCCGCGTTCGGCGGCACGCTGATCGACGCCGAGGGCAAGTCGCAGCTGAAGTCCGACGCGACACGCCAAGCTCTTGAATACGCCCAGAGAATTGTCAAATTCTACCCCGCGGACGCAGTCAGCTTTGACGACGCCTCCAACAATCGGGCGCTGATTTCGGGCAAGTCGGCGCTGATCTTCAACCCGCCGTCCGCCTGGGCAGTAGCCAAGCGCGATGCGCCGGATGTCGCTGCCGACTGCTGGACGTTCCCCGCGCCGTCGGGGCCCAAGGGGCGCTTCGTGCCGACGCAGAGCTATTTCTGGGGCACCTACAGCTTCAGCCAGAACAAAAGCGCGGGGAAAGACCTGATCGAGTTCCTGATGCAGCGCCAGAACGTCGAAGCGCGCGACATTGCCAGCTCCGGGTACGATCTGCCGCCTTATTCAAAGCTGAACGACTTCAAGATCTGGGAAGAAGTCGGGCCACCCACTGGGACGGTGTTCAACTACCCGCTGCGCGCCGCCAGCGGCCAGAAGCCGTCTCTGACCGGGTCGGAAGCAGCGCCGGAGGTCGCCGTGCAAATCTACAACCGGGCCGTTCACAACCAGATGTTTGCACGGCTGCGCGATGGACAGTCGATCAACCAGGTCATTGCCTGGGCGCAGGACGAGATCGACGGCTATACACGCTGAACTGGGATCCTATCGCCCGGGTTGCCGGGCGATAGGGACGGGATCGGCATTACCAGCCAGCATGAGCGGGCAGCGCTACCAGCGGCGGTGATGCCAGCCTCGGCCCCAGCCCCAGCCACCGCCGATGACCACCGAGGGTCCGTAGAAGCCCGGCCCATAGTATTGAGGCCCATAGTAACCCGGCCCGTAATACGGCGCCGGATAGTAACCCGGTGAATACCCGTAGCCTGCAGCGTAGCCGCTGGGTGCGCTCTGCACCGTGTTGCCGCGGGAATACATGCATTGAGTATAGGCGGTGTCATACCGCGCCTGCACATTGCCGCCAGCGGCCTGCGCGTTGTTGGCACCAATCGCGCTACCTGCCAGCAAGCCGGCTGCGCCGCCGACCGCCGCACCGGCACCGACAGCACCGCCAACCGATCCAAGCGCTGCTCCGACGCCGGCACCCAGCGCCGTGCCCAGGACCGCGCTTCCGACCGCACTGTTGTCCGAGGCCTGGGCCGCCGAGGCGCCGCCGGTCTGCTGCGTCGCATAGCCGCGGCACATGGCGTCGTCCTGCTGGAAGGCGTCGAAAGCCTTGCCCTGAGCGGGAAGCGCCATTACCGTCGGCCCCTGCGGCGGCGCTACGGCGCATGCGCTCAGCGCCAGAACCGATATCATCCCGAGGCCCGCTATCGCGCGCGTCATTTCATAGATCCTCATTAAAGTGCGTCGCCGGTTACATCATGGCGAACCCAATCTAGAGCACGCCCCGCCTCCACCCAGTAACATAGTGTGAACATCGGTCGATGTTGAGGTCGCCGGAGCCGGAAAACACATACACGAATATTTTGGCACAAATATTTCGGCACAAATATTTTGGCCGAGTTCGATACTGGCGCCCACCGTTATGGCAGAGGCGGGCATCTTGCGGTCAGGTTCCAGCGCCTTGGGCAGAGCACACGCCAATGCAACCGGAACCGCCGAAGACGGCCCAGTTCTACCTGAATGATACGTGCCGGCCCTTAAGCCAACTTCAGGTTCGTCGCTGCCGCCTTGCCGCGCTCCATTACGACTTCGTAGCTGACATTCTGGCCGTCATTGAGGCCCTTGAGGCCGGCGGCCTGCACCGCGGTGATGTGGACGAACACATCCTTGCCGCCGTCTTGCGGCATAATGAAACCATACCCCTTGGTCGCATTGAACCATTTAACCGTTCCGACGGCCATGGTTTATCCTCCTCAGAATTACGACCGGCTGTCCCACCAACCGGCCGCTTAGACAGCCTTGCCCGGAGCTTATACGGGCTTCAGGTTTGTTGCGGTGGACTTGCCACGCTCCATTGCAACTTCGAATGTGACTTTCTGTCCTTCGTCCAAGCCGCGAAGTCCGGCGGCCTGAACCGCCGTAATATGAACGAATACATCCTTGCCACCGTCTTGCGGCATGATGAATCCATAACCCTTGGTGGTGTTGAACCACTTGACTGTGCCGGTAGCCATTTCTGCGTATCTCCGTCCAGGCACCGTGCAAAATCACGCGATGCTATAGACAACCGGGTCTTTGGTTCTCCTTAGGCACCCGAGACGGAAGCGCAGAAAGGCAAGCCAAATACGATTGCAGGGAGTAGTTGGCACAGAATCCCAGCCATGTGTCAATGACAGTGGTGATATCTGCAAAAAACTCCTAGACGCTACTGTTTAGTGGTGGCTAGTACCACTGGGTACGGTCGGAACGGGCCCATCGCGCAGCTGGCCAGGCCCAGCAAAGCTGCCCGCTTCGGCGACGGTGCGGCGCGAATAGAGCGCTTCAACCAAATCAGGCCATCCTTTCGGCGGCCGTGCCTGACTAGTTCTCGCCCGACGGTCCATGCCATTTCCGCCTCGGCCCGATGCGCCAGCGTCGCCAGTCGCTCTGCACCTAGCCGGTCAGTCAGGACGGGATTGCAATAGATCGCCTCCAGCGCCGGGCGATAGGCACTTGGATCGGTCGCGTGCGACAGATAGGCGCCTGCGAGCCGCTCACGCACAAACAGCGGGGCGGGGCAGGGGGCAGTAGCGAATTGGCCCAGTAATGCCAAGCGGGTCCAGTATTCCCAGTCCTCGCCATAAGTCAGGTCGGTCCGAAACGCGCCCGTTGCTTCCACAGCCGCCCGGCGAATCAGCAGATGTCCGCCATTGGGGAACAGGTTGTGCGTCAGCAGACGCTGCAGAATGTTTCCAGCCGGCGGTCGCGGCCCCGGACGATGCACGCCGTCAGGTCCAACCCAGACAAACCGCCCTACCGCTGCCACAGCCTTCGGCGAGGCGGCCAGGGTATCATCAAGGACCCTTAGCGCGTTTGGTGCCAGCCAATCGTCACCGTCGAGGAACAGCACTGCTTCTGGTGCGGGCGCGCGAGCCAGGCTTACGGCAATTGCGGCGTTGCGTGCCGCCGAGACACCCGCATTGGGTTGCCGAACAACCAAGATCCGCGGATCGTCGAAGCCGGCCGCTACCGTGGCCGTCGCATCGGTCGAGCCGTCATCGACCACCACCATCGACCAGTTGCGATGGTCCTGCCCGATGATCGAACGGATCGTGTCACCAAGGAAATCGGCGACATTGAACGCTGGAACAACGACGGCAATGTGCACGGACGATCATCCCGGGTGGGCAGGCACCCGCCTTACCCAACCCCGGTGAACATCCGGTTAACGACGTCAGGCCCCGCTAACCTTGTTAACGCGTCAGGCCTTGACCGGGACGCCCTGTTCCTTCAGCAGCGTTTCCAGCTCGCCGCTCTGGAACATCTCGGTCACGATGTCGCAGCCGCCAACGAACTCGCCCTTGACGTAAAGCTGCGGAACCGTCGGCCACTGGGAAAAGGTCTTGATGCCCTCGCGCAGCTCTTCGTCTTCCAGCACGTTGGCGGACTGGAAGGGCACGCCCATGTGCGTCAGTATCTGGATCACCCGAGCCGAGAACCCGCACTGCGGGAACATCGGGGTGCCCTTCATATAGAGCATCACGTCATTGACGGTAATGTCGCCCTGGATACGCTCTGAGATTGTGTCGGCCATGCTAGGGAACTCCTTCTGCTACCATTATTCGGGTGCGGAGGTCTGTAATGCAAGGGCATGAAGTTCTCCGCCCATGCGTCCCCGCAATGCAGCATAGACGATCTGGTGCTGGCGCACCCGCGACAAACCCCGGAATTGCGCGCTGACCACGTTGGCCGCGTAGTGGTCGCCGTCGCCGGCCAGATCCTCGACCGTGATCGTCGCATCCGGCAGCGCCGCCTTGATCAGAGCTTCGATCTCATTCGCCGCCATCGCCATTGGAGTTGACCCTTCCTGAGCATGATCGCGCTGGCCGGAGCGTCCGGTCCGTGCGAGTCATGCGACCAAACATCAGCTCGCGTCCATCCACGCCGGGAAGAAGCGCTCATGTGCCGTACGCAACGCGGCTATGGATATTGAGCCGCCATCGGGCAGTGTCAAATCCTGACCGCCCGAGGTGCCCAGGCGCACGGCGGGGATCCCCGCAGTCTCGGCGATACGGACGAACGCCGCATGGTCCGGCACCGCTACCAGATACCGGCTCTGGTCCTCACCGAACCAGAACGCATGGCCGGGGATATCGCGCGGGTGCGTCATCATGCGCGCGCCGATCCCGCTGGCCATCGCCATTTCCGCCAGCGCCACCAGCACCCCGCCATCGGACACATCATGGCAGGCCCGGATTGTTCCATTCAAGATATGAGACCGGACGAAGTCGCCATTCGCCTTTTCCACCGCCAAGTCCACCGGCGGCGGCGCCCCGTCCTCGCGCCCGGCGACCTCACGCAGCCACAGCGACTGGCCCAGCCAGCCGGTGGTGGTGCCGATCAGCACTATGTCGAGCCAGGGCGGCAAAGCCAGACCTACCGCCAGAGCGGCGTCGTCCAGCACACCCAGCCCGCCGATCGTGGGCGTCGGCAGGATCGCGCGCCCCTCGGTTTCGTTATATAGGCTGACATTGCCGGACACGACGGGGAAATCCAGCGCTTCGCAGGCCGCCGCCATCCCGCGGATCGCCGCGGCGAACTGCCCCATGATCTCCGGCTTCTCAGGGTTGCCGAAATTCATGTTGTCAGTGATTGCCAGCGGCCTGGCACCGACCGCGGTCAGGTTGCGCCAGGCCTCGGCCACCGCCTGGGCGCCACCGGTTTCGGGGTCGGCGAGGCAGTAACGCGGCGTGCAGTCGGTGGTCAGCGCCAGCGCCCGTTTCAGCCCTTCCAGCTTCACCACCGCCGCATCGGCGGCGCCCGGACGCTTCACTGTCTGCCCGCCGACCGTGCTGTCGTACTGGTCCCAGACCCAGGCCCGCGAGCAGCCATCCGGGCAACTCACCAATCGCTCCAGCGCCCGCGTCAGCCCCAGCCGATCCTCAATGCGCGCCGGGTTCAGCTTTTCCGACTTGGCGGTATCGACCGTCGGACGGGTGTAGAGCGGCGCCTGGTCGTTGAGTGGCGCCAGCGGAATATCCGCCTCCACCACCCCATGATGGCGCACCACGATCCGTCCGCTGTCGGTGATCCGCCCGATTACCGAAAAATCCAGGTCCCACTTTGCAAAAATATCGCGCGCGAGTTGCTCGCGGTCCGGCCGCAGCACCATCAGCATGCGTTCCTGGCTTTCCGACAGCATGAATTCATAGGCTGTCATGCCGGTTTCTCGCGCCGGCACCTGATCCAGGTCCAGCTCGATCCCGACGCCACCCTTGCCCGCCATCTCCACCGAGGAACTGGTCAGCCCGGCCGCGCCCATGTCCTGGATCGCCACGATCGCGTCGGTGGCCATCAGCTCCAGGCACGCCTCGATCAGCAGCTTTTCGGTGAACGGGTCGCCGACCTGCACGGTCGGCCGCTTATCCTCGGAATCAGCGGCAAATTCGGCCGAGGCCATTGTTGCGCCATGGATTCCGTCGCGCCCCGTCTTCGAGCCGACATACACCACGGGATTGCCTACGCCCGCCGCCGCGGACAGAAAGATCCTGTCCTTGCGCGCGATCCCGACCGTCATTGCGTTGACCAGAGGGTTGCCGTCGTAGGCGGCATGGAAATCGACCTCGCCGCCCACCGTCGGCACGCCAACGCAGTTGCCGTAGCCGCCGATACCGCGCACGACCCCATCGACGACCCGCCTGGTGCGCGGATTCTCCGGCCGCCCGAAGCGCAGCGCGTTCAGGTTGGCGATCGGGCGGGCGCCCATCGTGAACACGTCTCGCAGGATGCCGCCGACCCCGGTTGCCGCACCCTGGTAGGGTTCGATGAAGGACGGATGATTATGGCTTTCCATCTTGAAGATGGCTGCCAGTCCGTCGCCGATGTCGACCACGCCGGCATTCTCGCCCGGCCCATGGATCACCCAGGGCGCCTTGGTCGGCAGTTGCTTCAGCCACACGCGGGAAGATTTGTAGCTGCAATGCTCCGACCACATCACGCTGAAGACCCCAAGCTCCGTAAAGCTTGGTGTTCGCTCCATTATGGCCAGTACACGCCCATACTCCTCGGCGCTGAGGCCGAATTCGCGGGCAAGGGATTCATTGACGTCTTGGGTCATGCGGGCGCTTTACGCTGCCGCGAGGGCGTCGAACAGCGGTTTTCCGTCGACCCCGCCCATCAGCGGGTCCACCAGGTCCTCCGGATGCGGCATCAGTCCAAGAACCCGCAGGTTCGGGCTGAGGATGCCCGCGATGGCTCGGGCGCTGCCATTGAGGTTCGCCGTCGCTGCCACCTCGCCGGAGCGCGTGGCATAACGCATTGCTACCAGGTTCTCGCCCTCCAGCCGGTCAAGAGTGGCCTCATCCGCGAAATAATTGCCGTCGCCGTGCGCCAGGATGCTACGAAAGGTCTGGCCGCGCCGGTACTGGCGTGTGAACGCGGTATCGGCCCGTTCCACCCGCAGCCAGCAATCCATCGACAGGAAGCGCAACGACGCGTTGCGCAGCAGCGCACCCGGCAGGATCGCGGCTTCCGTCAGGATCTGGAACCCATTGCAGACCCCCAGTACATAGCCGCCGCGCGTCGCATGGTCCTGCACCGCACGCATGATCGGCGACTGGGCTGCCATCGCGCCGCAGCGCAGGTAGTCGCCAAAGCTGAAACCGCCGGGGATGACCACCAGGTCGACGCCGCCCAGGTCGGTGTCCTTGTGCCACAACATGCGCGGCTTGGCGCCGAACGAGGCTTCGAGTGCGATCGCCATGTCGCGCTCGCGGTTGATGCCGGGGAAGATGACGATACCAGCTTTCATGGGACCCGTGGCTGCGTTGCGGCAGGCTCCTTAGCGCCGTTTGGCCGCCGCCACAATGAAGAGCTGGATTGCGTCGCCCAGGCGGGCTCTGCCGGCACGCGCCGCTACCACGTCAATCGGGTGCCGCCGGCGGAGCCGATCAGAATGTCACACGCAGACCGCCAAAGGCGCTGATGGGCGGGGCAAGGCTCAAGCTTCTCGTATTGGTGGAATTGGGTGCCTGGATCAGCGGCGTGTCGCTGTTGACCGGCGAGAACGTGCCGAATGTCGCATAGGTGGCATTGAGGACATTCTCCAGCAGTGCAAACACCTGGACGCTCCTGGTGACCTGGTAGCTGGTATGGGCGTTCAGGACACCATAGGAGCCAGTGGTGTCGTTCAGGTTCGACTCGTCGCCCACAAGATATTTTCCGCTCGCCACCTTGGCCGAAACGCCGACCGTCCAGCCTGGGGTCACGTCATAGTCCATGCCGACCTTGAACATGTGCCGGGGAATGCCGGGAATGCGGTTGCCGCTTCGGACGTTGATCGTTCCGTCGGGGCTGGCCTGGGGATTATCCTCACTGTTGAGCACGAAACCGGTTTGGAACGTGGCATCGGTCAGCGCGTAGTTGGCGTAGGTTCGCAGCTTCCCCTGCTGGTACTGGACGCTGGCTTCGATCCCTTGCCGGCGCGTGGTGCCGACATTCTGGAAGAACGCGCGACCGGCGGTCGTGCTTGATACGAACAGGATGTCGTCATTGGTATCGGTCCGGAACAGGCCGAAGTTCCAGCTCATACGCCCGTTTCTGATCGGCTGGACCCCCCGCAGGCCCACCTCGAACGTGTGGGCGACCACCTGCTTGAGGTCGGGATCACCGACAAAGAAGTTCGTCAGGCTGCACGGCGCCAGCGGATCGGCGCATGACAGCTCCGCCGGTGTCGGTGCCCGGTTGGTCTCGGCATAGCCGGCATAGGCCGTGAGGTTCGGCAGGATCTTGTAAGTAAAGCCGACCGCCGGGTTGAGCCGGTTATAGGCATGCACCCCGTTCAGCGCGGTGCCGATTTCGTCGCGCAACTGGATCTGGGCGGAGTTGAAGCGCAATGAGACGGTGCCGGTCAGCCGTGAGGTGAGGTCGAGCGAATCGGTGACGAACAGCCCATAATAATTGTTCGTGGTGTGCGCGCGCACCGGGGTGATCGACCCATCAACCTGGGAGACGATGATGCCCGGCCCGATGAAACCGCGATCCGGCGACAATCCCCCGACCCGCGTGCTGGCGGTGAATTCGCTCAGTCCGCCGTCGTAGCTGGCGCCGTAGGTCAGATGGTTCGCCATCCCCAGCACATCGAACTGTTGCTCGATCTGGGTTTGGATGCCAAAGCCGCTGGTATCGGTGGCGGTTTGGTTGAGGAACGAATAAGGGCCGCCAGCACGGAAATTGGAGAACCCGAACTGTGTGACATACGGCGAATTCTGGACGAAGTTCGGGATCGGCGCTGCCCCTGTCGTGGTCAGGCCACCACCGCCCTCCATGCAGATCACGCTGCCATCGTCATCGCACGGCGCCACCCCCGCGGCATCGCCGTTGAGCGTCCGCTGCGATAGGTTGCTGTAGTAGGCGGCGATCTTGACAGTCGTTGCATCCGTAATATCGACGCTGCCGGACAGACCCAGGCGGATATATTTGTTCATGGTCTCATCCGGATGGGTGAAAATGGCCCCCCGGTTTTGGCTGAGCAGATCGACCGGCGTGGTGCCATTGCCGATCAGGTCATTGTCCGCACCAACGATATTGAAGTGCAACTCCGCCCGATCGCTGCGCCACCCGATATCGCCATAAAGTTGTTTCAGATCAGACGGCGAGAAATCCCGCCAGCCATTCTCATGCGTGACGGTGCCGGCGATGTAGGCGGAGGTATTGTCCTTCTCCAGGCCATACTGAATCGACCCCTGAATGCGACCGAAGGAGCCACCAAGCACCTCCGCCTCGCCGCCGTGATAGGTAAATCCGTTTTTCATCTGGATGGATACCGCACCCCCGAGCGCGTTCAAACCGAACGCCGGATTTGAGCCGACCAGATCCAGCCGATCGATCGCGATGTCGGGGATCAGGTCCCAGTTGGTGGTGTCGCCGAAGGGCTGGTTGAACCGCGACCCGTTGAGGTAGGTTGCCAGACCCTGGGCGTTGCCGACCAGTGGACTGGCTTCAAACCCACGGTAGATCAGATCCGGCTGCCACGGATTGTTCTGTGCCTGATCAAGCGTCACCCCGGCTGCGGTTTCATCCAGTGTCTTCAGCGCCGATGGGTATCCGTCACGCGCCAGGCTGCCACGATCGAAGGTCTGAGCGTTCGCCGGGACCTTGGCAAGGTCGGGCAAACCCGGCAGCAGGCCGGTTCCGACGACTTCAACCGGTGGAAGCTCCGTGACCGGCGTTTGCGCCAGGGCCATGCAGGGCAACAGCGTCACGGTGATCGCGAGGCGGACCGCCAATCTGCCGCAGCCAATGTGCCAGCATGCCCCGCGGCTGGTAAAATTCGCCAAGCGAGGCGTCATTGCAGTGTCTCCCCGGTGTCTTCGTTCTTGAACGGGAAGCGTTGGCCAATCATGGGCGGCGCGTCCATGTCGGGCGTTCCCGATTTCGCCGGGAAAAGTTCCCGATCTGCCTGTTCCCGATCTGCGCGGCGCCAAGCGCGCATCCCCGATCTTACCATGCGCGACCTTCGCGTCATGCCGGATGCCGGGTAGTGTTCGCGTAAAGGGCATCACCCAGGTCCATGTCACTGCGCGTTCGGCTCATCACGTCCATCATCATCGTGCTGCTCATCAGCCTCTGCGTTGGGGGGGCGGCCGCCGGCTGGCACGCCGTGGCATCGGTGCGAGCTGAAATGCAGGCAGCGCTTGCCGTCGGCGCGCAAACGATGAGAAATGGCCTTGATGATGCACCGCAAGCGCTCGATCCCGGCGCTGAAATGCCGCGGCTGGTGCGTACTTTCGATGGAGATCGTCATATTCGCGCCGAACTGCGGGATGCCACGGGCCGGCTGCTTGTCGCCTCGGCGCAGCCTGCCGTTGCGCCGAATGTGCCGGCGTGGTTCGTCGCTCTTTTGGCACCATCGATCGCGCCGGCGCGCTTCGACACGGGCACAGGCGGAACGATCATCATCGAGACCGATCCACGCAACGAGATCGGCGAGGTCTGGACTCAGCTTCGAGACGATCTTGTTGCGGTCGGGTTGTTTTGCGGATTGAGCATTGTGCTTGTCAGCGTGGTGGTGGGGCATGCCTTGCGACCGCTCAACCGGTTGTCGTCCGCGCTGGCCTCGGTCGGTTCACAGGATTATGCGGTGCGTGTGCAGCATGCGGGGCCGCTCGAAACCGTGCGGCTTGCACAGGGCTTCAACGCGATGATGGAGCGGCTGGAGGCGGCGCAGCTCCGCAATCTCCGGCTAAACGAGCAATTGCTGACCTTGCAGGAAGAAGAGCGGGCAGACCTCGCGCGTGACCTGCATGACGAGGTCGGGCCGTTCCTGTTTGCGGTCAATCTCGATGTCGCCGCGATCGAGCAAGCGATCGCGGCGGGCAGGATCGCCGACGTGCCGCAGCGGGCATACGCGATCCGCGAAGCCGTACACCATATGCAATGTCATGTCCGCGCGATGTTGCATCGGCTACGGCCGGCCAGCCCGGTTGAAGCCGGTCTCGCCCGTGCGCTCAACACCCTAATTGCCTTCTGGCGCGCGCGGCAGCCAAGGATCGACTTCGAACTCGAGATGGTGGTGGATGAAAACCGGCTCGATGATCCCACCATGGCGGCGATCTACCGGCTGGTGCAGGAAGGGCTGAATAACGCCGTTCGCCACGGTGACCCGCGCCGGATCGAGATCTTCGTCGGCGCAGTGGATGTCGGGGAAGTCCTTGTGCGCGTCGCCGACAACGGTATCGGTCTTGCGGCCGCCAATGGTCCCGGCCTCGGCCTGACCGGCATGCGGGAACGGGTCGAACGGCTTGATGGCACGCTGCACGTCGGGGCGGAGCGGGACGGCAAGGGACTTGTCGTCACAGCCCGCTTGCCGTGCGCGGCTGCGACGGAGGCAGCATGAAGCTTCTGTTGGTTGACGATCACGCCATTGTCCGTGCCGGATTGCGGCGACTGTTCGCCGTGCTGCAGGGCGTTCAGATCAGCGAGGCCGCGACGGGGCGCGAAGCGCTGACACTGGTGCGCGCGGAGCGGCCAACGCTGATCGTGCTCGACCTCAACCTGCCGGCGTTGGGCGGGCTGGAATTGCTGCGGCGCATCCTGGCTGAACATCCCGATGCCCGCGTGATGGTGCTGAGCATGCACGCGGAGTCGATTTACGCGACACGCGCCATGCGTGCCGGCGCTGCCGGCTACCTCAGCAAAAATGCCTCGCCGGAGGAATTGCTAAAGGCGGTTCGGATCGTGGCCGCCGGCGGGCGCTACATCGAAGCCGCGATCGCGCAACGGCTGGCGCTGCAGGCCGCCGAGATCGGAAACCAGGACGATCGTCTGACTGAGCGCGACCTGGAGATCATGCGTCTGCTCGGTGACGGCCAGGGTCTGGCAATGATCGCCGATGCGCTGGGGGTCAGCTACAAGACGGTCGCCAACACATGCAGCCAGATCAAAGCCAAACTCGGCGTCGCCCGGACCAGCGACCTGGTGCGGCTGGCGATCGAGAGAGGCGTGTCGTAAGCGCGGGGTCCAACGGGCGCGGAGCGGCGCGGCAGACTTGGACTCAAGACACCCGTGCCGGCTTCGCTCCTTCCATCGCTGGCATGGCACCGCCGTTGCGGATCATCGGGGGAGCGGACGGTGTCGAGCTATCGGTGTCGGGCGTTGCACCTTGCGGATCGGCCGCGAACGGCTGACGATGTTCCTGCCCCAACCAACCCGGCCCCAACCAACCCGGCCCTAACCAAAGAGGGAAACGCCACCATGCGTCCAAATCGTCTTCGCGCGTTGCTGAACGCAAATCAGCCGACGATCGGCACCCACCTGCTTTCCACCTGGCCAACGCTGGTGGAGCTGGTCGGCCAGGCCGGCAACTACGACTATGTGGAGTTCACCGCCGAGTACTCGCCGTTCGACATGCACGACCTCGACAACCTTGGCCGTGCGCTTGAACTCAAGGACCTTGCCGGCATGATCAAGGTCGAGCAGACGCAATGGACCCACCAGGCCATGCGGGCCATCGGCTCCGGGTTCCAGAGTATCCTGTTTGCCGACGTGCGCACCCTGGCCGATGCCCATGCCTGCGTGGCCGCCGTCCGAGCGGAGACTCCAGGCACCGGCGGCCGTCTTGGGGTTGGGATGCGGCGTGACGTCGGTACCGTTCGCGACGGCGGATCCCCCGCTTATGTCGACGCACTGAACGAGGTTGTCATTGCCATCATGGTCGAGAAGCGTGAATGCGTCGAAGACCTCGACAACATCCTGTCGGTCAAGGGTATCGACATGGTGCAGTTTGGCAGTTCCGATTATTCCATGAGCCTCGGCCTGACCGGTCAGCGCAATCATCCGGACGTCAAGGCGGCCGAACGCAGGACCATCGAAACCGCGCTGAAAAAGGGTCTGCACCCCAGGATCGAACTCGCCAACATCAATGACGCCGCCCCTTATCTGGAGATGGGCGTGAAGCATTTCTGCATCGGCTGGGATGTTCGCATTCTGCACGATTGGTGGCGGACCAACGGCCATGGCATGCGGGCGATGCTGGAAGGTGCGTCGGACGTCGCGAGCCCGGCGGCGAAGGAGATCGCGGCCACCTACTAAAAGCGCTTTGCAGCGTCGGTCTGGAGGAGAGGGGCGGAAGTCGGCGCCCCTCCATTCCTGCGAGGGTGGCTTCCTCAGGCCAGGCTAGAGCGCTTTCAGCCTGACTGTAAACAGTCAGCGCGCTCTATCTCGTTGTTTGAGCGAGCAACTTCATCACCCTGACCATTCCGGTCAGGGTGATATTGCTCTAGCGATGCGAGCGGTGGCTGCGCCTGGTCGGCAGCCTGACGCCTAGCCCTCCACCGTCACCTTGAAGCTCTCGATCACCGTGTTGGCCAGCAGCTTGCGGGCCATTTCCTCGGCCGCTGCGCGAGCCTTTTCGGGGTTGGTCTCGGCGAGTTCGATCTCCAGGACCTTCCCGGCGCGCACGTCCTGGACGCCGGTGAAGCCCAGTGTCCCAAGCGCATGAGCGATCGCCTTGCCCTGCGGATCCAGCACGCCGGACTTCAGCATCACCGTCACGATCGCCTTCACTGCATCAACTCCGGCCCCTTGAGGTCCCGGGTGCCGGCTTCCGGTAAGATCCCCAACCGCCGGGCTACCTCCTGATAACCTTCCTCGACCTTGCCCAGGTCGCGGCGGAACCGGTCCTTGTCCATCTTCTCGTTGGTCTTGCTGTCCCACAACCGGCAGTTGTCCGGGCTGATTTCGTCGGCAAGGATGATCCGCATCTCGTCATTCTCCCACAGCCGGCCGAATTCCAGCTTGAAGTCCACCAGCGTGATGCCAACGCCCAGCAACAGGCCCGACAGGAAATCGTTGATCCGCAGCGTCAGCGCCACGATGTCATCCAGGTCGGCGGTGTTTGCCCAGCCGAAGCAGGTGATGTGCTCCTCACTCACCATCGGGTCGTTCAGTGCGTCATTCTTGTAGTAGTACTCGATGATCGACCGCGGCAGCCTGGTGCCTTCCACGATGCCCAGGCGGGTCGCGAGACTGCCAGCCGCCACGTTGCGCACCACCACTTCAAGCGGGATGATCTCCACCTCGCGGATCAGTTGCTCGCGCATGTTCAGCCGCCGGACGAAATGCGTCGGCACTCCGATCTCGTGCAAACGCATCATCAAGTACTCGCTGATCCGGTTGTTCAGCACGCCCTTGCCGGTGATGATTCCTTTCTTGGCGCCGTTCCCGGCGGTGGCATCGTCCTTGAAATACTGCACCAGGGTGCCCGGTTCGGGCCCTTCGAACAGGATCTTGGCTTTGCCCTCATAGAGCTGTCGGCGGCGGGCCATAGCGGGGTTCCTTAGGGCTCAGGTCATCACGCCAAGGCGCGGTTACGGTTACGTCGTCGCGGCGGGTATAGCAGCCGGATCCCATGCACAAAAGACCGGCTCGAATCCGGTGCGGTCCGGCGGACCGGCGGCGAACGTCCATATGGGACGGCCCGCGAGCGGAAGCGAGACAATTGACGAGCACACCGTGCCGAAACCATCACGCGGTTCAACATTGATCTGTTCCGCCACCGATCCGCCCCGGTCGGACAGGATCGGCAGCCACAACGCCCGCTCATCGGGCCTCGCGGGTTCAACAGCCTCGAACCGCGGCAGGTGGCGCGCGGTTCGTGGGCTGTCCAGATCGTTGGGATCGTGTGCGGTGACCATCGACACGCCCTGCGGCAGTACCTGCGCCGCGGGCTGGCCATGCCCCACGCCACGGATGAAGATCGCGCCGGCTCGATCCGCCAGCACCATGTTGAAGCCGCGCCATTGACGCGCATCCAGCCCCGCGATTGCCGCAGCCGCCTGCGCCGCGGTCGGATGCTCCAGCGCCTGCAATGGAAGCTCACCCCGGCTGCGCTTGCCCGCCGCGGGCCCCAGCGTTCCTGGTCGGTTCAGCACCGCCGCCACCACGCCCGACCTGTTCATGCCCATCCAGGTTCCGCCCGCGGTGCGGTCCCGTCCGGCCACCATGTCCGGACGATCGGGCCACCAGGCACCGGGAGGGTCCCACGCCCTATCCAGCCGCTCATCGCGGTTTGCAGCCAGGAGGACGAAGTGGGGACGGACGAGAACGACAACGGTGCACACAGGCGGCAACATGGTGCGCGCCGCCGCGCTTGGCTAGAGCGCCGTCCGGCCCACCTGAGATGATGGGCGTGTTCTATTCCGTTGTTCAAGCAGGCAAGTTTTATGCCTTCTTCGCGCCCCAGAATACCGGCGCCGACCCCTTCACCAGTCCGGTTACATTCGACCGCCACGCCGCATGCGGCAGGTACTGCCCCAGCGGAATACTCGGGATTGACTTGAACGCCGCCGCCTGGAACGCCACCGCCTGCTTCTGACGCTCGGTTTCATCGGGCGCATCGATCCAGCCTTCGTATGCTGCTTCCAGCGCCGGATCGTCCGGCCAGCCAAACCACGCCTTCGCCCCATTGCTGCGCAGTGTGTTCGATAGTAGCGGATCGACGAACTCCGGCCCCGGCGCGCCGGCGGGGAACATCGACCAGCCGCCCTTGTCCAGCGGTTCCTTCGAGGGGCGCCGCTGCACCACGGTGCCCCAGTCGGTCATTTGCTCATCGACGTTCAGCCCGACCCGGTGGAATGCATCCACCACCACGGTGCTGAACGCGTTATAAGCCACCTGGTCGGTCGGATGCAGGAAGACGATCTTTTCGCCGCCGTACTTCGCCTCATCCAGCATTCGCTTCACCGCGTCGACGCTGTGCTTCCTGCGAACGAAATCCATTCCGGCGTCGTTGGCCGATTTTGAGCCGGGCAGGAAAAATCCCATTGGCACCTGCCACGTCGTCGGATCGTCGCCCATCGCCGCCAGCATCACCTCCTTTTGGTCAATGGCCGCGAACATCGCCCGCCGCACACCCACATTGCTAGTGGGTGCATTCAGGTGGTTCGGCCGCAGCACCCCGACGGTGCCGTACAGGTCGAGCGGCCCGGTCGTGACGCCGCTGGCGTGCTTCAGCATTCCCATCAGATCAGGTTGCGGCAGTTCCAGCCAGTCGACCTCGCCCGCGGTCAGCGCATTGGCCGCGGTCGCGCTGTCCGGAATGACCTTCCATTCGACCCGGTCCAGGAATACCTGATGGCCCCCAGCGGTGTATGACGCGGGTTCGTTCCGCGGGATATATCGGTCGAACTTCTCGAAAGCGACGAATGCCCCCGACACGTATTCCTTCGGCAGGAACCGGAACGGCCCGCTGCCGACGACCTCCGTCACCTGCTTGAACGGATCGACGGACGCAGCGATCCGTTCCGGCATCATCACCGGCTGCGGCTGCGTCTTCGACAGAAAATACGGCAACAGCGGAAAGGGCTTTTTCAGCCGCCAGACCATCGTGCGATCATCTGGTGCCTCGATCGCATTGACCCGCAAATTGATCGTGGCGCCTACGGCATCGCGCGCCATCCACCGTTTCAGGCTGGCGATGCAGTCCCGCGCCAGCACCGGCGTGCCGTCGTGCCACAGCAGCCCCTCACGCAAGGTCATGGTCCAGCGCTTGCCGTCATCATCAACGACATGGCCTGCGACCATCTGCGGCTGCGGCACGAACGCCTCATCGCGGCCATACAGCATGTCATAGACCATGAAGGCGAAGTTCCGGGTCACCGTCGCCGTGGTCCAGACCGGATCAAGACTGGTGAGGTTCGCCTGCGGCACGAACACCAGCGGCTTGGCTGCCCGTGCAATCCCTGGCGCGGCAAGTGTCGCCGCACCAGCTGCAAGAAGAGTACGCCGTTTCATGGTACCTCCCGATTTTTGCAGAGTCTTGCCTGCCCGGATGCGACCTGTCGAGTGCGGTCCCAGCAGCCAGTGCGGTCCCAGCAGCCGAGCTGGACAGCCGTGCCGCTGTCCGGTCCGTCTGCCGAAGCAACTGCTACATCGACAAGGCGTTCATCGACCGGCAATCCGTCAGAGGAAACAGGGACTCAGGATCTCCGAACACCCCATTAGCGTATCGATGGGGCGGCCGGGCGACGAAGTGCCGCCTGGTATGTCTGGGGTTGGGTGATGACGTTTGTCCGCAATGCCATGGCTTAAAGCGGTTGAGCGGAAGCAACTGCTCAAATTGCCTTCGGACAGGGGTGACTACCGGGGCGACCGGCAGCGCTTGACCGTCCCTTAGCCCGGGTGGCCTTACCCGCCGGACTCCTTGAGAATGCTGCGCGCGGCGTCGGCCGTTGCCCGGCCCGACTCATGCGCAACGTCGCTGCGTTCAAGGAACAACCGGATTTCGCCCTGCACATCTTGCCGGGCATCATCCGGAAGGTGTTTGATGATCGCTCCGAGTGCGAATTCGATGGCCGCGGCCCGCCCCAGCATTTCAACGGCCGATTGATCCTCCATAGCTCTTCTCCTGGTTCCTGGACTGCGTCAGATGTGGCAGTTCAGCGGTCGCACAAGACAAGTGAAGTGCGGAGCGGCTCGCTTGGTTCCGCAAGTCCCTCCGACAGCATATCATCCGCGTTGCACCTTCGTGTAAGACGCTCGGCAAATGCGTTGCCGAACGTTCCGGCGTTCTGGCAACGCCGTTCGGCCTTCAGCGATGCATCCTGCGGCACCGAGCATCGAAGCGGTTGGTCCATTCACACGGATGGCACGCCATTGTTGCGCTGCACGCGGCGACCCCATATGCACGGATTGACATTCTGAGAGAGAACCCGCCGTCATGGACGAACCGATCCAACTGACTCGCTTGCCGTCTGGCCTGACGGTTGTCACTGAACGCATGGACCGGGTGGAAACGGTCTCGATCGGCGCCTATGTCGCCACCGGGTCTCGCAACGAGACAGCCGATGAAAACGGTGTATCGCACTTCCTGGAGCATATGGCGTTCAAAGGCACCACCACGCGCAGTGCAGCGGCGATCGCCGAAGAGGTCGAGGCGGTGGGCGGGCATATCAACGCCTACACGGCTCGCGAGCAGACTGCGTACTACGTGAAGATGCTGAAGGATGATACCGCGCTGGGGTTCGATATCATCGGCGATATCCTGACCCACTCGGTGTTCGAACCGGAAGAGCTGGAGCGCGAGCGCGGCGTCATCCTGCAGGAGATCGGCCAGGCGAACGATACACCCGACGACATCATTTTCGATCATTTCCAGATGACGGCTTTTCCCGATCAGTCACTGGGCCGGCCGGTGCTGGGGTCCGAGGAAGGCATCCGCAGCATGCCCCGTTCCGTGCTGACCGGATATATGGGGCGGAACTACACCAACAGTAACGTGGTGGTCGCGGCCACAGGAAAGTTGCAGCACGCGGAGATCCTGGATCTGGTGCAGAAGCATTTCGGCGACCTGGGGCCCAGCAAGGCCCTTGCGTCGGAGAATGCGACCTACCGCGGCGGCGAGTTCCGCGAGGAGCGGGATCTGGACCAGGTGCACGTCGTGCTGGGCTTTCCATCGGTTGGATACGCCGATCCGGACTATTACCCGACTGTGCTGCTGTCGACGTTGCTGGGCGGCGGTATGTCGTCGCGGCTGTTCCAGGAAATCCGCGAGAAGCGCGGCCTGGTGTACTCGATCTACTCATTCGCCTCGCCGTTCCGCGATGGCGGCTTGTTTGGCATCTATGCCGGCACTGGGGAGAGCGAGGCGGCGGAACTGATGCCGGTAATGTTGGCTGAGCTCGGCAAGGTACAACACGCGGTCACCGATCCGGAGGTCAGCCGCGCTCGGGCGCAGTTGAAGGCGAGCCTGTTGATGTCACAGGAGAGCACCGGCAGCCGGTGCGAGCAACTGGCGCGGCAGATCCAGACATTCGGGCGGGTGATCCCGACCGCGGAAGTCCTGGCGAAGATCAACGCAGTGACCGAGGCCGATATCCGGCGGGCAGCGGCGCGGCACTTCAGATCGGCGCCGACCTTGGCAACGGTCGGACCCTCGGTGCAGGTGCCGACGCTGGCAAACATCGTGGAGACGCTGGCGGCCTGACGCCCCGCGTCACGATACCCGCGTCACGGTACTCGTGATACGGTACTGGCAGGCGGCGTCAACAACGGCGTTCCTGCAGGTCGACGGCGAACCTCGGCCCAGCTGCCTCCAGATGCGGCGGGTCGAGCAAGCTGGCAAAGCGTGTTTGATCTTCGGCGGTAACCTGCTGCGGCCCATCGCCGAGGAAGCCGCGGGCCAGCGCTTCCATATGCGTTTCCTCTGCAATTTGCGCTCCCAGCGCGCGCAGATCGGCAGCGATCGCGCCCGGGGCTGGGTCCAGGTAGCGATTGCCGGCGTCCAGGGCGGGGGTATCCGGCACCCGGATGAACAGGATCCGGCACGCTGTTGGCAACGAATCATGCGCTACAAACGCTGCCCCTGACATCACGCCACACAGGACGCTTGCCGGCGGCCCGGGTACCTGCACGCTGATGAACAGCGGCATTTCGCCATTCTGCTCACGCACCGCGAAATGCATGGAGCGGCCGCCGAACTGGACGTCGGCGGTGAAGCTTACTGTCCGACCAACGAGTGTCTCTACATACGTGGCAACAAGTAATCCACTTTGCCCCATCCTCAAGCGCAGTGTGCCGCGGATCAGGCGTCCCCGGAAATGCGGCGACCATGCCGGCGAATAAGCTGCGAAGGCACCGGACAATCCTGCGATTCCGCCAAACGCTTCGGCGCGTTCGGCCCGGCGTGGCGCGAACCCGTCCGGCCGGACCAGTGTTTCGGCATCCGTACCCGTGCAGGCGATGAGTTCAGCCGCAAACGCCTCAATGCTGCACTCCGCAATCCAATGGCCGGGTTGGTTGGAGCCGACGACCAAGGCAAAATCCGCATAGACGGAAGCGGAGCGCGGCAAGGAGCGTCCCTGAACCCATTTGTTCAGGCGATCGACATCGCACTGTGTCGAACCGTTAACCGCTCGGAACCGGGCGCACAACTCCTTTCGCGACAAGCATCCTAATGCAAGTGCCGCCATACGAAGTTTTGAGGCGAACGCGACTCCCATGACGTCTGCTTTCTCCCCTCTCGCCCCACTTGGCCAGCATTCCCTCGAATTCTGGGGAATGTCCAGGAATGTCCAGGACAGACCGCTTAACTTGCTGGAAGAACCTGCGCCAACCGGTTTTACTGACGGCAACGGCGATGCGGTTTGGGATGCCTTCCGGCGGCTTTTGGGCGGCTCGGTCGCGCCGTGTGTTCGTGACGGCCGACATGCCGCCTATTGCGATAGCCCCTGCTGGAACGGCGCCAGTACCGCAAAATTTGCGTGCCTCTAACAATCTTCGAGGGGCGCGACACATTGCTGAATTTTCGAAGGAGTACAAAAAATGGCAAAATTCGTCGAAGTCGTTTTTGCCGTATACGGCGCGATCAACCGAACCGGAGACTGTAAAGCTGGAAACGTGACAGAAATCCTGCAAAAACTGCTCAATAAAACGCCGGACGGGATCGTCAAAATCAACAACACGAACATGAGCTATCCGGACATCGAGGCGGCCGGTGTCGAGAAGCATTTTGCTGCGATCGTTAAATACGATGGGGCGACGCGCGCCTACGCCTGCCAGGAAGGTCAGACCATCAACTTCTCGGTCGCAACTTAGGTCAAGCGCGGCAAGGGCTCAAATAAACCATCTGAAACGAAAAAACCTGCGGCAAGCACTGCTTTGTTCATGGAGCCGGGCTGCTGACCTGCGACTTGCCGCATGTCAGGCGCATCCACGACCGCCAAACCACCAAACCGGAAACGGTTTCGGAGCTCGAGAGGGGGCATTACGAATGGCAAATACTGTGAAGGTCGTCCACGCTGTTTATGGCGCAGTCAATGACCGCGGCATCCCAAAGGCCCAAGATGTGACGCGGGCTCTCCAGGCTCTGCTTGAAAAGACACCAAACGGAATCGTCACGATCAACAACGCCAATCTGGGGGGCGATCCGGCTGACGGCGCCGGGAAGCATTTTGGTGCGGTCGTGAAGCAGACTTTCGACGGGATCGCCAAGCAATGGGAGGCGGCGTTCGCGTGCCGGGAGGGCCAGACGATCGATTTCTTCCACAATGCTGGGTTCAAGGACGGACGCCACCTGCCTTTCACCCTGAAGTTGAGCCTGCCGGGGAAAAACATCAGGGGCGACCGGCTGTGCCGGCTTGAAGGATCGACCCTGGCGCTGAAAAACTATTGTGCAGCCTATGGTACGCCGAGGATATTTACCTGGGATATCGACCCCGATGGGCAGACCTATCTGCAGGATCAAGAGGGCAACTGGCTATCCTGGGATCGGATCTACAATTGCCTTTACATGTCCTATAAGACAAACCGCGCGGCCTGGAAGATCGCAGACGGACGGCTGATCCGGACGAGTGACAACGCCGTCGTGACATGGAGAGGAAACCAGCGTTGGGCAGGTGGTGACGAAGACATCCTCATGGCCCTTCCGCCATCGCCGGACGCCTTGACTGTCGAACAGATCCCAGAACCACCGTCCCCGATGGATTTAATTCTGGAAAAGATGATCGCAGTGTTCGCGAAACGACACCCGTCGGCCGGTCCGGACGATCCCGACCGCTATCAGTATAGTAAAAGCCCGGCCCCGGTCACCGCCGTACGTCCCGGTGAGGTTGCAACCGATACGGCCCGCAATGTGTATGCCAAGGGTGAGCTGGCTTTCTTCGCCGCAGGCGGTGCCGTCGCCTCAGAGAAAACCGTCCCCGTCTACCTGTTGCGTCGTTGGTCCGAGGCAGAGTCGCGAAGCTACTTCAAGCTCTCCCTGCAGACCGAGGAAGCGGGCTACGCCATCGTCGCCAACGGCACGACCGCAGAACCACAGTTTCATGCCTTTGAGTCTGCACAGGCTCGCCCTTACCTTGGCCAAGTCTACGAGCATTCAGCCGCGACCCCAACCACCGGCTTGCGGCGCTATCTCTACGACTTCAACGCCGAGGCCCATGGCGAGTGGAGCAAGGGTATGTCGCTGTTCCGTGCTGTCACACCGAAAGTCGGCGAGACCGCATTGGTCGGCACGTTGGGAAGCAAAAATGCCATGGCATACGCCACAGCGTGGTGCGCCGAGCATGGCAACGCGATCGCCGATCTGCTCAAGGGGCGGACCAAGAACGATGTCAACCGTAAGCTCGTCGACCAGTTTGGCAAGTTGTTCGGGGACATGCAGGTGAAGCCCAAGTATCATTCACTCGGTGCCGGGGCTCATTTCGGTTATGGTGTTGGCACCGCAGGCATCGAAGCCGGGGCGATGTGGCGTGCGGACGAATTCGGCCATGTCCCGATGCGTGAACCGCTGTCCGACTACAGCGTGGAATGGGTCACGTTTGGCCCGGCCACCGGTGTTGAGATCGGAGCCAGCGCGGACCTCTTGGCGGTCGGCACATGGTTCGGCGATGTCAGCCAGATCGAAGGCGCGTGCAACGGCGTTACCGTCACGGCGCAGGTTTTTGGTGGGGTTTCCGTCACGATGACTTGGGATGGGTCCTGGCGTGGGGCCAACTACACCACGCATCCCATTGGCGTCACGGTGGTTATCGCCGCGGGGATCGAAGTGGGGGGTGGCGCGTTCTACAATGCCAGCGCTACGCAGTTCTTCAATCGCCGAGCGGGATTTCCAGGTTTTTGAATATCATCGAAACAGGCTGGCCCAATGCTTGGTTCGTGATGTATCCGTAGCGTTGCATTGATCACGCCGCCGGGGCGAACAGTTCCTCCACGTCCGACTCGGTCAGGGACAGCGCGCCACCATGTTCAGCGTCCATCACGCTGGCCACGATGGCGCGCTTCTTCTCTTTCAGGACTTCCATTTTCTCTTCAATGGTTCCCAGCGTGACCAGCCGGTGGACGAATACCTTCTTGGTCTGGCCGATGCGGTGAGCGCGATCGGTGGCTTGGTCCTCCACTGCCGGGTTCCACCAAGGATCATAGTGAATGACCGTATCGGCAGCGGTCAGATTCAGGCCGACGCCACCAGCCTTCAGGCTGATCAGAAACAACGGCACGTCGCCCGACTGGAACTTTCTGACCGGGGTCGATCGGTCCTTGGTGTCCCCCGTCAGCTTCACATAGGTCACTTCATCGTCCTGCAGCCGGGCTTCGATCAGGGCGAGCATTTCGGTAAACTGGGAGAACAGCAGGACGCGCCGCCCCTCGGCGAACATGATGTTGAGCATGTCCATCAGCCGGTCCAGTTTGGCTGAGCCTGCCCGGGACTTTGCCACCGTCTTGAGTTTCAGCAGCCTTGGGTCACAGCACGCCTGGCGCATCTTCAGCAGCGCATCGAGAATGATGATGCCGGACCGGGCAAGGCCTTTCTGGGCAATCGCGGCCTGGACCTTTGCATGCATCGACAAGCGGATTGCCTCATAGATGGCGCGCTGGTTCGTCTCCATCTCGACCGGCTCCACAATTTCGGTCTTCGGCGGCAGCTCTGTGATGACTTCCTCTTTGGTCCGCCGCAGCATGAACGGCCGGACACGGTGGTTCAGCGCATCCCGTCTGCCGACGTCGCCATTCTTTTCGATCGGTGTGCGATAGCGCGACTTGAACGATTTCTGGCCGCCCAACAAGCCGGGCGCCAGGAAGTCGAACAGCGACCACAATTCGCCGAGATGGTTCTGCAATGGGGTGCCGGACAGGCAAAGTCGCTGCCGAGCCTTGAGACGAAGTGCCTGACGGGTGGTTTCCGCGTTGGGGTTTTTGATCGACTGGGCCTCGTCCAGGATCACGGCGTGCCAGTCCTGGGCCAGCAGCACGGCGGCGTCCCGCGTCAGCAGCGGGTAGGTGGACAGCACCAGGTCGTGTTTGGGGATAAGGTTGAAGCTCGCCTTGCGGGCGGAGCCGTGCAAGGCGAGCACGGATAGTTCAGGCGCGAAACGGTGTGCCTCCGCCGTCCAGTTGGGAATCAGGCTGGTCGGGCAGACAATCAGGCACGGTCGGTCCAGCCGGCCGGCTTCCTTTTCAATCATCAGATGCGCCAGGGTCTGCACCGTCTTGCCGAGGCCCATGTCATCGGCCAGTACGCCGCCCAATCCGGCCGAGCCCAGAAACTGCAGCCAGTTGACCCCTTGGCTCTGGTAGGGCCGCAAGGTGGCCAGGAAGGACGCCGGCACCGTCGCCTTCGGAATACCGCCGGACTGACGCAGCATCCGGCCAAGTTCGCGCAGCGATTCGCCGCCGCGCCACACCAGGCCCGTACGCTCCTCAAGCCCGGCGAGGTCGGCGGCATCAAGGCGACTGAACCCGATTTTTCCGCCGTCCGGGTCGATCCCCCCGCCGGCCCAGAGCTCCAGCAGTGCTTGCAGGGTCGGGCGGATGCGCGCCATCGGCAGCGACAGCAGGCGGCCGTCGAGCAAGGTCAGAACGAATGGTTTGTCATCTTCGGTGCCTTCGACCAGAGCTGCCGCCTCCGGCCGGGCGATCAACCGGATCAGCGCGGGCACAAGATCGACCTGCTCGCCATCCACTTTCACGCCAAGATGGAGTTCCAGCCAGTCGATACCCGAACCTGCGATGAGTTCCGCTTCGATGTCAGCCTCGGCCGACAGCACTTGCATCGGGAAATCGGCGTCCACTTCGACGGTCCAGCCGCTGCACCGCAACCGCGGCACCGCCTCGGTGACGATCTGCAGCCAGGTCGGGTTCGGGCCGTATTCGCGCAGCACAAAATCGTCGGTATGCGCGTGCTGGTAGTACACCGGCACGACTTCATGCACCGATCCGAAACCCAAGCCGATCAGTTCAGCCAGCGCCTTGGCTTCAGCCGCCCGGTCACGCTCAACCTCATAAAGAGTGCCGTCGCGCACCGTGATCGAGGGCAATGGCTTGAGGCTACGGGGCAAAGAAAAAGGACCGTAATCGTAGGATAGACGCGCCAGTGGTGCGGCATACAGACCGCGACCCAACAGCTTTGCCGATCCGCGTCCATAGCTTGGATCGCTGGGCAGGGTGCCGCTGATCAAGCGCAGATGCGGGCGCATTGGCTCCCGCACCGGCTCCGGTGCCTGCAGCTCCGCAGGAACGGGCAGCTTCGCCGCCGGCATCCGTCGCGACAGATGCGCCCTGACCTCGGATGCTGCCTCCGGCGGAATAGCCGGCGCATTCAGCAGTCGCGTCACAACGCGGCGGGGAAGGTCGAGTCCGATCGGGCCCATGCGCGCGGTGGCGCGATCAAAATACCACGGTGCCGGCAAACGGACCCCGATCAGCCCCTCATCCAGCGCCAGTGCCGCCTGTTGCGTTGCGTCCGACCTGGTGATCCAGGTGATCTCACCCTGCCGCTCCGGCCCTTCGGATATGGCCGGCCCCTCGGCGCTACCCCAGCGTGCGCGGCCAGTGGCGATGATGCGGCGCAGCGTGTCCGCCGGGTCGTCGTCCGCCTGCTGCGCGTGGTAGCTGGTGCGCCGGTACAGCCGGGTCAGGATGATCAGGTCGGAGGGACGCAGGTATTTCGCCGGTGTCTGTATCTGGTGGGGCGCGTAGCGCTTGATCGTGCCGGCGCTGTTATCGCGCTTAAGCGCCACCGTCATCGGGTCGATCCGCAGTTGCGGCACGCCCGATGCCTGCGGCGCGGCATCCAATACATAAAACACCCGCGTGCGAATCGAGTCGGGATAGTCCTCGGTCGGTTCCTCCTCGTCGCGATCAAAATCCGCGAGCCAGCTTTGGATCTGGGCGGGAAGGGCAGGCGGCGTCTGGGTCTTCGACGATTGCGGAAACAACGTCTCCGGCTGCCGGGGGATCGTCATCTCCTTGCGCTGAGCAGCAATCAGCACGGCGGCGAGATGTTTGCAGGCGCGTCCAACCGGGCAGGAGCAGGCGCCGGCGATGCGGATGCCGTTGGTCTGCGTCTGGCTGATTTTCAGGCTCTGCGTATAGGGATTTGGTTGGGTGCCCTGGGTCGTCGCGGTGATCACCGCGCCACGTGCGGCAATTTCGAGGTCCTGGACGCGCCCACGCTGCTCATAAGACCGGCCAGCGGTCAGCGTGCCCGGCGGAAAAATCCGTCTGATATCGGCGTCGCGGATCGCAAGGGAGGGATCGATGTCAGGAGCGATGGGCACGATATGCATATACAGAGGATGCGGGAGGCGTTCGAGTCGTGACCATAGAGATGGCAAAGCGCTTCATGGGGTTTTGGCCGAGCGGGCGGCGGGCGGCGGGCGGCGGGCGACATCGGCGGTGGCGGTCGTCACGGGACGCTGTCTTTGCGGCCTTCGATGGAACGTGGCCTTTGATGGAACGTGGCCTTCGATGGCACGGGGCCTTTCATGGCAGGTTGCCCTTGCCCTGCATATGGGTTTGCCAAGCCGGCCTGTATCCTGCGTTCTGGACAAAGCTTCGACCCGCGTGCCACCCTGTTGCCGCCCATAGTGAAGAGGAAGACAGTGTGCGTGCCTCGGTAGGCGTGGCGGCGCGGCATGAGTAATGGCGAGAGTCCGCTAGATGAGATGGCTGATGGCACTGGCCATGCCAAGCCGCATTGGCGCTCCCTGTTATCCACGATGTTTGCGCTTGGTCATGAAACGTTGGCGCAGCGGGTCCGGCTGTTGGACCAGGCTTTTGCCGACGAGGGTATCACGGCCATTTTGCCCGGTGAGCGTGCGGTCAATTGGCGCTGCGATCCGATCCCGCTGGTGATGTCGGCGGCTGAATTCTCCACGGTTGAAGCCGGTCTCGCCCAGCGTGCCCAGCTGATGGAACTGATCCTGTCCGACCTCTATGGCCCCCAGACGCTTATGGCCGAAGGGTTGATCCCGCCGGAACTGGTTTACGGCAACCCGGCCTTTCTGCGCCCATGCCGTGCGGCAGAGGGGCAACGCCAGGACCGCCGCCTGCTGTTTTACGCGGCGGACATGTTGCGCGGTCCGGATGGTGCGTGGCGGGTGCTGGCGGACCGTACCGGACAGGCGCAGGGCCTGGCCTATGCTTTGGAAAATCGCCGCATCCTGTCGCGCGTCGTCCCTGAACTGTTTCGCTCGCAGCGCATCCAACAGTTCCGCCAGCACCTGGAGATCGCCGGTGATGCGCTGCAGGCGTTGTCGCCCGACGACGGCGCGGGGGTGGCTCTGCTCAGCGGGGGACACGCCGACCCGCTGTGGTTCGAACACGTGTTGCTGTCGCGCGAGATGTCGATTGGCCTGGTCGAGGGCGGCGACCTGACGCTGCGCAACGGTCAGGTCTTCCTGAAGACGTTGCGCGGGCTTCAGCGCATCGGCGTCCTGCTGCGCCGAAAGGAAGGCGCTCGCGTCGACTCGTTGGAACTGTCAGCCGGTTCGGATGTCCCCGGTCTGCTGGATGCGATCCGCGGTGGTTCCGTACGGATGGTGAACGACGCCGGTTCGGGATTGGCCGAGGCGCCCGCCCTGGCCGCCTTCCTCCCGACATTGGCGCGTCGCCTGCTGGGCCAGGATCTGCAACTGGCCAGCCAGGCAACGTTGTGGCTGGGCGAGGGGGCGATGGTCCGCACCGTGCTGCGTGACCTGGAGGGCTGGCTGATC